>NZ_CP096658.1:2751273-3056970 GCF_023238445.1 Halorussus gelatinilyticus | reverse complement strand
AGGACGCCCTTGACTATGTCGATGCAAGTGCACCAAACGAGCTCACCGCTGCGCTTAGTCCTCTCACCCGTGCTACTTCCCCTGGTACACTAGAGACGTCTGGCTATGTTGTCCATTCGATTCAAACGGCTCTCCACGACGGGTTAGCGTCCAAGAGTGCCGAGGAGGCGATTGTCACTGCCGTCAACCGTGGCGGTGATACTGATACCATCGGCGCGATCACGGGAGCCATTGCCGGGGCGCGATTCGGTGCGTCGGGGCTCCCCCGCCAATGGCTTTCCATGATCGACGAAACCGATGAACTCGAATCGCTTGCGGATAGTCTCTTGAAGATGGCGTGATGCAGGTGTTAGCTTTCCACCGGAATTTGACGAGGTGCGGTACTGGGTGTACGAGACTCGCCACGAGATCTGGGTGATTCAGGATCAGAATCTCGTTAATAGGGCAGGCAAACCGAACTGGTACATCGTGGTTCGGCCACCACACCTCATTTACAGTAAAATATGGCGATGATGGAATCTAATTGCTAGTAACGAAAGGTAAATAAGAGAAATAAGTCATCTTAATGATGATGCAAGCGCGGTACTCCCGTCGCTCGGTTCTGCTCTATGTGGGGACCGAGATTGAGCGGATGGGTGAGACGCTCGACGCGGCAGAGGACACGATGGTCGATGGAATTCGGTTATGTGGAGATGTCCTCCGGTCGGGATACGAGTATGATTCCATCGATAGCGTTGCGGGTGCCTGTTTCTACCTCGCGTGTACCCGTCAGGAGGAACCAATTTCGCTGCCGGACATTGCCGATCATGCTCGGAAGTCCCAGAAGAACATTCAACACTTGAGTGCGAGGCTGATGTCAGAGTTGGATATTCAGCCGACCCCAGTCGAACCTGACACCTACTTGGATGACGGGATTGATGAGTTCGGCTTCACGGAAGACCAGGCAGCGGAGTGTTTCGATCTGCTTGAACGCGGGAAAGAACGTAATCTCCATAGTGGATTTGCCCCGACGACGGTCGCCGGTGCGATCCTCTATGCCGTCGCGCAGAAACACGGGCTCGAAATTCGCCAGCGGGATGTCGCAGACTTCGTAAACAAAACTCCGGTCTCCATCCGCAAGAACTACAAAACGTTCCTGAAACTGGCGGACGATGTCCCAGTAGATGTACTTCCACCCCAGACAATTGATGAGGCAATTGCGACGCTCCAGACAGCCTTCTCCGAACATCCGGCTGTGTATGCTGACGATGCCCGTGACATTGCGACTGATGCGGACGTCGGAGACAGTGCCAGTCGTGCTGGGGTCACTGGAGGTGCATACTTGAGCGTCGCCCAGGCGAACGGGGTGCACCTGACTGCCAGCGATATTAGCTCCGCGCTCGGTGTTGGAACTCAGACAATTGCGAAGTACAACGAGAGGTTCGACTATGAGAGTTGAAGACGAGACAATTTCAGAACGGCAGTGCCAGGAGTGGCGGGTATCATACCGCAACGGCAAGTCACCGTATGAACTCGCGGTCGAGAGCGATCATCCTCGGAGAGACGTCTACGACCACTTGATTGGCGAGTGTTCTCACGATTGTGACGAAACCCCGATTTCACGTGGCCGGACTCACAACGTGACCGCTCCTGAATGTCGTGACATTAGAGATCGATATGCCGCTGGGGAGGCGATTGAGGCCCTACGGGCGTCAACGGGTCGTCGCTGGCAGACGCTTGTCCGGCATCTTACTGGAAATTGTTCGCACGAGGTTGCCGTCGAGTCCCCGACAGTTGCGAAGCAGGAGATTCTCCAACGAGACCATGTTACAGCGGAGGAATGTGCCCAACTCCGCCGTGGCGTTCACGATGCAGCGAGCGTGATGGCCTATGCGGACACCGTTGACCACGAGTATCAAGTGGTTCTTGCTCACGTGAACGGTGAGTGTGCGCACGAGGTTGACGAACCTCCCCGTGAGCCGAATGATCGGCGTCGGGATATCTCGAACTCAGATTGTCAGGCAATCCGGGAAACGTATCGGTCCAGTCCTGATGTCGACTTTAGCGACATTGCTGAGGAGTACGACTGTTCGCGGACGACAATTGAGCGCCATATTACGTTCAGATGCTCGCACCCGCCTGTAGATGCCTTAGTAACCGATGTTGATGCAGTCCAAGATCTGTTGGAGTCGGGAGTGGACGCCGACGACGGATTGAGCAAGTTCAGTCCGGAAGAGATAGTTCAGTTGGACCGCGACGGGCGTGCGGATCGTAAGGAACCGGCACTGGACTTGATAGCCCCTGACCCGGATCGTGTCGAGACGACGCGTAGTCGCGTGGTGCGCAATACTGACCTCGCCCACGATATGAAGCGTATGTACAATCATACATGCCAGGTCTGTAGCGTCTCTCGGCGTGGTCCGGATGGGAATCCGTACGCTGAGGCACACCATATCCGTCCGCTCGGTCGCCCGCACGATGGACCCGATGAGCCGGAGAATATTCTCGTTCTCTGTCCGAACCACCACGCCGATTTCGACTACGGCCGACTCACCGTTGACCCAGAGACGTACCGCGTCACCCACACCTACGAAGAGGCCGTTGATGGAACTGTATTGAATATCGCAGACCCACACCAAATCAGCGACGACCATCTCACGTACCATAACAAGGTCATTGCCGGCGAGTAAATGGAAGCAGCTGTCAATGGACTCACTGACCCGATTATTATACCAAATGGCTTTGAATCCAAATTATGGATATCTCTGATCTCACTCAGAAGTTCGAGTTTGTAGACACCGTCACAGTAGAACGGAATGAGGCAGGGCAGATCGATCTCAAAATGCCTCAACAACGCTACGAAAAATCAGACGAAACGTCTGTCCATCAGTACGGTTGGGGACCGTTTTGTAAATTCCACGTTGACACCTCCAGCTTCCAAGAGAGATCAGGTGTTTATATCTTCACCGCAAACCATCAGATAGTGTATGTCGGAGAGGCTGTGGATATACATAGTCGAATTCAATACGGATACTCCAACATTTCTCCCAAGAACTGTTTTGAGGGTGGACAGCAGACCAACTGTCGAATCAATAACGCCATTCTCGAAGTCATCCGCAACGAAGGGCAGGTCGCACTCTGGGCAATGGAGGCCGAGGACAGGAAACAACGGGAAGCGGCGTTAATCGAAGAGTGCGATCCATCCTGGAATTTCGAATCTCCAACCACCGTGACTGATAGTCCACAGCAAATCGCGCAAGCTGATGGCCCTGCAAAAGACCGAGAGTCTATTTTTAACGAATCCACAAATCAGCACCAATTGACGAGTAGTAAGTACGCACCGCTCTATGATCACCTTAAGAAGGCTGATGTGAACACTCTCCACCTCTCATTTGAAGAGATAGAGGAGATCCTGGGTGTTCCATTACCTGCATCTGCTCGTAAATACGCCGTTTGGTGGAATCCTACTGGCCACGCTCATGCCGAAGGCTGGGCAGAACTCGGATGGGCTGCAGAACCAGACCTCGACAGTGAGACTGTTACTTTTAACAAAGTCCATTGAATCGCCCGCTTCACTGTCTTTCATCGTTGGAAATAGAACTCCGGTTATTGTCACTCAGTTAGACCCCATTCCTACCTAAGGACTACTTCACTATTTACAGGAGGAGATGAGCTACCTACGTCTCTGCTGAGTTTCGGTCATCGATTCAATAGAGAAGCTTGGCGTGCTATAACCAAGATAGGCCGGTATTGAGTTCTTCAAGAAACGACGGCCGGACTTGAATAGTGGACGGGAATGAAAGCTGCTCGCCCGCTCGTTCGAGGATTGTTCGGCGGAGGAACGGGTGAGCAGGGTCGAAGGACGGACTAGTTCGAATCCGGTAATCGCTGTCGATAGTAAATAATGCAGCGTCGAACGCTCGGTGATGGAGTGAGTTCAGCACGAGGACGTTCTCCGGATGTTCGGCGAGTTCGGGATGCTGGCTTCGCGGGAGGACATGTGCCAGGTCGAGGAGGTCGTCTTCTCGAATATCGGTCATGGTACAGGCGTGGCCGTACCGTTCGAACGTCTCTGTTCGAAAGGCGTCGCTCACGGCGGTTTCGGAGGTTTCGTAGCGTCGGACCCGCCCGCTCTGGTCGAGCGTCTCGCCGGTCGGCCATTGGGCGACGTCGCCAGTTTCGACCCAGCGCTTCCAGACATCCGGCGCTCGGGCGTCATCGTTCATCCGGGCGCGGTCGTGTAGCCAAGAGATGGGGATGGACTGGGTGTTGAGGATTGAGAAGTGGAACAGGTAATTTGGGATTTGTGTCCCGGAGTCGGCTTGGTAGGTGCGGACCTCGAAGTGGTCTGGTACGCACAATCCGCAGAATTCGACGACTCCGGATTCAGGTTTCCGGAATACGAGGACTGGTGGAACGTCTTCGCGTCGTCTAGCCGCGGCTCGGTCGAACGCGGTCTTGATTTTCTGGTTCTTGATAGAGTCGTCGTATGGATTGTCGGCTTTCGCGTCGCCCCAGTAGCTGATGTAGCCGGCGTTGACGGCGAGTGTGTCTTCCCACGGGTCGTCATGTTGGGAGATACCGCTGTCGTTCGAGACGAGTACGAGCGCTGCAGGCGTCTCAGACCGATTCGCACGGAGGTCACGGATTCCGCCGGTGTTTTTGATGCCGCTGTCGAGCGGGCCGCGAATCCATCTGAGGAACTGGTCAGAAGAGTTCCGATAACTGCCGGTGTCTCGGTATTGTTCGCCGACACGGAACCTGTGCTGCATGTCCGTAGTGTCGTTGCTTCCGCTGTGTAATAACAGTGATTGGTGCCGATGATGTATACTGAACGGTCTCGTCGCCCGGTATCGCCAATAGTGATAGGCTTTCTGAGTGGCGATAGAGACGGAGACTGCACTCTCTGTGGATACACCTGTGTCTGCAAAGCGCGTCGTGGAAGCAGGAAGCCCTACCCTCAAGGAGCGAACGACGTCAGCCATGAGCGAGTAGGGTACGGTAGTTCACTCGTTGATGGATTCCTTGGAAACTACATTTAGTCGTTCTCTGATCTCTGCTCGCTTCGATGGAACTTTTGAAACCGACAGCAAGCGCGGTGATTTGGGGATGGTCCCGGTAGGTATCTGCGGGGAATCAACCCATTATAGCACCCAACTCTGGCAAAGAAAGAGGGATATTTTGCCGGTTTCTTCGCTGAACCCTTACTGCATTAAAGGGGTGGTGGTTAGCCGGGGATAAGGCGATGACTGACGAAGAACCGACGGAGAGAATACAACCTACACAGTACTGTTCTCAATTCAGACGAGGACAAAACACTCTGTGTGCGTGTGGGAGACTCCATCCAATAGCCGGGAGGTGTAGAGAAACAAGTTGCGACAAAAACCAAAGAGGGCGTCAAGGTACGGGCCTGAAGACGGCTGAGATTCATCTAGAACTCGACCACTATAGCAGACAACAAACACTACTGCGTAATCGTACTGTACTCTATCCGCGCTTGATCAGATGTGAACGTAATCGTGCTGTAATCGCACCTGAACTAGTCTCCCGATCTGGGGGGTGTTCTCGTTGAGCAATCGTATTCCGCTGAATGCCCGAGTAGACGAGGACGTACGAGACGCGTTCCGAGAGTACACCCACGAGGTAAAAGGGCAGGTCAGGGGAGAATTCGGTCGTTTAGTCGAGAGAGCGATGCAAGAGTACATGGAACGGGACCGCCTCGCACGATTAGACGAACGACTCGAACGAATCGAAGAGCAGCAGGACGAACTCCTACATCTCCTGAGGAACGAGGCCGCCCCCGCCCAAACTGACCGCACACACTCACACACAGATCGACTTGCGAACCTGGATGACTTGGAGCCGCAGGTGAGACAGGGAGTGAAGAGCACGATAGAGCATCTGCCTGACAACGTCAGTGAGTCAGACTTCGAACAGGCGGTTCACAAGGCAGGGCGTACCGACCCGCGGACAGTAGAGAAGTACAAGAACCTCCTCGAATCACGCGGGATCCTCCTCCCTGATCCGCGAACGTCTTCAGACTACAAGTGGTTTAGCTCCCCGAGGAAATTCGCTCTCGTCTGTGAACAGGACCCAGACCTTAGTGCAGAGAACATCGCCGAGTTGGTTGATTCGCTAGAGACACTCGGAAAATTCTCAGTGAAAGAGTATCGTGACGCGTTGCCTGACTCGATGGCTGATGGTGACGATCTAAAAATTGACGAGGCCTTTTAGGCGACCTTACAGGCCGGTAGAATATCGAGAGTCTGACTATGACAAGACGCAGAACAGACTTCGTCGGTCAGCCCGACACGGGTTCCGTAGCTGGCAGTTTGCGGGTGGTGAGTATCGCTGTCTACCGGTTCAATACAGTCTGAGCTCGGCCCCGTGGTGTGATTCTGAACGATCCATCGCAAGCGACGCGCGCAGGACTTCTGTTACCGGCAAACGACGATATGGTCGTGCGCTCAGTCAGGAGGTCGCGCTGACAGTCTCAAACCGGGGTAAGAAGCGTGTTTTCCGCCGTCCGCTGTGTCGAGAAGCACTGTTCCTTCCCCCGTTCAGGCCTTACATTGAAAAGGGGCTGGCGGTTTTCGAGGTGTGCCGATGGTAGAACAAGCGACCCCCCACGACCACAGACAAAGTGAGCTCTACGAGTTCACGACCGAGGAGTTAGAAGAGCAGCGCGAAGAAATCGAAGAAGAACTGGAGCGACGTAAGTACGACATCGACACGGACGACGCAGAGAGAGTTGATTTAGTCAACGGCCGGTACGTCGCGTGGACGGACCTCTCAGCGCACCCCAACCGCAAAGCGGGCAAGGCATGGATCATGAAGGTCACCGGCACCCACGACACGTACGCCGTCGACGGCGACTGGCTCGACAAGCAGACAATCGACAGTGACTACCACATGGACATCAGCGAGCTGTCCAGCGGTGACATCGTCAAAGTCAGCGGTGCGAGCCACAACAACAAGAAGCACCGGTACTACCGCATCGTCGAACTGACCGACGCAGCGCTCTACTACACGCCGGAGTCCGGTCTGGAGGAATCGGAGGTCATCGAAGAAGTCGGCGACTAGCAGCCTCGATCTTTCAGACTACAGCGACACGGCTCACCACCTGCAACGAACGCAAATCCGTTCTAAGAGGAACCAGTACTAAACGAAGAGGCAGACCCCCTAATTCATCACGTAGACCTAGCTAATGCATAAGTTCCAGCTGGATTCGTGCCGCGCGTGCTGTCCTGTTGTTTCGACAGTCTCTGCACCACCAATAACGACTAAGTCCAGACCATTAAACGTGGCACGGGCATACCAAGTGTATGTCGACCGGACCTCCATTCCGACCAGATCGTGCGACGTCGCCTCCGGAAAACTTGGAGAAGATGACGACGTCCCTCGACTACCCCGACCGTGACATTCGACTCATCTACCTCGGAGGCGACAGTATGTTCGACGGTCCGTACATGGAACCGCGCTTATTCGGGGATTTCTCTCCGACAGACGATGATCCCGACCCCGACGTGTGGCCACTGGAAGGCTACGACCCCGGTCACCCCGCCGACGTCGACGACCTCATCCTCTGGGGGAACTCGTTCCCGGCTCCGCACGCTGCGTGGGTGACCGAAGAGTACCTCCAGTCCGTCTACGGGTACAATCCCCGTCGACAGACACTCGACGTCGAAGAACTCCCCCCGTGGGAACAATCAGACACGGCGAAGTACGAAGGCACCGTCGACGTCGTGCCTGGTGGTGCGGCGGGCCGACAGATGAGGCTCACTCACGACCGCCGTGTTGCACTTGAGCGCCTCGGGAGGCTGTGGAACGGGGAACGCGTTCGCGGTCATCACCTCCTCCGGGACAAACTCCCGAGCTGGACCGACCTCTTCGGCGACCTCGACCAAGACGACCTCAAGCGACTCGTCATTGACCCCGACCACGACTACGAGTTCGCCGAAGCGTTCGGAGACCACCCGTGGTACGAACAAGAGGCGTCCGTCTACCTGGCTCCGAAGACGATCTTGCGGAAAAAGGTCTGGTACAGCCCGACGCTTAAGGGTCGAACGCTCATCAACCAACACAGCGCATTCCCACCGCTCAAAGGCGATCCCAGAGAGGGTCTCCCACACCGCGTCGCCGTCGGGTTGGCCACCATCCGAGAACGCCACCACGGCCGCGACGTCGAGACGTACTGCAACCTGAACGGCTACACCGTCGACATCGTGAGCAGGAACCCAAACGGACAGCTCTACGCCGGTGAAGTACTGACGAGCCACCACAACTGGACGCTTCACCGCAACACGTACCGGAAGCTCGTTGACCTCCACAATCAGGGGATAGTTCCGTGCGCGGTCTTCGACACGCGCGAAACCGCCTACCAAATCTTCAACCACTGGCACAACCACGAAGCCCTCAGCGCGGAACTTCCGAACGGCGCGTTTGGTTCCGAGCCGAACGTCTCGACGGGACAAAAGCAAATCCGCGAGGCCTACGAGGGAGCCACGAGCTGGGTGGTCGAGAGCTGGACAACGACCTCCGATCTCTGGTCCTCCACAATAGGTGACCCGACCACCACAATCGACCCGGCCGTCCTCTTCTCAACCAACTGGTAACTCACTCTTCCGCAGTACCCCTGCTGTCGCCCCTGAATGGGGGACAGTACCCTAGTTATACTGGTCTCGGAGCAAGGGGTTGATTAGGCGGATAACGGTGGGTCTGAGGGGTTCAAACGCTTGAATCAACTGCGGAACGCGTGCGCTTCGCTAAACTATATATGAATTCTGTCAAGAACGGATTGTAGGCTCTTCGCGGGCGGTAATGGAAGCGACACACGAATTGTTGAGAATCCGCTGACATGGCCAGGGTCGCGGACGATATGGTCGTGCGCTCAATCAAGCGACCGTGCTGTCAAAGCGTGAATTCGCGCCGTCCGGTTCACATTCCTCACGCGCCGAACTCTTCGGAACCGCCGTACAGCGCGGAGTAATGTACATTCACAGTGAATCTTCGGGAACCGCATCACGCGACGGCGATCAACTCCGTTTTCTATGCGATATCAACCCACAGAATGTCAGTAATCAGATACCGGGGTTCTCTGGCTTCTAAAAAGTGTCATCTTCCCCCAACCATTTCTATTGAGAATACGATGGTTCGTTGGGAACCACCACACGGCGCAGGTACATTAACTTCTCCTGCGATTCATGCAGAATCATCCTACAGCGACGTTTTGAGGGGAATACTGAGATATCGAATGACCTAACACTAGATAGATAGTTCCCTAAAATCGCCGTCGTACTCTACTCCTTTGCGGAAAACGTGTATTGGTTTTCTCGGCGGACCCTTCGGAAGTGCAGGACGGCTCCGCAAATTAAGAATCACGATGACTATTTCGGAAGTCGGAGACGGCTCCGGCTTGTGTCCAAGGTAACCTCATGGGTGGGGAACTGAGAGCGATGGAATTGAGCCGCGCGAACTCTGCACGGTCTGAACAGTTCCGGGCCAAGCAACCCGGGTCTCACGACGTTCAACCTCTAAAGTCGGTATCGACATTCCGAGCCGGGACCTCATCTACTACTTTCTATAGCGGAGCTCTCGTGGTGTGCACCGATTTTGCGCAAATCTGCCTCCTGATGGTACGTACCGTTAGGATTCGATTGCGCCCGTCCGACTAACGTTTATAAACGAGGGGTTCATGAGACCGGTCCATCACGATGGAGAGACTCGCCGGAACGAACCTGGCACTCCCGAATTCAGGTTCACAACCTGGGGCGTATCGAACGACGAGAAGGACAGATGTCGATACCAGCTGTACCCCGGACGACTGTCCGATCACGACCCCTGTCCCTCCAAGGGTCACACCGGAGACACCAGCGTCATTCCCCCGACTGGACGAGTCCGTCGTCGATGACGACCTTCTTGACCGCCTCTCAGCGGCGGCCGATCACCTCGCGGCGATGGTTGACTCAGCCTCACTAGAGACGGCTATACAGACGTGGAGTGAACGTCACGGTCTCGATACGCTCCCTCAAGACGAGCGACGGACGGTCCTGGCCAGGCATAGTGTGATTAGCATCCTACTGAAGATGACTCTCTACGAGTGGTATCAGCGGCGTGGCGACCTGTCAGCACTCTCGGCAGACATCCGCGCTGCCCTTCAGCACGCGTACCACGAAACGGGGGATGCAGCGTTTCGAGAACTGCCCGTCGACAGAATCATCTGGCGGGCCGACGACGACATCGTCACGCCCGTCGTCGAAGCCCGCGATTGCCTCCTCACCTCTCGGAACCCGGCAGAAGACATCGGGCAGGTCTATGAGAGACTCACGACGAGTGAGAGCCGCCAATCGCTGGGGCAGTTCCGCACGCCGCCAGCCGTCGGCCGACTGCTGCGCTCGTGGGTTACCACTGGCGACGACACAGTACTCGATCCGGGGATAGGGTCCGGAGTCCTGTCCAGCCCGTTCCATCCCCACTGGCTGACGGACTTAGACCCGAAGAAGGTCTTCGGTGTCGATCAGAGCCCACTCTCGATGCTGATGGGGACGACTGCGCTGACGTTGTCTGGACAGTCTCACGAGCCGCAGACAGTGGATTTCCTCACTCTCTCGCCGGATGACCTTCCCGGTGAGGTTGACGGCATCGTCTCGAATCCACCGTTCACCGGTGCCCAAGCGCTGCCAGCGAGCTACAAGCGACGCTGCAACGCGCGGTTCGAGGACAGCACCGGGCGCACGATCAGCGGCAAATCGCCGTTGTATACGTACTTCCTGTACCATTCGCGGGAGTTCTTAGGTCCCGGAGATCGAGCCGCGTTCATCACGCCCCAGAGTTGGCTCAGCCGCAAATTCGGCGAGACGCTCAAGCGATTCCTCCTCGACGAGTACCGGATCAAGTCCCTCGTCCGGTTCAATCCGGAAGCGACGTCAATCTTCGATACGGCCGACGAGACCGCGCTTCTCGTGTGCCTCGAAGTGCCCGCAGAAGACGCTCCTACTGGAGACACGCGGTTCGTGCGCGTTGACGAGGATGTCGATACGAACGAAATCCGCGACGCCATCGACGGCGTTGTCGACGGCGAAACTTTGTGGGGTGAGGTGGTCTGTCGCCAACAAGAACAGCTCGATCCAACTAGCAACTGGCAGTCGCTCTTCGACCGGGAAAGCATTGAGACGCACGGACTCGTACCGCTACGTACACTCGCAACGTGTCGACGCGGGGCCGTCACCGGGGCAGTCAACTTCTTCTGCTTGTCACAGCAGACTGTGGACGAGTACGGTATTTCCGAGGAGCAGCTCTCCCGCCTGATTCGACGCCCGTCGGTCGTCGATGGCTACGACTTCACCGAGATAGGCTGGGCGGAGTTGCGGGAGAGCGGTGCGGCGGTGTGGCTTCTCGATCCGGACGAACTGTCGAACGTTCCCGACGAGATCGCCACTTTCGCCGAGCAGGTGCGGTCCGTCCCGGATTCGCTACAGAACGACGGAGACGAGACCGGGTTGCAGCCGTATCTACGGACTGCGGTAACGGTCCACGATCTCGTTGGGACCGACGCGTTCGACCGGCGGACGTACTGGTATCGCCCGCCGCGTCACGACCCGCCGCAGATCGTGGTGCCGGATACGAGCCGTGACGGATTCCCGTTCGTTCTCAACGAGGTGCGGGCTCGAAACGTCCATAATTTCCACGGACTTCACGGTATCCGACTCGCCGAGGTCGAGATGAAGGCGTTACTCGCGTACCTCAACAGCGAGTTCACCGCGCAACTCCTCACCGAGGAGACGTACACACGCCAGGATGGCTACGAGTCGCTCAGTATCAGTGACCTCCGAGAACTTCCGGTAATTGATCCGCAGACTTTACCGGACGATGTCGTGTCCGCACTTGCTGACGCTTTCGAGGAACTCCGAACGGCCACGCGACGGAGTGGGAACTCTGACTCCGCGAAGAAACGAATTATGACGATACTGGAACAGGAGCTCCAGCTTAGATTGCCTTCGGACGCGGAGCTAGAATGAGTACCTCCGGCGGATCCCTGTTGTCAAGGAGTTCCGCCTGGTCGGCGTTGGTTCTGAGACGAATCGTGTTCTTCCCCGTCTTCGTGAAGAGACCGTCTACACTGTTGAGGCCGCGGATGATCCGGAACCTCTGAACTCCGGCACGCCGATGGTCAGACACTTAACGAACTCTCCGGGGAAATAACGATAAAAAGTTGGGTGAATCGGGCTTTTGTTTGACCCGGTATAGGGGGTTCGTTACTGTGGGACCTGCTCGACTTGGAACGTGACGAGCACGGGTTCTCGGCACTGGTCGCACTTGATCCGTTCGCCGTACCGGACAGAGTACTCGCGGTCGATCCGGGATCGGCACTCGGGGCATCGGAGGCGGACGACAGGTGTTCCGTCGTCGTTGTCGGTATCAGCGATGATTTCGCGGAGCATGCTTTGTCGACGGCCACTGACCGACTTCAACGCTCGGATAGTTACTGAGTCGGTGACCACACCGAATGTCCAATGTAAATTCCGTGATCCTACATATCTCACGCCGTCTCTTCGTGTTGCCGGTCAACTCGATCAACCCGGTCAAAGTATTCTCGCCACTCTTCGGGGACTGTGTCGAGAGAGTAGTACCCGTTGTGCGCGAGTTCCAATGCTAGTTTCGCCTCGTTGCGGGAGCACTGGGTGAGCTCTAAATTCTCGACGAGGGTTTCTCGGGACCATTCCGTGCTCATTCCGTGGTCGGTGATGACCGCTTGCCGGAAATGGTACCAGAACATAAGATGTCCGTCAGCAGGGAATCTTTTCGGCGTCGGGTCAAGACGGCCAGGAACGAACGGGAGTGCCGAGAGACCCGCAAGCGCTCGCAGGAACGTACGTCGGAGCATGTGTCGACATAAACGGCGGTGCTCTTCAATCCACTCCCAAATCCATGTAAGTACGTACTGGTTTCTCACCTCCTCGAACCGGGGTCTGCGTACTGGCACTCAGGTTCGAGGGGACAGCGCTGACACGCCGGTACTCGCGTTGTACACCCGTCCGCCACGAAGTAGTATCTGGGGCCTACACATCAGGGAGGGGCGCGCTGAAGTATCAGTCTCAACTCTCTCTGGGCAATTCTGCGACCGCGTTGCTCGGAATGAACGAGATACCCGAGGAAATCGAAATCTCCGGGGACGTCGCGTCCGTCTAGCGGGATGTCCGAGAGTGCCGTTCGAAACGGATCGAAGCGGACGCGGAGGCTGACATCCACGTCGCGCTCCACATGTACGACGATGCCCTGTCGTCTGACCTCTGGACCGCCGCGGCGAACTTCTACTACGTCTGCGAAAACACGCTTTCCCCCGGCTACGATGAGAAGGATCCGGTGCCTGTTGTCTCTTCGATAACTCAGTACAGTCAGCATAAGCAGTTGCCCGAAATCCACGACGGATCAGAAGTTAACACATTTATCCGACACTCGTGTATTCTTACTCTGTATGCAATTCTGTGACGAGTGTGGTTCGCTGATGCACACGGAGGGCGATACGTGGGTGTGTCGCTCCTGTGAGAACGAGGAGGTGCGGGACTCGCACGCAGAAGCGGCGATGACGACCCAGGATGGACAGCGGGACGACGGGGCACCCGTCGTGGCCGACGCGACCCAGGGTGCCACCGAGACGATGCAGGAGCCCTGTCCGGCGGACGATTGCGACAGCGACCGGGCCGACTACGAGATGATGCCGAAGCCGGGCGGCTCCTACGAGGTTCGGCTGTTCACCTGCGTCGAGTGCGGCCACAAGTGGCGCGAGTCCTGACGGCGCATCCCGCGAACCCCGCCGCGTACATATGCACAGACCGCCACAGCAGACTCTCAACTCCCGGGGGTACTCGGTCTCAAGTGGGGCCACACATCGACTCCAACCCAATTCCCACAACGTTCGTGAGGCTATCAACGACCGCGGTCACAAGAGCCGTTGTTGGGATGTTCATTCCTCCGATTATCGGTGCGGTAGATGAGTTCGTCAACAAGGTCGGGTACGTCGTTGTCTTCTTGACCTTTAGACAGAGCAGAACGACGTGTTGCCGAAATGTAAATCGCTTCCGTGAATATCGGGTTGAGAACCGTGTAACAGCACGTCGAGCCAGCACCATAGCACGCTCAACGAATCGGAGAAGACGTGATTTCGGGAGGACATCCATCTTATCTCCTAGTAATCATTCGTCATGCTCCTCAGCAAGGGTTTCAACAAAGCCCTCGGAATATGCACATCGAGCTTTTAGAATCTTATTTTGTCAAACGTCAATGGACAGTGGGTACACTGAACCGTTACGCCTCGTACAGAAGGAGTGCATTTAGATTGGGCAACAACCATTAGATATCGGAGACTGAAAGTATCGGTGATGGCACCGATTGAGGTTGTGTGTCCTGCCTGCGACTCCGATCAGGAAGTCACGCCCGATGAGTACTCGATTTTCACCGTTAATTGTCCCAACTGTGGGAACGTCTCTAAAGGAATGTATCATTCTGGAGTAGACGAAATCAGTTGGCGATGGACCCGATAAGTGAGTATCGCTGAATTCATCGTGGTGATGGGACGGCGTGTTCCAAACCGTTAACTGCTCGGTGTCCAAACGGCGGTACAGCGGGATAGGATAGCCCGGTGATTCCGCCAGGCTCATGACCTGGAGATCGGTGGTTCAACTCCACCTCCCGCTATCAGTTCCACGCCGTTCGTTGGTGGGGGCTACTCGTATACTTCGTCAGGATCGAATACTTTCTCTCCGACGATGTCCCCGTCGAGCGTTCGATAGAAACACGAGCGGTACCCCGTATGGCAGGCCCCGCCCTCCTGTTCAACACGGTAGAGCAGCGCATCCCCATCGCAATCAACTCGGATCTCCTCGACGCGTTGGACGTGTCCGCTAGAGCCGCCCTTCTGCCACAGCTCATCGCGGCTACGAGAGTAGTAGTGAGCGAGACCCGTATTCTGGGTTTTCGCAAGCGCGTCCGGTGAGACGTACGCGAGCATCAGAATCTCGTCCGTCTCGACGTCCTGTGCAATCGCAGGTATCAGTTCAGTTTCACCAAACTCTAGATCGACGGTAAGAGAGTTATCTTGCATGGAGAGACAGTACAGTAGAACGGGGATATGAGTTGTCGTTTTCGAGCGCGATTAACGAACGTTCTTTACACCAACTGAATCGTATTTCCGTTGGAAGTCACGTGCAGGTCACGGCCAAGCTTGTAGCCTTGACTCTCTGCGAGGTCAACATAGCCCGAAAAGCCCTGCATGTTCTGGTGCGCCGGAATTACGTGCTGGGGCTGGAGCGTATTGAGCATCTGGTAATGCCCTTCCTGCGAGATATGGCCAGAGACGTGGACGTCGTCGTAGATGCGGGCGCCCTGCATCTTCAGGAGGCGCTCGGACTGGTAGCGCTGGCCCTCGTTGGTCGGCTCAGGAATGATCCCTGCCGAGAAGATAACCTTGTCGCCGTTGTCAAGATCGTACGGTGTCTCCCCACGGCCCATCCGAGTGAGCATTGCCCGCGGTTCGCCCTGGTGGCCCGTCACGACTGGCAGGAAGTTCTCCTTGCCCTCTTTCATGATGCGTTTGAATGTCCGGTCTACGGACTTGCGATGGCCGTACATGCCGAGATCCTCGGGGAAGGTTGTGGCCCCGAGGCGTTCGGCTGCCCCGGAGTACTTCTCCATCGACCGCCCGAGGAGGACTGGTTGGCGTCCGATTTCCTTTGCGAATTCGACGAGATTCGTGACCCGAGCGATGTGACTGGCAAACGTCGTGGCAAGGATGCCGCCGTCGAAGTCCTCAAGGCTCATCATGAGGTCTCGGAGTTGACTTCTAGCGACGGCTTCGCTGGGGGTCCGACCCTTCTTGTTTGCGTTGGTACAATCTTCAATGTAACACAACACGCCGTTCCTCTCACGACCTAGTTCCCGAAACCGTTTCATGTCGATGGGGTCACCGAGCACCGGCGTGTGGTCCATCCGCTTGTCGAGGCCGTAGACGATTGCACCCTCGGGCGTGTGGAGGACCGGGTTGATGGCGTCGATAATGGAGTGGGTCACGTTGACGAATTCAAGCTCGCAGTGTTCGCCGATGCCCATCGTTTCGCCCGCGTCCATCTCCACCAGGTCGTTTTCGACGTTGAACTTCCCCTCGTCCTGGATTTCCTCTCTGACGAGTTCCAGCGTAAACGGCGACGCCACGATCGGAGCATTATAGCGATGGGCGAGTTTGCTAATCGCGCCGATGTGGTCGAGGTGACCATGGGTCGGCACAATGGCCTGCACATCGCCTTCGAGATCGCTCATGATGCGGTCGTCCGGAATCGCATCCATGTCGATGAGGTCGAGCGAGTGCAGTTGTTCGGTCTGGACGTTGTCGTGAATCAGTACGTTCGAGAGGTTGAGCCCCATGTCGAAGATGACGATGTCCTCTCCGGCACGGACCGCGGTCATCTGGCGGCCAACTTCCTCGTAGCCGCCGATTGTCGCAATTTCGATTTCCATAGTTACCTGCCGATCATAGCAGTCCACGAGCACGGTAACGGCTTGGAGTCCCGTCACCACAGTACCGTGTGGACTCCCGTCCGATGAGGAAGGTCTTCGATGAACCGCTAGCCAAAACCACCTCGCGGACGAAATTCCCTGTGACCGGACACGGGACTGCGCGTCTTTCGGTTACGTACTTCTTCGCAGGCGAGCCATAAATACTCCCGGAAGTTGTGCCCGTTGATCCAGAATACGGTCAATCGTCTGCTACACTAGCAATGAAGACGCTACCGTGTGGAATGACAATCGGAGCACTACGTATTTCTGAGAGCAGTACCCTCTCCCCGATATGGAGGCCGATTCGGATGACACGAATGTTGCACTTGCGGAGCCATCGTGGCTCGACCGCATTCACCCTCAGGTAGTCGGTTCCCGCTGCTGGAATCGATTGCAACTCGACCGTGACAGCTATGGCCGCACGGTACGTCTCCTAAGCGGTATCCCAGCAGGACTCGTTACACTCCTCGCAGTCGTCGTTGCAGCAGTGCTGTACGGTTTCGGATACCTCCTCACCCGTCCGGATGCCACGACGGGTGAGGAGTAACGGTACTGTCCGATGACTTCCAATTTCCCCTAAAACTGGTTATGGCCGCTTTAGCGCGCCCTCCTCGTCGAAGAGACTGTGACTATCCTTGGGCTCGCCGGGATACTCACGTGCGGCGTCGGCATCGAACTCGACACCGAGCCCCGGTTCGTCGGGAACCGCTATCGTCCCATCTTCGACCTCGAAGTCGTGTTAGATGATCTCGTCGCCCCACTCGACGTCACGGCTCATATGTTCAAGCACTTCGAGATTCTCGATCCCTGCGCAGAGATGGACGGACGCTGCCGTACTGATGCCTGCATTCGGATTGTGCGGCGCGACCGTCAGGTAGCGTGACTTCGCGATGGCTGCGGCGTGCTGGACCTCCTGAAGGCTCCCGTAGTTGGTTACGTCCGGTTGGACGATATCGCAGGCCTGCTTGCGGACGACATCTTCCAGCGTTTCGTTGTTGTATAGGCGTTCACCCGTCGCCACCGGCATGTCGACGTGCTGGGTGACGTCCGCCATCACGTCCCGGTCCTCCAGCTCGACGGGTTCTTCGAGGAACATGATGTCGTACTCTTCGAGGGCATCTGCGACCTCGATTGCACCTCGCCGCGTGAATCGACCGTGGCAGTCGAGCGCGATACCGACGTCCCAACCGACGGCGTCACGAACCGCTTCGAGGAGTTCCGCAACCTCCTCGATCTGATCGTCTGACAGCGAGTACTCATAGTGGGCGAACGGATCGCACTTCAACGCGGGATAGCCCTGTTCCTCGACGGCCTTCTTGGCGTGATGGGCGTAGTTCTCGGGGGTACGTTCGCCGATGTGCCAGCCGTTGGCATAGACGGGGATCTCGTCCCGCACCTTCCCGCCGAGGAGTTTCCAGACGGGCTCATCGTAATACTTCCCGGCGATGTCCCAGAGCGCGATATCGAACGCTGCGGAGACGGCGTTAATGAGCTTCCCAGCCCGCCATGCAAACGGATATCGGCGGAGTTGGCGATTGATCTTCTTTCGGTTGAGGGGGTCCTCCCCGATGACGTAGTGTTTGTGGGCCTCCGCAGTCGCCTCTAACGCGGCTGTGAGTCCTTCACCACTCAGTGCTTCTCCGACACCAGTAATCCCTTTATCTGTTTCAACTTGGACGAAGAACCAGTTGCGCCAGTCGGCATCAACCACGAACGTCTCGACGTCTGTGACTCGCATACAAACCCTTTTACAACGGCCCGAAAAGGGGTTCCGGTTCAGTCAATCCTCTCCACTGGGCGTAGAGGATTCTCAATAGTACCTGAATTTCACGGCACCTTTATATCACGGGCGAATTCATCCAGACAGGTGTCTCGATCGTGAGTGCGGGGACTGGATTACTTCCCCTTGTGGTGACCATCTTAGGGTTGGGTGTCGCTGCCCAGGTGTTAGCCGACCGGCTGGAAATTCCAAGCGTCCTGTTTCTCATCCTTGCCGGCATTGCGGTGGGACCAGAGGGACTCGGCATTATCACGCCAGCGGCCTTCGGCTCGTCACTCCCGGCAATCGTTGGCCTGAGTGTCGCAATCATCGTGTTCGAGGGCGCCTTCCACCTGAAACGGGAGAAGCTTCGCCAGACGCCACGGGCCGCGTTCCGTCTCGGAACGGTCGGTGCAATCATCGGGCTGGTCGGAACTGCCATCGTTGTCCGACTCGCGCTCGGTACTTCATGGGGACTGGCACTTCTCATTGGAGCTTTACTCGTCGCAACAGGACCCACCGTCATTACACCGCTCCTAGACGTCGTGCCGGTGCGTGACCGGGTTGGGGCAGCACTCGAAACGGAAGGGATCGTCAACGACGTGACGGCAGCGATTCTCTCCGTCGTCGTGTTCGATCTCGTTACGCCAGGGAATCCCGAGACGACGAGCCTGTTTCAATCGTTCATCACTCGACTCGGTGTTGGTATCCTCGTCGGCGTGCTCGCCGCGAGCATCCTGTGGTACCTGCTCAAACACGTTGACTTATCGCCAACGAACGCCGTCCAGAACTCACGGCTCATTATCCTTATCGGTGCAATCGCAACCTATGGGGTTGCAGAAGCGCTGTCCCACGAATCAGGGATCGCCGCTGTCGCAACAGCTGGCGTCCTCCTCGGCAATGCCGATCTCCCCTACGAAGACGAAATCGCCGCGTTCAAGGGCGATATCACTCTCGTCGTGCTATCATTTGTCTTCATTGTCCTTGCATCACTGCTCTCGTTCGACGACTTGCTGGCACTGGGCGTTGGGGGTCTCCTCGTGGTCCTTGGAGTCACGTGTCTCGTTCGCCCACTTCAAGTCTTGATTAGTACCTACGGCGATCAGTTCACGTTTCGGGAACAACTCTTCATGAGTACCGTCGCCCCGCGCGGAATCATCCCGGCGAGCGTCGCGACCCTCTTCGCGTTACAACTTCGGTCGTCCAGTCCCGAGGCAGCAACGACCCTCGTCGGAACGGTATTCCTCGTAATTTTGGCAACGGTCGTTTTCGAAGGAGGTTTTGCCAGACACATCGCAGAAGTACTCGACGTCATTCCAATGCGTGTCATCATCGTTGGCGGGGGCCGCGTCGGTCGTGGTCTCGCCGAACGACTGGAGGACCGGGGCGAGAACGTCGTCATCATCGAGCAGGACCAAGCAACGGTCGAGACAGCACGGAACGCCGGGTTCACCGTCCACCATGGTAACGGTGCTAACAGCGATGTGCTTACATCCGCCGGCGCGGAGAACGCCAAGATCGTCGCCGCTGCAACTGGGGATGACGATGCGAACCTGCTCGTCGCCCAACTGGCCAACTCGAAGTTCGATGTCGAGACGGTGATTGCACGCGTGAATACACCGGGCAACGCGGAGGCGTTCGAGGAACTCGGTGTTCGTGCGATTTCGGCGGACGAGTCCATTGCCCAATCGATGGACAACGCGGTCGAGCGGCCCGCACTTTCGGAGTGGATGTCGGAACTCGGGCGGACCGGTGATGTCCAAGAAATCGAGGTGACGGCAGAGCGACTCGTCGGAAAAACCATCAGCGATCTCGATCGGGAACTCCCCGATGGGGTGCTAATTGCGCTGGTCAGTCGCGACGGCGAGTCACAAATTCCCGAACCGGACTTGTTGCTCCAGCAGGGTGACCACCTCACATTTGTCGGTCGCCGCAACGCAGTCCACGAAGCGCTTGAACGGTGTCACCCCGAACTCCACGCCTGACCGGTTAACAAGCGTCTCGCAGGCGTCCGATTAGCGTAAAAATCCGGTATTTGTTCGATATGGATTCTATATCTCTTTATGACAGATCCCTACTAGGTTTGACGTCAGTAACTGCCGAGAAGTGTGAGTAGAAACTGAACCTCTAGTTCCTCGGTTTGAACTGTGCAGCAAGCGTTTCAGCCCACTGTTCGTTTGCGTGGCGTGTACGTCCGGCGAGATGAGGTGTATGAACGACGTTATGTCGATCAAGAAGCGGATCGTCGAGGGGGAGCGGTTCGATGTCCTAGACGTCCGCGGCAAGCGCAATCTCATCGGCGCTGACGCGGTCACGCACCGCCTCCATATCGCAAACCTGTGCTCTAGTGACAAGCACAATGAGACAGCCGCTTGGGAGTGCGTTAATGTGCTCGGCTGTCACCAGTCCTTCTGTCTCCTCAGTCAGCGGGACCATCGGAGCGAAGATGTCGGCGTTAGTCACGAGTTCGTCAAGCCGCCAGACCTTGCGGGCGTCTGACCGGTGGAAACAGGGCTCATCGGCATACGGATCGTACGCGGCGACAGTCGCTCCCATGCTGGAGGTGAAGTCCGCGTATCGGCTCCCGATGTTGCCAACGCCGACAATTCGGACGCGTTTGCCTGCAATCGTCCCGTTGGTGAACGCGGGGTCGTCACCGAACTGGTGGCCGCGTCCACCTGGTTCGGGCGTCTCATCCGGATCGTAGTCCCAGGGCTCTTGGTTGGTGATAATCTCCTTGTGGAGTTGGGGAATCCGGCGAAGGCCTGCGATCGTCAACCCGACTGCGAATTCGGCGACCGACTGGCCCCAGAACCCCTCTGACGGTTGGCGATAGACGGTTACCCCGCTCGCTTCGAGTTGGGTAGCGATCTCCTCGTCCGTGGAATACATCGAAGATGGCGAGTAGACGACTGCTTCTTCGAGCGCAGTAAGTTGATCGAGACAGTCGTTGGAGATAGGCACCCCGAGAGAGACCAACCGGGTGACCGTCTGCGGATCTGGAAGTACCTGGCACAAATCGCGGCTGTCGGTGTCGTCCAGTCGAGTGAACTCAACTGGTCCCTGCTCGGCCCAGAGACTGTGTAGGT
This sequence comes from Halorussus gelatinilyticus, assembly GCF_023238445.1. Classification (GTDB taxonomy): domain Archaea; phylum Halobacteriota; class Halobacteria; order Halobacteriales; family Haladaptataceae; genus Halorussus; species Halorussus gelatinilyticus. The sequence continues at coordinate 3,035,595 of NZ_CP096658.1, read as the reverse complement.
GGTCGGCTGCGAACGGCCACACTCGGTCGAATTCAGGATGGACGACGATTTGACTGCTCATCGTTTCGTGCTTTGACCGGATTCCTCCTGAGCATTACTGCCTACTAATCCGGAATCGAACGTGTAAGACATGTTGGCTGACGGTCTCGTCGTGACTTTCGTCTTCAACTGGCCTGAGTACATGGTACTCCCGGACGATAGCGTCGTCGAAGTCGAGATGCTGGAATCCGAACACGCGTCCAGCGCCGTTCTGACTCGGGACAACACCAAGGAGATGTACGACCTGCCGTCGGGGAATCGATTCGAATTAGACAGTCCGACGACGCGGTTGAGATAGTAAACCCGCGCCCCCTCGACGGTTGACATCTCATTCGTGGAGCGCGTCCGTGACGATCCGTTCGTTATCGAAGCCCATTCCCGGGAGGTCAGTCGGATCGAACGTCGCTACCTGTCGGGCCTCCTCGCGGGGAACCGGCGGGTCGTCAGTGGCGGGCGTACACCGATACGCCGCACTGACGTTCCCGCGCTCGTCGCGGTCTGGATCGTCGTAGAGACCGACGAACTCCTCGACAGTGACGTCGAGTCCGACCTCCTCTCTCGTTTCGCGGACGCACGCCTCCCGTGCGGTCTCGTCCCGTTCGACGACGCCACCGGGGAGCACCCAATACCCGTCGAACGGAGGATGGTCACGTTCGAGGAGCAGTACTTCCCCGTCGAGCACGATCACGGCATCGGTCGTGAGTGCTCGAACTTCCACCATAAGAGACAGTCAGCCGGCCGACCACAAGGAGGTACAGGTCTCGCTGTCGAAACTATCGCATCAAACAGCTTGGTACAGATAACCTGATTCCGGTTCTCTAAATGTGGGAACGTGACACACAATTTATCGCATCCGCAGACGTTGTATAGTTGCTCTTTCCCAAAACCATAATAATATAGACTAGTAGATTGATAGTCGTTACCAATGGACGAGTTGGAGGAGTTTCTTGACCTCGTTGAGAGCGACACCGTGTCTGTCAATACTCTTTTTGACGTGCTACGGGCTGAACGGCGACGATACGTCCTTTCGACATTACAGAGTCACGAGACGTCGATGAGCTTGACAGATTTAGCTCATGAAGTTGCGAAACGTGAGAATGGCGAAGCTTCTCCGACCACAGAGGCGGTCACGCGTGTTCATGCGTCACTCTATCACGTTCATATCCCGAAGCTCAAAGAGGCCAACATTATCGAGTATGACCAAGAAAGACGAATTGTTCAACACAAATTATAATCACCGCTATTCAATTCACGCTCTGCATTGTATACGGTCGGAGCGGTTCTATTAGAAGAAGAGGGTTTTGCAAGGTAAGAATCCGTTCATAGTACAGCCTACCTAAAATCGTGACTTGAAGGGACGAATGCTATATGGAGAAATCGTTGCTACAGAACGTTCTCAATTGCGTTGGCTTGCGTCAGACCATCGAACTTCGAGATGACCGTTCCATCATCGTCAAGAACGATTGTTGACGGGACGGACCGCACACCGTACTCGTTGGCTTTGGCCGTCGCCTCCGTCGCATCAATTTTCTCGAACTGTACATCTGGTCGGTCTGCTGCCAGCGATTGGAGGATTTCTGCTTGCTGCGGACACTGGCCGCAAGAGGGCGTCGAAAATTGGAGTATCTCGGTCATTAATGTGCGTCTTCGGTCTATCCAATCGATCTACTTCAATTGTTCTCTTGTCCTTTGGCCACCGCGTTATCGGACGTAGTGTGTGGTGTCCTTACACACACTTTTTTACGGGAAGGACTACATGAAAGACGTGTACTGGGCGAGCGGTATTTTCGTCCGACCGAGGCAGTCATGAACCAGTATCCAAGTTTGGGTCCCGCTGTTCGAACGGCGGAACGCTATGTGGACGAGGGAATGGATACGGCAGACGCAATCTCGGAAGCCGCGCTTGAACATGGGCTCTCCCGAAACCTCGTCTATCGCGAATACATCGAATACGTCGAATCGTAGGCCATCTGCCGGGGGATATAATCGACCGAGTTGGTTCCGCCGTTCGATGACCGGTGCATCGGCGTCGCCACTTCCATCTCCGGTGAGTACGAACTAAACCTGTTTGTCCTTAATTACAAGCTCAAACGTGGTCGATTTCATCCTATCGCCTTTCTCCGCAGATGTCCATCTCACCCGACCTATCAAGTTCTGCTGTGATGAGACTAGTTCCTGTGTGGCCACGAGAGATGTGAAGTTCGATGCTACACCTCTACTGACGGCCTTCTTAACAGTATGCGTTAGTGCTAGAGGCGACGTCTCGTTGTTCGGAGTTCGAACTGTAATCCCCCGTCAGAATCCTCGGACACCCACAGCAGGCGGTCTACCACCGCTGTCAACTCGTTCATTGTCTCTTCGTCGTGGGCCGTAAAATCGATGCCAAAGATTCCGAGTCCGTCACCCACTCGAAGTCCCTTCACTCGTTCAAGAAGCCGACAGACCCGTTCCGTAGTTGCTCCCTCAATCAGTGGTGTGAGCGACCGGATGACAAAGTGTCGAGTTCCCGTAGACGGTACGACAGTCCCGGTCAAATCTGATAGGCCGATTACAACCCGTTCTAGATCCCCCGCTGAGGGCATATAGACCGTGGGGATATCTGCGTACGGTGCGGTAAGGTACTGATCTTCAGACACGGTATCGACCACGGCCACCGAAGGCACCTCGTCTTCGACGACGCCATCCCGGGTGTGAGCAATCACCTGCTCACGGCCTTCTGTGGTCGTGACGATGATCGCAGTATCATCAGCACTTCCCGCGTGCGCTAATAGGCGGAGACCGAGTGCGTATTCCGTCGGGTCGACTGTGCCCGCAATGAGCATCGTGGTTGGTGCTGAAACAGCGTCCGCAACGTCGCTGAGTTGGTCCTCGTTGTCGACACCGCAATAGGTGTCCACAGGCATTAACTCTCCTCCTCCGTTCGCTGTGCTCCCAATACCTCTGCAAGTACTGTTACTGTCTGCTCGGGATAATACCGAGCACCACAGGTGGGACAGTCAGCTACGTTGATGTATTGATGGCCTTCAATCGAGGCTAAGAGCGTGTGAGCTGGCAGGGTTCGTTCATGGAGGTCCGTGCCACAGTCCGTACAGGGAAGGTCAGTTTCAGTGGTCATGATTGTAGATGGCTGCCCAGCCCCGTCAGTTGGTAGCCCCACGGCTGGCCACCAATGGTCGGCGGAATCATCCGGCACGGCGCATCTCAGAGCAGTGCCATCGAATGATGCCTCCATACTGGCGGCACCCCGATGGGCGAACGAAGAAAGGACGGGACGGAGTCTCGGGTACCTTGATATATGATGGAGGCCCCGGATATAAGTTACGCTCAGTCAGTCGATGATAGGTTCTGAGTTCGCTCTTGAAATCAGTAATAACGGATGGGACTGGGACGGGGGCTGGTAAGTACGTAGTGCGCACCTTATGGTACTACTTTTCTCAATCACCAGTCCGGTCTACAAAGCTGTGCTGAATATACTGATCTTGCGTAGCAAGACAATGGATGGAGCCGGTTAACGGTACGCGTCGAATTCTTTGCCAAAGAGCAGGAAGTAGCCGGTGCCGACGAGCCCGATGACAGACGCGACCGTGAAGGTGATCTCGGGGCTGACAAAGTCCCAGAGGTAACCGCCGAGCGCCGCGCTCGGAATGACCATCGTGTTCCGGAGCAAGTAGTACATGCCCGTGACGCGGCCACCGGTATCCTGCTCGGCAGGCCCGACGATAAGTGCCTTATGCGAGGGGAGGCCCGCGAAACGAAGTCCCGAGAACGCAAACACGAGTATCAAGGCAAGTGTGCTTTCGGGGGTGTTGATAAGTACAATCGGGAACAGAGCGTAGACCGCAAATCCAATTGCGACGACGGGCTTGAGTCCCACGTACTCAGCCGCCTTGGCGGCAGGAGCCATTACGAGCAACGCAACCACCATCTCAACGCCCAGCAGATACCCGAAGAACGCCTCCGGCGGAAGATCAATCGGGTACGTGAAACCACCGACAAAGACGGTCATCTCCACGTCCACGCTGAGGAACCGAGTGACAACGAGGACAAAGAACACGTAGACCATACCGTTTGCGAAGCGGACGAGTGTATCGCCGACGAGTAGCGGGCGGAGTTCCTCGGGCATGTCCCGGAGGTCCTGCCGAATCTGGTCGAGGCCTTCGAAGGAGTCCCCGATGGTGTCGGAACTGGCATCATAGAGGAAATGTTGGACAACGGTGCCGATGGCCCCGAAGACGACTGCAACCCCGAGAACGTATTGGAAGTTCACAGTGAAGTCAGGGTGAAACCCGATGAGGACGGCTGCCAGCACCGGCCCAATCAGAAATGCGGTCCGACGGAACGTCTCCGTACTGGCGAAGCCTGCTGCCAGCCGCGACGGGTCGGTCGCCTGCTTGACGACCGCAAACGTCGCGCCGAGGCCGAACGACTTCCACGCCTGAGCCAGGAACAGTCCCACGAAAATCCAGATCCAGGGCGGGAGAGAAACGCCTGCGAGTTCTATCGTCCCAATGGCAGGTGCGAGGAACCAGAACCCAAAGCCCAGAGTTGAGAGGAGCCCGAAGATCGTGAGCGTGTACCGTGAGCCGATGCGGTCGGACACTGCGCCGCCGGGGTATGGGTAGACCGCCGAGATGATGTTGCCGACCGTCCCGAACAGTCCGACGACGAACCCAGACGCGCCGAGTGCGACGATGTACTCGGGCAGGTATCGGGAGGTCATCTGGAAGCCCAGACTAAAGGCGAACATTGCCAGGGAAAGCACCAGCACGTCTCGTTGGAGGGCAAAGAACTGCCGGAATGCGTCAATAGGCCCCTCAGCCTCGGCCTGTTCGTGCGCCATAAACGGGTGATTCGCGTAAACCCTCAAACTACTATCTGTCGAAACAGGAACTCACTCACGATACGAGCCAGTCCGATTTGGTGAATACAAGCCCTATCAATAGTTGGTAATACTATTTCTTTATTTAGTAAATATTACATAACTTATTCGGTGATTTTGCTCAATGTGTTGTGCGAACTTATCGTGTTCGCTCATTCACGGAACGGTATCTATGCGGAGTTAGATAAGAACCGCTCATTATTAGTATAGCAATCAGCAACGACGTGACTACGATACTTGCGGCGGGCAGGTCGAGATGGTCTCAGCGTGCGCATAGAAGACACGCTGGGGGAGTTCACCGATTAGCGCACCTATCACGCCGAACACCGCCCCAGCATGACTGTTTCACCGAGGGGAAGTACCTGCGAGACAGTTGCGGGTGTCATGGAACTGGTGGAAGCGTTCACACTGTTCCGAGTTATCGGTCAGTGATGTCTGAGTTCGAGAGGTCATCCAGACGCGGGTCATCGGGAAACAGAACAATTTTGCCACGCCCGATTCGAACACGGGCGATCGCACCGTCGGTTTCCAATTCACATAGATGTCTGCTAACTGAGGATTTTGACCACCCTGTGCGATCAACTAACTCCGCTTGGTGTACCCGCCCACCATACAATTCGACCAGTTTGAGGAGGGTTTTCTTTCTGGTGCCCCACATGAGGAGGGCGCAATCCATCTCCGACTCTGCGTCAACGGCAGCAGCGAGACGGTCGCGTCCACTTCCCGATTCTCTCTTCACTCCGGTGTCTGTGTCCCGAACCAGTTTGGTAAGAGTGGTGAGTATATCCATGGGATCTAAAGACCTCTCATTGTTCTGTGAGCAGCGGTAGTTTGGTGATCGGCTGCTCATCCGCTCACTACGATTTGCAGTCTTGTGAATTGTTAACATATTAACTCCCGGTTGTCGTGTTGAGAAACTGGGTGACAGAATTCATAGTCGATAGTAACACCCGTTTTCCGTGATGTGCGTTCTTTGACTCCATCTGCTTGGCTGCCATTATAGCCACCCTTTTGGCAACTCATCGCGGTGGTCATCCACCGGTCTGAGGAGTGGCGCAATCTCCTCAAAGTTTGGCCCACGCCATATCGTCTGTGTCTCGGCGTCCCACTCGATATAGCCGTGCTCGGCCAGTTTTGGCAGATGAGTGTTTTGTAACTCCGTTTTTACTCCGTCGAGGTCGTCATCATCTGGCTCGTCTGACGCGAGGCTCTCGGGGGTAAACTCGTCTTCGGTGCGTGGGGTATGGTCGGAAACAGCCAACAAGAGGCGATAGCGGTAGATGTTCCACAGCTCGTCGAACATGGCGTCGAGTGACGCCGAATTAGTGGGGTCTGTCATGGTGTGTCTTTCGTGGGCCGGACTACTCAGGCTGTGACTCACATTTGCCAACGTGGGGAATTTGATTGCTATCGGTATCAAACCACGAGATTTTCATTCTCAGCTACGTTTTGATTATCTGGGTCAATCGTCCCACATCATGATTCTCCACAAAGCCGTTTCGGTCAATGGACGCTCTATATTGCGCGACGGTTACACGGATGGTTCTGAATAAAGAAACCGTGTTACCAACTACTGCTATACTTATCGCAGGCAGCCTGAACCAGTTATCAGCTACTGTTTTCAACAAAGCAATTCCAACGAGCTGTAAAACCGTGATTGGGATTGTTACTCCCGGACGTCCAACGTCCCTTCCTCCGCGGTTTGGGCCTCACGCCACCAGACCAATTCGAATTCGATACTTTGTTTCGCTTCGGCGTCAACTTCGGACCAGTCCGATTCGCCCTCCAGTTTGAAGGCGATCGGGTCAGACGGATTTAGGTTCACCTGCGTTCCACCGAGTTCAAGCGTCACATCACCACTTCCATCAAGTTTGTCGGCCAACTCACGGAGATAGTTTCAACCTCTGCCCGTGATTTCTGTGCTTCAGTTTCGAGTTCCCCCATACTCATCGGCACGTCAAGGAGAAGGATAAAACGGCATGAAACCCGTACACAGCCAAGGAAATACTGTCTCGCCGGAGCAGTTTGGCGTGCTTCCTTAGGAACAAAGAAGCCCTATCGATGCATTGCGGAGTTGCTGTTCGATCACCACTCTGCGAGTGCACGTTGACCATGAACTGACGAGAGGACGAGAACGAACGTCAGTACGCCACTTAAAGCCGCAGCACCGCCGAGGAAGAACACCCATTCCATTCCCACTTCGCTCATCAAGTAGCCTCCAACTATCGGTGCGAGAATTGCTCCTGGACGCCAGACCAACGACCGAATTCCGAAACTACTCGCAATCCCCTCGCCATCGCCCTCGTCGGCAAACAACGCCATACTTGCGGGCTCTCGTAGACTATCGGCGAGACCAAGCAGGCCATTCAGGAGTAACACCACGGGATACGCTGGAGAGACGTTTCCGAGAACGGGGAGTGTCCCTGGCAGTCCGAGCGTCGAGCCAAGGGGACCAGCGAACGGGATTGCGAGCGCCACGAGCCCGTAGATACCGCCACCAGCGAACACGAACAGCGCTCGCCCATACCGGTCAGAAAGGCGACCCATGTACGGCTGGGAGACCATGTTCATGAACTTCTCCGCGGCGATGACCGTCCCGACGATGAACGGACTTAATGCGAGGCCACCGCGTGCGGCGGAGACGCCCACGTAGATCGGTACCCACTTTCGGACGAGGGTGACGGCTACTGCGTACTGGGCGCGGAAACTCGTGAGCGTGAGAATGCGTTGGTTGAACGCGAGGTCAAACAACGCGAAGCCAGAGACTGACGTGTCGTCCGGATCGATGAACAGCCACACACCGAGCAGTGCCGCCGTGAGGAGCAGTGCGAGGATCGCAAAGATTGGCGTGAAGCCGAACTGCTGGTAGAGCAGTCCGGCACCGAGCGTGCCGATGATGCCTGCGGCCATCCGCCACGAGTTGTACTTGCCGATGACGTTCGCGCGGTCACCAGCGGGTGCGAGTTCACTGATCAACGCGAGGCTGATGAGTCCGGTCCCGACGATGCCAAGGCCCTGTAAGGTTCGCGCGGCGATGAACCCGAGACTGCTCGAAATCGCCGCAAAAAGCAGGTATGCACTGATACTCGTTACGAGCGCGATGAGGAGGATGGTCCGTTTGTCGTACCGATCGCCGGCCCAACTTAGAGGGACGATAGCAACAGTTCGCCCGACGCCTAATGCGGTGATGAACAGTCCGACTGCAACGCCTGAGGGATCGAGGACGTCGATGTACGTTGGCAGGAGCGTGAGGATGGTGATGAAGCCGAGGCTGCCAGCAAACCGCGTCAAGTACAGGGAATAGAATTCTGCTCGCGTCGAGCCCATGGTCTCATCAGTCGTATTCCGTACGCGGGAAAAGGACTTCTGATTCCAGAAATTCCTATAGACAGAGTGTCGAGTGCCTCGGGGAGTGACCCCGAGCGGTTCTCTCGGTTTCGCAGTTTTACCTTACGGACTCCATCGGGGCCGACAAGGTCTTTGCAACGGCGTGGTGAGATTGAACCGTGACAGCAAGTTGTCCTGCCTGTGACACACTTGTGATGAATAAGATGGGGACTTCCCACGACAGTGACGGCAACAGGGTCCTGCGCTTCAAATGTCCCGACTGCGGTCACGACTGGCAAGTCACATTCTGACGGAGACTCGGAGTCTCGCCACTACAGATATCCGTTTTCGAGAAGATTACTACCTACAGTGCCATTATCGGGTGTGCGTCAATAAATACCAATAGCCACAGCCTTTACTTCCCTCTCCCCTATATTCACTATACAGTTTGCCTTGGATCAGGGGACTATTACTGAGGCGACGGCCCATGCACTCGTGAATTCAAATAGTCCGGATTCTTCGATGGACTGTGGTGTCAGCGCCGCGATCTGCGAACAGGCACGTGGTCCGATAATGGACGAGATTAATCAGCATCGACCGGTGTCCTGTAGTGATGTAATTGTCACTGACCCCCATGGGCTGAACGCAATTTATCTGCTCCATGCGATATCGAGTCCCGATGAGGGCGACGCAACGGAGCAGAGCATTCGCGATGTGACTCAGACCGTACTTGCACGGGCTGATGCATTGGATTGTCGAACGCTCGTCCTTCCAGTCCTCGGCTGGGGTGGTGGCAGCTATGAACTCGAGGCGGGCGCCCGATTCATCTGTGAGAGGATTTGGGCGTTCGAACCCACCTCGCTGGCTGACGTACGGATTATTGGCCATACAGAGCAACAACTCGAACAGCTTCGTGCTGTCGCGTACGAGGTCAGAACAACGTCCCAAGCAGAGATTTTCGGGGTGTCCGTACCCTTTTTCAGTACCGGCCTCTGAATCTCTCGTACCTGCATTTGAATCGCGTGAGAGCATGAGCGACATCCAACTCCAAGTCAAGCAAGCATATGCAAACGATACCGGACAGGGAGTTGCCCGACTGGCCCCTACCGTGCTTGAGGAACTACAGCTCACGCCCGGTGGGTTCGTGACCATCGAGGGCAGTACTACGACCGTTGCGAAGGTCCAGCAGACCGACTTCGAGGACTGGAACGACGAAACGATCCGTATTGACGGGTTTACGAGACAAAACGCCGACGTCACGCTCGGCGATCACGTTACGGTGCAGAAGGCCACTCTCGGGGCTATCAGGCACATCATCTTGGCACCGACAGAGGAGGTCCACGTTCCCATCGGCCCGAATGTCGCAGGTCTCATCGAACACCAACTCCGTAATCGGCCCGTCAGTGAAGATGACCTCGTTCCGGTCGATTCCTCCGACCAGCCGTTCGTCCAAACACCGGGCGAGACGCTTTCGCTCATCGCACTCGAAATCAAGCCCAACCAGACCGGTAAAATCACCGAGAAAACGAGCATCACCATTCGTGAAACACCAGTGACCGACCAATCCACGACAGACGACCACAACATCATCACATACGAGGAGATCGGCGGGCTCGAAAACGAAGTCGAACGCGTCCGTGAGATGATCGAACTTCCAATTGCCCATCCCACGGTGTTCCGAAAGCTGGGCATCGAGGCACCAAAGGGTGTCCTGTTGCACGGGCCACCGGGTACCGGAAAAACGTTACTCGCAAAGGCGGTCGCCAACGAAACCGACGCTTCATTCCACTCGATTGCCGGTCCGGAAATCATCTCCAAGTACTACGGCGAATCCGAGGAGGAACTCCGCGAAATATTCGCGTCTGCTAGCGATAACCCGCCAGCCATCATCTTCCTCGATGAACTCGATTCGATTGCGCCCACGCGTAACGACGTGACTGGCGAGGTCGAACGACGCGTCGTTGCCCAACTCCTCCCGTTGATGGACGGCCTCGAAAATCGCGGTGACGTCGTCGTAATCGGCGCGACGAATCGACCTGACGCGATTGATCCCGCACTTCGGCGTCCCGGACGATTCGACCGCGAAATCGAAATCGGCGTACCCAGCGCACACGACCGGGAGGAAATTCTTCAAATCCACACGCGTGGCATGCCACTTGCCGACGACGTTGACCTCGACCAGCTCGCTGCCGACACCCACGGATTCGTCGGCGCAGACATTGCATCACTGGCGAAAGAGGCAGCGATGCACGCACTCCGACGGTATCTGCCAGATATTGACCTCGACGACGAGGAGGACGCGGAGATTCCACCGGCACTCCTCGATCGCATGAGCGTGACCACGACCGATTTCGACAGCGTTCTCAGCGAGATCAAGCCCTCCGCGTTACGTGACGTGCGCGTCGAACTCCCAGACGTAACGTGGGACGACGTCGGCGGGCTCCGGGACGCGAAGCAGGCCCTCCGAGAGAGCATCGTATGGTCGCTCCAGTCGCCAGAGAAATTCGATCGGTTGGGAATCGATTCGGTCACGGGAGTGCTTCTCTACGGACCACCGGGGACGGGGAAGACCCTGCTCGCGAAAGTCGTTGCGAACGAAGCTGACGCGAACTTCATCCCGGTTCGGGGTCCCGAAATACTCTCAAAATGGACGGGGGAGTCCGAAGCGGCGATCCGCGACACGTTCCGGAAAGCACGAGAGTCTGCACCGGCGGTCGTTTTCTTCGACGAACTCGATAGCCTTGCAGCTGGCCGTTCACAGGGATTGGGTGGGGAGAGCTCGGATCGACTCGTCAATCAACTCCTGACCGAACTCGATGGAATCCAACCGCTAGAGGACGTCATGGTGGTCGGGGCAACGAACCGCCCGGATATGCTCGACGAAGCAATCCTGCGGACCAGTCGATTCGATCGACTCGTCAACGTTGGCGCACCGGACGTTGAGGGACGTACACAGATCTTCAAGGTACAGACAGATGACACACCACTCGCATCGGACGTGAGTTTCCGAGACCTCGCAGAGATGACTGAAGGGTACGTCGGAAGTGACATCGAAGCGGTCGCCCAAGAAGCAGCAATCAAAGCGTTGCGTGAACAGGCGGAGCCATCAGAGGTTGCACTGCATCATTTCAGCAAGGCAATTGCGGATGTTCGTCCGACCATGACAGAGACAGTCGAAACACGGTACGAACGTATCACGGACGACTTCGAGAATGGCCAACTCGATGACGGCAGTGTCAGTGGACCACGAGGGTTCCGTTAACCCTCGGTGCTAGTTAGGATCTCTGTGACTACGACTTGCGTCTCGCCTACAGCGCTAACCGACCAGGTTTGAACGCAAAGTTCGTCCTGTAAAAGCGGGACGGCCTATTCGATGTGACCTTCAGCGCGGAGCTGGTCGGCATCCTGTTGGTTGTAGCGCCATTCGACGTTGGCCTTCTCGTCCTGCCAGTCCCAGGGTTCGACGAGGACGACATTGTCTTGTTCGATCCAGACGCGGTACTTCATCCGCCCGGGGATGCGGCCCATTCGATTCTTCCCGTCTTCACACCGGACGCAGACGTGGTTTCCGCCGTTGTGTTCGGTCACGACGCCGAATAACTCGTCGTCAGTCGGCATGCGAAGATTTCGACGGTCTGCGTTTTCGCTCATACGTCGTAGATACTCCGGGCACGGAAAAAACCTCTTGAGTCCTTACTGACAACAAGGGCACCCCAATTCATAGAATCGTCACCGCTGAACAGGGATGAACAACTTCCAAAATGTACTGCCACCCGAGAACCGCAAAACTGTCCTACTCCCGCCGTTGTGCCCTAGAAAGAAGGGTATGTCAGAGGCTCAGGCAGTCGAGTTGCGTTGCGAGTGGCAAAAGAGCAGAAGGCCCCACAACGAGCGCGCCTGATTGGTCGTGGGGAACCGTTCTGCGTCCTGTCCTCAGCCGAATGGCCTCATCGGACACCGCTATCGCTACCGTCAGAACCGTCCAAAGAGCGAGTCGCCGTGACGGTTCAACGTAGCTACCACAGCCGGTTAACAGTTACGGATTGAGAACAGCGACGATCGAGCTACTGTTGCCAACAACGGTTACGGTATCCAGTTTGGTTGGGCCATTCAATGAACCCATTTGGGAACAGAAAGTATTTACTACACTCCATACATCCTTCGAGATACCTCGGGTAGGGGTACACGAGGTGCGTTTTTTATAGGAAATACTGAAAGGACTAGCTGAAAACCGAGTGTAGGACGTAGGCGAGTGAAATTCTACTCTGCCATGGGGGCCACGGATTTCCCGAGTGTTTCAGTTACTCGTCTTCGGTGTCGTCTTTGATGTCCTGGAGTTTGTCGACGAGGTCGTCGGTCGAGGCACCCGTTTCAAATTTGAGTTCGCCTTCGTGGTCGTTTTCGTGAACGCTCACGCCTTCGCCGTCGTCGTCAGTGTTGACCTCCTGATTCTGTTGCTCGGATTCATCGTAACTCCCAAAACCCATATGCGTTCATAGGAGCGTCGAAGACTAAAATCGTTCGATTGGACCTTGGAACCAATCCACGAGGAAATCCGGTTGTTCAATACTCTGTTCGCACCAAAAGAGATCAAGTTCGGTTGGATTCTCTCTGCCACGTATCTCTCATATGGTACTGTTCAATGTAATATCAGACCCCCTCCCGTTTTTGAGGACCGGCATAGAGAGTGTTCGTATGGAGTTCACAGTCGTTCAAGGTGATATCGCATCACAAGAGGCCGATGGACTTGTGAACGCCGCAGGGACCAGTCTCCAGATGGGAAGCGGGGTCGCCGGTGCGCTTCGCCGGGGCGCGAACGGACCAATCAACGACGAGGCCGTCTCCAAGGGCCCTGTCGAACTCGGCGCGGTCGCCGTCACTGACGCATACGAGTTGGACGCCGAGTACGTCATTCACGCGGCAGCGATGCCCCACTACGGCGACGGCCAGGCGACGGCAGAGAGTATCCGTGAAGCGACACGGAATTCGCTGGCGAAGGCCGATGATCTCGGTTGTGAGTCGCTCGTGATCCCAATCCTCGGGACGGGAGCCGCTGGTTACGAGTTCGAAGATGGAGCTCGACTCGTCTGTGAGGCAATCCGGGACTACCAGCCGACGGCACTGTCCGACGTCCGAGTCATTGCGTACTCCCAACGAGAATACGAGGTACTTGAACGAATCGCGGAGGATGTCCGAAAGAGTGCGTAAGTAGATAACCCAGTTCAGGCGACTGTTGCTTCGAATCTGTCCCGTATTGCATCGACGATTGTCTCGCGGTCGTACTTGCCCGCCGTCGCATTCACGAGCGCGATCTCGTCTTCGTCCGTCGGAATCCAAATCTGGAGGAACCCTTGAGACCCCTCCATGTACTCGACGCGTGACGCAGGCTTTTGCCAGAGCTCGGCCTCGTGCTCCGTGTACTTCGGGTGAATCCCTTTCGGAAGCGGTTTCGTCGTTTCCAAACTGAAATCCGGATCATCCTCCAACACCGTTCTAATGTCCGCAGAGATTGTGTGACGATCTGCTTTCTCTTCGACTTGTGTATGAACTGTTTGGACCGTTCGCGTGATGAACTTCTCCAAGTTCTTGTCGGGGACGATTTTGGCAGCGTCGTCGAAGATGTCCTGTTCATGGGGACGTGGTATGCCGCTCACGCCAGAGACAACTCGGTCGTCCTCCGGGTTGTGACAGATACCGAGATTTAGCCGTGGGCGCTCACCGACCTGTGGACGATACGTATCCCGGAGTTCGAGGAGCCTCGCAATCTTGAGTTCGGTGTACACGCCGTAGTACTTCTGCAGGAGAGCTTTGAACTCCAGCATCTCCTGCTCAGAAGGCGAGAGGAAGATAAATCGGCGGACGACGTCTTGGTTGGGGTTGTCATCGTGGTAGAAGAAGGTGTGATGCTCGTAATCGTCGAGCGCGAACCAGACGAGATAGTCAATGGGGCCGTCGTCGACGAAAATCGCTTCCTCAATTGGTTGCTCACTGAATTTCGGACAGCGGTCACGAAATTGATCGACGAGTTGTTGGACGTAGTCTCCCGGGTCGAGGCCGTATTCAGAAATGAACTCCCGCGGCATACGCGAAAATACACACAAGTTCGGATAAAAACCTCTCGAAGTGAGCATCGTGATACATGGATATGGGGTAACCTACGGGTGAAGTATCCTGAACCATAATACTGTTCGATCGCATAACCCGTTATATGCCTTCTCAGCTGAGCGGCGCAACCGTGGCAGCGCAAGAGACGGAAACGGGCGACAGCCGACCGCCGGAGTCTAAGGACGATCAAGACGCGGAAAAACACTCGACGAGATTATCGACGCCTATACCAGCTAAACGCCTCTTCACGGAACGATCATGTGAGCCAGTTCCTCAGTACGTGTCTGGACCGACCGTTTCTTTCCGGCGTTCGAGGAACATCATATCTCTTCCTGTTCTGGAAACTGGACGACAAACCGGCGATTCGGTGGGCGAAACCTCAAACCGAACCTCACGGACTAGCGAAAAGTATCGACGACGCCCCTCCGTATACGATTCAAGGAGGCCACCATCCACCAACACATCGAGGTGATGGGTGGCTGTTTTGCCATCCATCCCGACTTCCTCCATCAGCTCGGACACGTACATATCCCGCCGTGAAAGGACTCGGAGGATGTCGAGTCGAGCTTTCGACCCGAGTATCTCGAGTGAATCCATAGTGGAGATAATCTTCCAAAGAATACTTATCCGTGTCGAAGGCTAACTCCCGGCTGAACCATGCCTGAAGTGCCCGCCGAAGACGAGGAAGCGAAGATGAGCACGATCACGGATGGCTACTTCGAGGAGGAGTACTATATCAGTGCAGAGGACGCTGGCGAGTTCCTGATCGAGCTGGGCGAGCAGTTCCATGATTCCGACGAGATTACCATCACGGGTGACGACTGGGAGCTGCCGTTCGCGTTTGGTGAGCCGATCGAGTTGGATATCGAGTTCGAAGGCGACGGCGAACCGGAGCTGGAAGTTGAAGTCGAACTCTCCGGGCGGGTCGAAGATGAGGTCCCGAACCTCGAATAGCAGAACGCAGGTTCGCCACGCAGACGAGCAGTTCTCTTCCTTCATGGACAATCTAACTAGGTGTGCGACTCAGACGTAGAATCGGAACAGTGAGGGAAGAGTATAGTAAAAGGGGCACAAATGACGGAAAAGCGTACACCGCAGTCACCGAAAGCCGCACAATTACAGGAAGCAATCGATACGATCGTCCAGACGTTTGACCATCCGGTAGAACTCTCAATTCACTATTCATTTGTAGAAGGAATGAAACGCACGGAAGTTGAGATACAAACGTCTGACGGGGTGACAACGTACGAATTAGTCTACGACGGTGAACGTGATGACGCAGAACCGGAACTTACCCGGACTGAATAAGGAGACCAACACCCACCATTGAACGGCTAGTGGCCAAAAGAGAGCTACGAGGATGACCCTATGTCGATCAGCTGTAACGACTGTCTGATATGGAAGTCTTTTTCTTCCACGTTTTCTGCATCAAGTGCCTCTTCTAGGTGATCCGTCGCTTTGGTCGTGGCACTCAGCCCTCTCACGTCCCTTATTACGATTGGTGGCGGGATAGCTCTTGTCGTTCTCCACTCTTCACGTAGCATTTGTATCAGTAGGGTATCAGGGACGTCCTGATTCAGAAGACGTGTCGCCGCCTTCACCACCTTCCATCCGGTGGGAGAACGGCGTGGCCGAGAGGCCGTGTGCGACGAGGGAAGCGCACAACAAGAGCGATGCGACCGGCCAGATACTGTCCAACCCGGTCTGTCGTTCAGCGAGCATCGCATAGAAGAGCGTCGAAATCCCGATTGGACCGAACCAAGCAGTAAACACCTTCTCCTTTCGCGTGTGGAGGGGCCGGAACCACCGAGATAATCCCAGGATGACGGGCGGTCGCCGAAGGAGTAGAATCAGCACTGCAAGTAAGAGTCCACGCCAACCAAGTTCCAGCCACGCGTCCCACGGTATCGCCAGGCCCACGAAGACAAATGCCGGGAGGACGAAAAACTTCGTCATTGCCTGCTGTATCTGTGCTTCTTCTGTCGGCTCATCAGTACCGGGTCCCATCCGGTAGGCAATGCCAGCGACGAACGCAGCTAAGACCCCGTCAACCCCGAGCAGACGAGCCGCACCTAAGACGACGAAGGTAAGCGCGAAGGTATACGCGAGGAAGGTCCCCTTCTCGACGATACCCACAGATTCAGTCCACGTCAGGAGTCTCGACGAACCGTACCCGAGAATCGCGCCGAGGAGCACAGCGCCACCGATTTGCCATCCAATCACGTTGACGAGCCACTGCGAAATGACCTCTCCCTGTGGTTGTGTTAGGACAAGTATCGGGAGCAAAACCAGGGGATACACGGCTCCGTCATTGGCACCCGACTCAGCGGAGATGAAGTGACGGACTCGTTCAGGCACGTACTTCTCCGCGATGTCGCCGGTCACGATGGTCGTGGCGACGATCGGGTCGGTCGATGCGACTGTGGCCCCGATGAGCATCGCCACCCAGAACGAGACGCTGAGAAGCCCCCACACGAGGAGGCCGCTCACCGCCATCATCAGAACCATGCCGAGACCCAGGACGACCGCAAGCGACCGCCAGTTCTTCAACGGATACCCGCTTGGAAGACGCAACGCGACGCCCATGTCCGCGACGGCGAGAGTCACCCGCGAGACCTCCTGAAGAAGTTGGGTTTGGTCACCGGTGGCGGAGAGACTCAACAGACCCAGCCCCGCCGGGCCGAGGATTACACCGAGGGCGACGCCAGTGAGTGGTTCGGTAAGGTACCACCGTTTCTGGAACCACTTCGTGAACACCCCCAAGAGCAAGACGACCAGGCCGAAGAGGAGGAGCCAGCTGTATAGCCCGTTCATGGCTCACTGAGAGACTGCGTCGTTCGTTCGTCGGAGATGATCCGCCCGAGAGTCGAGCCGTCCCCGACCGAAGTGATAACCAAAACCTTGCCGTCTGACTCAAGGACGAGCGCTTCGACTTCATCCATCGAACCGACGTTCTCTTTCTGAACGGCCCCCCGTAGCTCGTTCTCAGTCACGCGCTGATCACGCATCGCATCCTGAAGGAACTCCCCATGGAAGTAGAGCAGCGTTGAGTCGTTCGTAACCGCTTGTTCGAACCGAGGCCATCGCGTCTGGAGCCACGCAACGGTGTATTGTAGGACGATGAGGAGTGCGAAGGCAGTGAGAGCCTCCGCGAGTGCAACAGAATTGGCCGTGAGGGCCCGACCGAACACCGCCCCAAGCGCGACGGTCACGATGAAGTCGAAGACGTTCATGCTCGCAATCGTTCGACTTCCCGAGAGGCGGAGGAACACGACGAGAGACACATACATCGCAATGCCAACGACGATGACTCGGAGGACTGTCTCCCAGCCGGCAAAGAAGAAGTTGACACTACTCATTGTTTTCAGATGGCCAGTACCATGCATCGGCGGTGACGGCCCCGAGCAGTTTTCGCCGACGCTCGCTCAGCTCGTCGAGGGCCTGGGCGAACTCTTCATCCGAAACCGTGGGGACACCTGCCTCACGAAGGCAGTCTAAATCAGGAGGCGGGGGGGTTTCGTCAGCAGGTTGGATGCCCATGGAATGGAGCGTCTGAAGGTAGGCCTGTGTGCTCGACCGTGCAGTATTGAGGAGGGGAGTGTTCGGTCGATGGTCCTCGGGAACGCCGAACCGGAGCATAGTGAGTGCCTCGTCGAAAATAGCGACGGCCAACGCCGAGGCGTCGTCTTCCTCGTTGCTGTGGTAATAGTGTAGTATCGGGTAGGCCTTGTGTTGCTTGGCGAGACGACCTACGTCGGACGCCAGCGTATCGAGTGGGAGATCAAGTTCGCTGAGGTCCTCGCCATTCCAGCCATCTCGGACGAACGCTTCACTTCGTGTTCCGATTCCAGTGACTGTCGAAGCGAACGAGCGTTTATCGACGACCGCGCCGAGCACCGACAGGACGTATGAGACGCCCATTGTCACGAACAGCATCCCGCTGGCCGTTGTGAGCGACGTTGCAATCTGCCAGATGCCGTCTGTTGGCGTGAAATCGCCGTTCCCCATCGTGAACAGCGAATACGCGACGAAGTACGTACGCTCCGCCCAGCTGATGGGGCCGGTGTCACGTGTGTCCGTGAGCGCGTTCTCACCGCCAGCGAAGATGAACGTCCACCCGCCCCAAATGAGCGCGACCCACATCGTAAGCATCAACGTGAGAATGATTGGGCCAGCGAGATTGAGAAGTCGTGTCTGGCCGCCGCCAAGCGTCCGGAGTCCACGCCAGGCTCCGGTTGTCAACCGGGTGGAAAGGGGGCCTGCACCACCGTTTGCCCAGAGCGTCGTCCAGAGGAGGTCGATAATCGACGAGATTAATAGGAGACTCCCGAGAGCGAGAAAGAAGAGATTTTCAGTGGTCATCGTTCTGAGTGAGTGTCTGCGGGAGAGCACCACTCGCCGGTAACGTCGTGGCGAGATGAATGGTCCCCGCTTGTACAGTTGACGGACACAGTCCTCTCCAGTGGCGATGGATAGGCAGACCTACTGACGTGCATGGTTGTCTGGATTGACGGTTCGTAGGCACTTTGACGTTGTGCGCCTCCAACTCCAACGGAGGTAGATCGTTTTAAAGACTGTCGTGTCGCTGGGGAATTTGAGATAGAACGTGCGAACGCCATCGGTGATGGTTGTCCCTGCTCCGTTCGCACACCTACCTAACGGTTATTTCAGTAGAAAGATGTCGAACAAATATTGGTACAACAGAGCCACGAATCAGTATTTCCGCAGGGAATACGCTGCAATTGGACTTTAGATGTGATCTTCGGTGATTCGTAACTGACCGTTTACTTCGTACAGGTAGCCGCGTTGGAGGAGTTGTTCCAACGCGGCCTCAACAGTTGCCTGTTCAAACTCGTCAGAAAGGCGTTTCTTTGCCTCGTCAATAGGGAGTCGACCATCTGCTGCCGTGATTTGGGGTTTGAGCGTTTCCAAGACCTCCTTTGCATAGGACGGGAGGGGTTGTTGCATCTGTAGGAACTCCGTGCGTTTGGGACAAATGAGTTCGACGTATATGAACGTCCGCCCCTGTTATAACTCCGTGTTCGTCGACAGTACGCCATCTGTGTCATTCCAGTCTGTTCCCCAGTATTTGATGGAATTATGTGTAATAGTTAAGCCAATTGGCGTTGAAGCGCCGCTACAGGGTGAAACCGTGGGAATTGTCCACGACGTCTGTTCACTATTGGATTCTGATACAGAGGCCGTGTCGGCGTATGAATGCCGACGATGTGAATCCGAGTTCGACCTCCAGTATCACGTCTGTCCTGACTGCAGAAGCTATCAAGTCGAACGCACCACCTGGCAGTTCGATCACCAATAGTAGACTCTTCCACTGGGCCGAGCCATCATTGGTGGCTCGGCAGTGATTCAACGAAGTGCCACGTCAGATACACGATTCCGACGTTATACCAAGGTACATCCTATTAGAGAATCTACAACCACGTAGAATGACGCCCGAGATCGCACAATGCCCCGAGTGCGGCTGGACCGGGAGCGAATCCGAGTTTGAAACCAATGACGGCAACCAGATGTGTCCGGTCTGTCAGCACGTCCTCAGCCGAGGCTAACCCGCTACAGAGCAACTCGTATTTAATTGGCAGTGGACCATACAACGCATGCTCGTTGAATGGAAGTGGCGGCTCAGTTGCCATCGTCATCACAAGGGGCTCAGTGGGGTAACTATTCGTCATCGCCGCCAAGGGTGAGTACAGGTTCCACAGTAAACAAAGGTCTGTTCTCGTTCGAGTTTGGGCGTTAACCGACAAGAGGTCCAGAAGGGAAGGCACGTTCTGGGAGTGCTCGGTCATGCCGAAGTTCGTATGGCGCGCGAGTTGGTACTCCCAGGTATGGACGTCACCTTTCTCGGAACCAGTGGAGCCATCCCCACCACCGAACGGAATCCGAGTGCGATCCTGCTTCGGCGCGAGGGTGAGCGGTTCCTCTTCGATGTCGGGGAAGGGACGCAACGCCAGATGATGCGCTTTTCGACCGGCTTCGATATCGACGCGATCTTACTGACCCATCTGCACGGCGACCACGTACTCGGACTTCCGGGATTGCTCCAAACGTTGGACTTTAACGAACGAACAGCGTCACTTCCAATCTACACGCCAGCAGGAACCGCCGATACCGTCGCACACTTGCTCAAGGCGACGAAGACGAATCCGATATATCCAGTCCCCATTCACGAAGTCAGTCCCGGTGATGCTGCGGTTGACCGCGACGAGTACACGATTCGGGCCTTCGAAACGAATCATCGAACGATATCGGTGGGATATGCGCTCATCGAGGCCCAGCGCAAAGGACGATTCAATCGTAAACGGGCCGAAGAACTTGGCGTTCCCGTTGGACCAAAATTCCAACAACTCCATGAGGGCACCCCTGTCGAACTTGATGATGGAACGGTCGTCTACCCGGAGCAGGTGGTTGGCGACCCTCGGCCCGGACGTCGAGTTGTGTATACGGGTGATACCCGACCGACGGACACCACGGTTTCCGCTGCGACGGACGCGGATCTTCTCATCCACGAAGCGATGTTCGCGTCCGACCGGGGCAACCGGGCCAAACAGACGGGGCACTCGACGAGTCGAGAGGCTGCCGAGATCGCACGTCAAGCTGGTGTCGACCGACTCGCACTGACCCATATTTCATCCCGCTATTCAAACGAGACTGAACAGTTAGAAACCGAAGCGAGTGAACTCGTTAATACAGACGTCTGTATCCCTGCTGATGGGGAGTCGCTCACAGTTCCGTATCCCGACTCGGACTAAGACGTGAATGTATTTCTCCTGTCCTCATAGGAGTTTGCGCGAGAGCGAGCGGAATCGGGGAAAGAGACCATCACTGCTGAAGTCCGCAATGAGTGACTGAATCGTCTCGGGGTCCGGTGCTTGCTGTGAGAGCGTTCCGTTTTCGAGCGCAGCCGACACGTGGTGGAGGAACGCAATCGCGTTCGTCCGCGCCTTCTCCTTCGTTTCATACTGCGCAACGGGATAATCGTGTCGCGTCACCGTTGCCCTCGGTGTAATCGTCGACAGCCGGAGTTTGTAAAGTGGTGCGTCGGACACATGCGTGAGCACGGAGACGAGAACTGTCGTTTCAGTGTCGGTCTGATACTGATATTCGAAAAGGATGGACTCCTGCTGCTCAGCGGGTGGTACTTCAACCCATCCTTCGGGCAGTTCCGTATGCGAATCAGTCATTCGATCTCACCAATTAACGGCGGTTGAGATGTGCTCGCGTCGATCGGAGCTCGAACTCGATTCCAGTATCAGGCTGTTCGGTCACCCAGAGGATGCCATCGACACAGGTGGCAAGTTCCGCCATCGTGTCTTCGTCATGAGCCGTGTAATCGAGGCCGAAGAGGCCAAGTCCACCTGGAGTGCGAAGCCCGGAAATGCGATCGAGAACCGTGGAAACCCGTTCGACGGGGTTGGAAGCTAAAATTGGCGAGAGGGAGCGAATAACGAGATGGCGCTGCCCTGGTGTTGGCCCGCTCGTCTCGACTAGTTCAGAGAGGGCGAGGACAAGGCGTTCGAGGTCATCTGGTGCGGGGATAGAGATCGTCGGAAGGTCCTCGTAGAGGGCCGTGATATACTGATCGGACGCCATATCGACCAGACGGAGTTGTGGAGGGTCAGCATTCGGACAGACGCGTTCGTACTGGCCTCTGGTCTGTGATGCACCTTCGGTCGTCGTGACGACGAGTGCCGTATCAGTGCCGCTGCTGTAGTGACTGAGGGCACGGAGACAGAGTGCATATTCTGTCGGGTCAATCGTCCCAGCAACCAACACCGTTGTGCCCGCTGCGACTGCATCGGGGAAGGACTCAATAATGGGGTCACCGCCGTCTTCGTGTTGCTGTGATACGTCCTCCATGGTCGTTAGCCCTCACTCCGAGACTGTGGCCGACGTGGTGATCCAGCCAGTCGCGTCAGGGTTTGCTCCGGATAGTACCTCGCACCACAAAGCGGACATTCAGCAACGTCGACGGTACCACGCCACGGCGTCGATATGGGAAGGTCCTGAACGTGGCGGGTTCGCTCGGTGAGGGCTGTCCCACAGTCGGCGCACGGAAGGTCTGTTTCGTGGGTCATGGGTGTGGTGTCTCTGGTAGGTACTGCCCAGCCCCGTCAGGGACACCCAGCGACCGCCGGGGACGGACCGCCGTGGGCACGGCGCATCTCAGAGCAGTGCCATCGGAGGACGCCCCTGCATGGTGGCGAACCGATGGGCGAGTGGAGAAAGGACGGGACGGAGCCCTGAATACGGTTCCACCTTTTGTCGTGACCGATAAATAGATTTCGTCCCGATGAACAGCATCACGCCGATTACAGCTACGAACTGACGCAGGAAGTTACTCAAGACGGAACGTTTCCGTGTTCTTTGGGGCAAACGTCCTGAGATTAAATTTCTGGTAGAGGGCTGATGAGAGCTGATCGGTCGCTGATTCGTCGCCGTGGACGCAGAGAATCTTGTGTGGACGCGGATCCATTGTCCTGACGAAGTCCTCGAGGCCGTTTCGGTCAGCATGCCCGGAGAACCCGCTGACTGATTCGACGCGGAACTGGAGTGTGAGTTCTTTCTCGCGTCGACGGTCACTGAACGGAATCCTGCGTTCGCCACGTTGAATCCGCCGACCGAGTGTCCCCTGTGCCTGATACCCCACGAACAGCAACAGATTCTCCGGGTCACCGCCCAGTAGTTCGAGCCACGACATGATCGGCCCGCCAGACACCATCCCTGACGTCGAGAGGATGATGCACGGGTCACCGGCAGCAATCGCGTGGCGCATCTCCTCACCGCCGTCGACTTGCTGGAACTGGTCCCCAAGGAACGGATTATCGCCGTCGTGGAGAATCCGCTGTCGTAACCCATCGCGCAGGAACTCGGGATACGCCGTGTGAATGGCCGTTGCCTCGCGAATCATCCCATCGAGGTAGACCGGCATGGTCGGAATCTTGCCCTTGCGCATCGCCTCTTCGAGGACGAGCATGAGTTCCTGCGAGCGCCCAACAGCGAAGGCCGGGATGACGACCGTTCCGTCGTCCTCGTACGTGTCGTTGATAAGGGTAATCAGTTTCCGTTCGCTATCTGCTTGATCCGTCTGGTAATCGTTTCGCCGCCCGTAGGTCGATTCGAGTACGAGCGTCTCGGCACGCGGGAACTCGTTCGAAGCCCCGTTGAACAGGCGGGTGTCCGAATAGTGGATGTCACCCGAAAAGACGAGATTATGAAACCCGCTACCGACGTGGAAGTGGGCAACGGCACTACCGAGGATGTGCCCCGCATTGTGGAGCGTGAGTTTGATGTTTGGGGCGATATCGGTGACATTGCCGTAGTCGAGCGGAATCGTATGCTTGAGTTCCTCGCGGACCATCTCGCTCTCGTACGGCGGTGTGCGCCCCTCCTTTGCAGCCACATCGAGATAGTCCAGTTGCAATAAGCCCATCAAGTCCCGTGTCGCCTCCGTCGTATAAACGGGGCCGTCGTAGCCGTATTTGAAGAGAAGCGGGAGGAGGGCGCTATGATCGAGGTGTGCATGGGTCAGGACGACTGCATCGAGGTCGGCGATTGGGTTCGCCTCCGGGAGTTGCAGATAGGGCACTTCGCCCTCGGCGCCGGGCTTATCACCACAATCGATGAGAACTCGTGTTTCTGGCGTACTCAAGATGAAACTCGCCCGCCCAACTTCGCGGCAACAGCCCAGCGTCGTCACGCGAACCCACTCGGGGTCCTGATTGGACTCACGATGAATCTGCTCGCCGACGCGCTCAAGGAACTGCCGTCGGTCGCCACGTTCTTGTTTGAGGAAGTTCCGCACGTTATCGACCGTCGATGACTCCATCGGTGGTGTGCGCAGGACCTCTGGCGTCCAGCCGACAGCTTGCGTGATTTCGCGGAGCGTACTGGCACGACTCCCAATAACGAGCCCTGGCTTGTCGGCTTCGATAAGGACCTCACCGGTCTCGGGATAAAATTCGAGATTCGTAATGCCCGCCGCGTCCGGAATGAGATCGCGTATACGGGGCTCGGCATCCACCGGACTTGTCTGGGTGCCTGGGGCTGGCCGAACGGTGATTCGTTTCCGGACGGTACTCGCGAGTTGGCGAATCAATCCATCCCGCTCAGCAAATTCTCGTGGGGTGTCGGTGTAGAGAATCAGTTCAGGGCCTTCGTACGTGACCTTCGAGATGGTGAGTTCATCAGGAATCTCGGCTTTAAGTTCAGCGGTTATCGCTTCAAGTGTACTTGTACTAGTGTCTGTACTCATGTGTATCGTGCCTCGGGTCGTTTCTGGGTGCTGACGAGGAGGGTGAAACTAGCCATCGGTCCTGGGAATCATCTGTCAATTCGAGTGCGGACATCACTCTGAACCGGTACGTCTCTGTCAAGCTGTATCAGCCACCTCAGGGGGAGACAGAACCCATTGACCGACAGTGACCGATACAGCGTACTCATCAGTGTGCAAACGAACGAAATCGTTCACATGAGACTAGTTGAGTCGCTGTATAAACCTTTTCCGACGGCGCTCCCCGAGCGTTCGTCATGAAAAGAGGATGCTATCCCAACGATTAAGCGAACGGAAGTTGAATGTATATCTGTCCAACGTCCGCTAGTCGAACGACTATGCGAAAGCGGAGTATACGATGGAAAGGGCCCGATGAGGCCATCCGGCTGAGGGCATGCAACGGTCATCTACAGGGGTCAGTGTCCCTGCCACTGACCCCTCGTGATTCCCACGCAAACCATACGTGGGTACGACCGACGAGGAGTTCGTGTCCAGGTACCTTGTACCTGGGACGGACTTCCTTCTGCTCTTTCGCCAAATTATTCACCAACTCGGCGCTAAATCAGATACATTCGACTCGTTTATCATTACGAGGTGTATCTAGAGATGGATTCCTCATGATGCAGAGAATTTACCGTAAGCAAATCCAGTATTATTATTTTATACTTGATTAATATAAATAATTGTATTAGGTATGAAGGGGAGTGACAGAGTTACCTTGCTTGGCCATTGAGATCAAGCACATCTCGAAATCGGGTGCCAATCAAAGATACATATATTAGCTATTCCGGTAACTATAGAGTCAGTAGTTATCAGAGTATCTATAGAAGTTACTTCGGAGTAAATCACTCCTGGTTCTCAAGGCTACATTGTCACGGCGTTTGAGGAAGTGTATGAAGTCCATGAGCAAGCCAAGGTTATAAATACGGGTGGGAGATAAAAGGTGTGCTTCAACAGATGAAAGACAGAAGATGGGACGATAACGGTGGCCCAAATGATATCCGAGACCAAGCAGTAACGTGCAATGAACTGCGAGATGTCCGCGAGGGTGACGTAATTGCGCTTCGAGCAATGGACAATCACCACGCTATTACATACGTCGCCTCGGGAACTGTGACAAAGACACGGGCGTTCAACAAGAATCCGGAAGAGGACCTTGAGGCGTTAGAAGAATCTACTGATCAACAACATAATCAGGTTCCGATTCTCTACTTCGAGCCTAAAACATACTGGTCGTGGGATAATGGCAAATTCGCTGATAAAAGCGAACAATTACGGAATCGGCCCAAAGTGCGGAATCCGGAGATGGATGAACCGCAGGACCCTCCTCAGTGTACCGTGGTCTATGACGAAAAGAAGCAGCTACAATTCTTTGTTCCGGAGGCAAGGGGAGGTAAGGCGGGAGAGATATATTATATGATGCGGAATCTTGGAACTATTGTTGACCTCGTGTACGGAGGAATCGTTGCGCTCGAAAAACTAATTCCAAAAGGTTGTGAACGCCGCGGTTAAGCCCCTTTCCTACCACTATGTATTGTGTAACATTAAATTTCGAGCTGGAATTATAACAGTAGTAATTGACACTTGTACTTTGAAGTTGGACTCACCTTCGACGATTGGCTATGGTGGAATCTTTACTTCTGATCGACAGCGATTCATACGGGATAGTACGGATATGTGTTACTGCATAGAACGCCGGGACCTTGGACGCTGAGCGGATCATTCCCGATGGCTGGACTGCTTAGTTGTGAGTGTAGGTATTCTTATTTACATATCATTCACACGTTTCCTTCTCATAGTCTCCGTCCGGCGTCCACGGCCAGCGAGCCCAGAGGTCTACCAGTCCTGGGTCGATGCAGTCATCGCACAGGAGTTCGTTCTCACGAGCGGCCTCGAAATCGTATGCGCGACTGACATCGTAGATCTCTGCATAGTACCAGACAGCTTGCTGTCCGCAGTCGTGACACACGGCTTCATCCCAGGCGATGCCGTACTGCTTCAGTATTCCAGTGACGTCTGACGAGTTGTTTTGCAAATCGAGGTGAGAGACGACTTCAGGGTTGTTTTGCTGCGTGGCCAGTCCGCCGTCGACGCAGTGACTGTCTGAGGGTATGGGATCAGTGTAGTTTTCGAGTTTCTCGTCCGGCGTCCATGGCCACGTCTTCCAGAGCTCGATGAACGGTCCCGAGATACACTCATCACACCAACAACGCGTGATTCGGCCCTCATCGGAGTCGAACCCAGCTTCCGCTTGAATCTCGGACGTGTACCACACGGCGCGTTCGCCACACATCGCACACACGTCTTCGAGACCATCCACATCGAGGAGTTCGAGTATCTCCTTTGCATTCGGCTCCAGGTCTAAGTGGTAAATGATCTCTTCAAGATTCTCGTCAAATGCAGTCGATTCCACCATCTCCAACTCGGTGTGCTCGGTCATAGCAAACCTCGATACGTCCAGTCAAATTTAAAGGTTAGTATTAGATACCATACGATTGGTTTCTTGTCTACTGGGTATATGATGTTAAGGCGATTCGCTATCTTCCGGCAGTCCTCAAACCAGGAATCCACCTCATTAATGGAGTCGGCGATGTCCAATTGGGTGAAAGAGTTTGAATACGCTCCTTTGGATAGTCAAGTATATCGAAGATTTCCTTCGCATGATAGGCCTTATTGCAGTCTTTCCCTGATTTCCTATAGGACGCCTTCGTCTTCAAGCGCATCAATCGCATCTCACACTGCGAAGGACTGAATTCCCGCCATGAAACCTCCGTAACTCCGAACCTATGATGGGATATTCCACTAAACGAGTAGATTTGAACCGGTGATAGAGGCCCCCATAACACGGTATTATGGGGCGCTTCGGACAGATCTCCACCCGCTGGGTGAGTCTCTCGACACGCACGACCTTCACGCGCTCAACGACCTCGGGGTCGTTCCCGCTAACGGCAGTCTTAACGAACTGCCTGCCATCGTCAAGATCTACGTCAAACTTGATGACTACTGGACACGGACCCACCGCTCTGAGCTAAATGAGTTGTTCATTGACCGCCGCGTCCACGTTTTGAGCTGCTGTATGCGTGGTTTCCGTTCCCGGTTTCCTCGTCGTACACTCGAAGTTGAGTCCGGACGTTCGGGACGTGCGCTGGATGCTACTCTCGCTCCGCTTCTCGACAATGACTTCATTTCTCGAACGGACGATAAGGAGGCTGCCTACACTGTCGATGAACACCACATATTGTACCGGCGTACTGAACGGCTCTTTGACACACTCCTTGAACAAGCACCTGTCCTCTGTGACCTCCTCCCTCCAACGAACTTCTGATACGATACCCCGTCTGGTGGGGATGTCATAACATTCGCCCACCTGTCTCGTGTAACCCTCCCACGGTTTGGTTCATGACGAAAAACGCCGACAGCCAGATCGAGACGCTTCGAGAGAAGATTCGAAACGGGGAACGAGAGCTCGATGACGCTAATCAGGAGGCTCTGCTAAAGTTCAGTAACGGACTCTTCCTCATTCCGAGTCAAGTCGGGGATCAACGGCATCTCAAGCTACTCCGCCATAACGTGAGAATGGCCGAGCACGCTGGAAGTCCGGTCGATGCGCTCGAAAGCGAGGATGCTGCGAAAGAGATCGTTCGATGGATTCACCGCACGTACGATAACCCCGAGACTAACCGGGACTACCGAGTAGCGCTGAAGCAATTCGGGCGGCGCGTTACCGACCGAAACGGCGACGATCCGCCTGAATCGATGGCTTGGATTCCATCAAACACTCCGAGTACGTATGATCCGGCTCCTGAACCTAGTGATATGCTTCAGTGGAAGGAGGACGTACTTCCTCTGATCGAGGCGACGCGTAATGCTCGTGATGCAGCGCTGATTGCTGTGGCATGGGATGCTGGACCGCGGTCTGGGGAGCTTCGCAGTCTCACTCTCGGTGACGTGACGGAGTACGCACACGGCTATCAAATCACTGTCCGAGGAAAGATGGGACAGCGGACGGTCCCCCTGATTCCGAGCGTTCCCTTCCTCCAGCGGTGGTTCGCCGATCACCCGGGTGCTGATCCGGACGCACCCCTGTGGGCGAAATTGACCGCGCCAGAAGCACCCAGCTATAACGCCCTTCGAACCGCCGTGAAGGACGCGGCAGACCGGGCAGGAGTGAGTAAACCGGTGACGTTCACGAACCTCCGAAAGTCGAGTGCCTCCCACCTCGCCTCACGAGGACTTAATCAGGCACACATCGAGGACCATCATGGGTGGACTCGCGGAAGTGACGTTGCTTCCCGGTACGTTTCCGTCTTCGCTGACGACACCGGTCGAGAAGTCGCTCGTGCCCATGGGTTGGAGATCAGTGACGCGGAAGAGCCTGAGTCGACGGCTCCGGTCGAATGCCCGCGTTGTCATCAACGAACTCCACGCGAGAAGGATCGGTGTCTCCACTGCCGACAACCAATCGACAAAGAGTCAGCCCTACGGGAACAGCAAACGTGTGACTGGTGCGGAGCCGCAATAGCGAACTATTCCGACCATATTCCGAATTGTTCAGCGGTGCACGTGAGTATAGAAGGAAAGTAGTAAGCTGCGGCTCGCAGTTCTCTGCTACGTATTTGATAGTGATGAGAGGACGTCCGAGAGGTCGAAGAGGAGGACGTCATCGCGTTTGTCAGCGACGTGTTCGAGATCGTCGGTGTAGCCGGAGCGGCTGAACAGGACGTATAGCGTCTCCCCGTCTGCTGGCTCCCCTGACCAGCGCACCTCCGTCGTCGTGCGTTCGAGATCGGTGAGAACGCCTTCACTAACGGGCCGGGAGGTGAACTTACACTCGCCCGCGACGACTCCGTCATCGGCGAGACCGAGGACATCTAGTTCGTGTTCTTTGAACCACCATTGCCCGACGTCACGGAATCGGCGGTCGATGAGTTTCGGGAGCGCTCG
The DNA here is from genome assembly GCF_023238445.1 of Halorussus gelatinilyticus. Classification (GTDB taxonomy): domain Archaea; phylum Halobacteriota; class Halobacteria; order Halobacteriales; family Haladaptataceae; genus Halorussus; species Halorussus gelatinilyticus. The sequence continues at coordinate 3,006,010 of NZ_CP096658.1, read as the reverse complement.
CTGGCAGAGGCGTTCGAACAACGGACTCACGTAATCCGCGAGTTCGGGCGCAACGAGTTCGTCGTAGGCGTCGTCGCCGAGCATCCGAAGTTGGTCCTGATTCCCGTACACGAACCGGAACCAAAACCGGAACAGCGGCGCGGCGATGCGATATCGGCCGCGCTGAGAGGCCATCGGCGATTCTGTCACGGGAATGTGGCGTTCGACGAGGCGGAGCCGGCGAAGCTTCTGGAGGTACGTGCTGAGCGATCCCGACTCCACGCCGGCCATGCCCGCGATCTCGTTGGGGGTCCGACGCCCGTGAGCGAGCGCGCAGAGAATGCTGAAGTACGTGTTCGGCTGCCGAAGTTCGGTCCGGAGTAAGAACTCCGGCTCTGAGTACAAGAGGCCGCGCTCCGAGAGGATCGATTGCTGAACGTTTGTCCCCAGCGACTGCTCTGGATCGATAGTCTGCAGGTAGTACGGTGTGCCGCCGTAGATCGACCACGCGGTGATGGCAGTCTCGGGGTCATACTCCGGGAAGAACTGGCGCGCATCAGCTGCGGAGAGGGGCTTGAGGTCAATCGTCGCCGTCCCGCGACCGTACAGCGGTGCGCTTCCGGAGAGTACCTTGTCCTCCATGACGCTGATCGAGGAGCCGACGAGAACGAGCGTCATCCCGGTTTCTTGGAGCTCCATATCCCAGACGCGTTGAATCCGCGAGGGAAGCGACTCGTCCTCCTCAATGAGGAAGGGGAACTCGTCGATGACGACGATAGCGTCTTCCTCACCGAGTGCTTCGAGAAGGGCCTCCCAATCACGGCGGACGTTCCGCAATGAGGAGAACTGTGCGGTGGTGGTATCGACGAACTGTTCGAGCTGGTTCTGCGCCGTTGACTCGACCGCTTGGTAGTAGACGGCGTCGTCCCGGTCAGCGATAGACTGACGAACGAGCTCACTCTTCCCGAGACGACGCCGTCCGTAAATCACGACCAGATCTGCGGTCTCGGACTCATGGCAGTCTGTGAGTTGATCGAGTTCGACGTCTCGATCAACGAATTGAGCCATACAGCCAGTTGTATCTCTTCCTAATTTGAACTTCCGATTTCGGAAACTGCGATTTCAGAAATCACGATTTCTTATAGATGAAGAGCGATGGTGAGTTCTCGAAGTTGATTGGCAGAAATCGATCATCGACACAGAGATAGATCGACAGATTACCTGACCATGGTTGAACCCGCAAGGAGTCGTTAGCGGTCTAGGTTTACTTCAGGTAAATCCCGATGTTCGTCTTTAGGACGGCCACTTTCGGAGACCCCTTATAAAGAATCGCGGTTATCCGGAATAGGATGTATCGAAATAATGGCTGACCCCCCGGCTCACATATAAAGTATCGAGAAATCCGCGACCCCAGTTCCTTGCCGCTCTTTGACCCACGTTGGGCATGGACCGGGGTGAATTCCATTGAACTTCCATTGCCTTTCCGGCAATTCCACCGTGTTATATAAATTCCGGGCCCGTTAGAGACGCCTACACGGACGAAAACAGGCGACGCGGGATAAGGGATCGAGGGCTAGCCATCAAGTATTTATAAGAGGCTTGATGCGCCCTCTCACGGCAAGGACCAGGGTTCGAATCCCTGACGGAGCACTCCTTTCGCTTTCCTTCCGACGATTTCCCGTTTTACCGGACCAATTCGATTCGTAGGAATTGCTGAGGAAGATATCGAGACAACGACACGTGTAATCGTCAGAGCCTCCGAAACCGTTCTACTCTCACTCCGTGTGTTCTGACTGGCTCGCAACAATTCCTATCGCAGTCCGAATATTCGAGGTGCTTCGCTGGAAGAGTTCACGAACGCTCTCGTTACCTTTGACGAATAATCCGACACCGAGGACGGCGTAGATAGCGGTGTAGGCGTAGAGGATAGAGATACTGACCGTCGTCGTGGTCGGTTCAGCGTAAGTCTTGATCACGTAAAACTCGGCAAGAACCTGTGTAGCAAACAGGACGAGCAACGCAATAGCCTCACGAATACTGATCTCTAAGTTCACCAAGATAGCAATCTCGAAGAAGTTCTGGGCAGCGGTGATCCAGATTTCCGCTGCTTGTTTCGGATCAAACGAAAGTGTCCCGATAGCGCCGGCCGAGATGGAGTAGACGATAGCGAGCGTGCCGATGAGCAACGTCCACTGGTTGAGCTTCGAGGAGATGAGCGCGTTGAAGCCAGCAGTCGAACGCGCTTTGTTCACCATCGACGGCGTACTCGGGGGCCACGGCAAGCACTGCCAGCACCGCGATGGCGAACGCCTGTGGGACGTCCTTTTCGGCGGTTTCGGCTGCCCACGCGAGCAGGAACGCTGCACCCACGATTGCGAAGCCAGCGACGAGGACGGCCATGCCCGGCGTGATGTTCTCGCCCGGGTGGACGGTTCCGTATCCACCGGACGAAACGAACGTCCCGATCCACGGAACGATCAATGCCAGCGCGACGGCAACCGCGACGAGTGGATGACGAAGCCGGTTGAGCACTATTTCGATACGGGTGGGGAAACACCTACTTCTTATGCCCAAGTAGCCGTTCTCGGTATCGCTGGTGCACGAGAGAAGTACGCACGCTTCTACAATCAGGCGTTCAACCGCGGGCGACTCCAGCGCGCGGATCGCCCGCCCTCGCGGGCGTCGCCGTTTCGCCCTCGTGGCAAATATTGTAGTTACCTATGTCGCCGCAGCGAACGCGACTAACGGACATCCTCCGACGGTCGGGGCAGAACCCGTCTCTACCGCTGCACGAGGATGCAGCACCCGTCATAGCCGTCGGCAGTACCGGAAGGCAGAGTGACTGACTAAAGGACGAAGTAGTTCTGTTTACCCGAATGGTGTCTCAACTACTCATCGCGGGCCTCGTCGGCCTCGGTCTCGGCGCCTTCCTCCAGAAGGGCCGATTCTGTTTCGTCCACGCGTTCCGTGATCTGTTCGCGTTCAAGGACTCGCGCGTGACGAAGGCCGTGCTCGCCGCGACGACGCTCACGATGCTGTTCTGGAGTATCGCCTACGAACTAGGGTACTACCAGGGGTTCTGGACCCCCGGTTGGGGCCTGACCGGACTCCTCGGCGGGTTCGTCTTCGGCGTGGGGATGACGTACGCCGGCGGCTGCGCCAGCGGGACGCTGTACCGGGCCGGTCAGGGATATCTGCACTTCTGGCTCACCCTGTTCGCCATGGGCGTCGGCTACGTCGTCTTCACGCTACTGTTCCCGACGCTCCAGTCCGTGTACTTCGAGCCGCTGACGTTCGGTGAGGGGGTCTCGCTGTTCACCGTCTCACCGGTCCCGGCCCCGGTACTCGCGCTGCTCGTCACGGTCGGCGTCGTCGTCGTGTACTCGACGGTCGTCGGCCGCGAGCGGCAACGCGGCACGGACGCTGACCAAACCGTCGCGGCCGACGGCGGCCACCAGGTGTCCGCCCCGGCCGCCGGCTTCCAGTCGCTCGTCGCCGGGACGAAAGAGTACCTTCACGGCTTCACGGAGATCGACGACTGGGTCGCCGCGTCGAAGCGACCGTGGAATCCGATCACGGCAGCACTCGGAATCACCGTCCTCGCAGTCCTGTGGTTCACTCAGGTCTCGATCGTCGGCGTCACCGGCCCGGAGGCCCGGTGGACCGGCTACCTGCTGGAGCGTGCGGGCTTCGACAGCGGTTCGTACGCCTACTGGGGGTCGGTGCTGTTCAAGGGCGAAGGCGTCCGCCTGACCGTCGATATGGTGATGATTGCCGCGGTCATCGTGGGTGCGTTCATCGCCGCGTACTGGAGCGGCGACTTCTCCATCCGCGTACCCAAGCGCAAGCGCATTCCCAACGCCGTCGGCGGCGGCTTCCTGATGGGTGCGGGGTCGCGTCTCGCCCCCGGCTGTAACATCGGGAACATCTACTCCGGCCTCGCGGAGCTGTCGGTCCACTCGTTCGTCGCGACGATCGGTATCGTCGCCGGCGTGTACGTGATGACCCACTGGATCTACCGCGACGTCGGTTGCGCCCTGTAGCGTATCGGACGACAACCAACCATCAGAGAAACTACGACAATCATGAGCGGACCATCACTAGACGACGTGACGGACAGCCCGGACGAACTGGACGACGAAACGGCCGAAGAGTTGGTCGCCCAGGCCTCGGAGGTACAGGACATGACCGGCGAGGTCTGTCCGTATCCGCAGGTCGAGGCGAAGAAGGCGATCCAACAACTTGACGAGGGGGAGTTACTCGTCCAGGAGACCGACCACGTCCCATCGACTGAAAACGTTCCGCGAGCGGTCAGCGACGCGGCCGAGGCGAAGGTCTGGCGCAGTGGAAACGGCCTCTACCGGATCTACCTCTGGAAACAATGACCGTCACGGAAATCGACCCCGACGAGGTCAGTCCGGAGAGAGTCGACATTATCGACATCAGGGATACAGACGACTTCCGGGAGGGACACATCCCCCACGCAGCGAACATCCCGTTAGGTGACCTCGAGGACGTCGTCGACGACCGCGACTGGGGGGACGAAGTAGTAGTCGCCTGTTACGTCGGTCAGACGTCCAAGCAAGCGGCACGGCTCATCGACGCCTACGCCGACGACGCGACGGTCGCGAGTATGGCGGGCGGGTACGAGAGTTGGGACGGCCCACTCGAGCGACCGGAAAGCCGCTCACCGTCTTCCGCCGACGACGATTGAGCGAAACAGTACTCGTCCCAGTAGATGCCGCTCTTTCCGCTATCGCTGTCGTCGGCCTTGGCTACCGACTCCAAACGCTCGAAAAGAGGGAGTAGTTCGTCAGCCGGACGGAGTCGGTGGGTCGGTGGGTGCGTTCCGGAGCCCACGAGTTGGCGAGCGACGGGTTCGTCGTTCGCCGTGATACGACCCGGCCGTCATCGGGTATACGGCCACACGAATTCTAGCTAAAACCGGGAGTATTACCGGAAATCATACGCTCCCGAGAGGCTATGCCCTAACGGCTATGGAACATATTTACGGGTTCGTATCCATCCTTCGAACATGGCCGTGAGCGATTCGCCGCCGATCGGTCTTCGTCACCTGACAGTGAACCCCGACCCGAGTGGCACCACGTCGCCGCAGGACCGGTCCGGGACGTGCGAATGCAACGACTGTAGCTACACCGTCGAAACGGACGACGACCTGCCGCCGAAGTGTCCCGACTGCGACGGGGCACTGACCTTCGTGCGGTCGTGACCGGGTCCGCGTAACGGAAGATTCTCCACCGAACGAGTGGCGACCGACGGCCCATCTTTTGACGCGAACTCGGCGACGGCCCGTCAGAATCGTCTCAACGTGGGAAAGAGTGTTGCCGCTCCGGGCCGTGAAGTGACTCGATGGGCCGCCCTCTCCGCGCGCCTCGAATCGCGTACGCCGTCGTCGCGCTCGTCGTCGTCGCGTCGGTGGCCGGCTGTCTCGGCGGCGTCACCCCCGGCGATTCGCCGGGGAGCGCCGCGACGACCGATGTTGGTCTCGCCCCGACCAACGACCAGAACGCCAGCGAGGGAACCCTCTCGGTTCACTTCATCCACGTCGGACAGGGCAGTAGCGTCCTCGTCGTCGGACCCGAAGGCGAGACCCTGCTCTACGACACCGGCAACTGGGACGACGACGGCGAACACGTTCTCGACTACCTGCGGGAGCGCAACGTCACTCGAATCGACTACCTCGTGACCTCGCACGCCGACGCCGACCACGTCGGCGGTCACGCCGAGGTCATCGAGTACTTCGAGACCGAGGCCGACGGAATCGGAGCCGTCTACGACCCCGGCATCGCGGCGGCTACGCGGACCTACGAGGACTACCTCGACGCGGTGGAACGCCACAACGTCACCCTCTACCGGACGCAGGCGGGCGACGAGATTCCGATGGCGGGCGCGTCGGTCCGGGTGCTGGCACCGCCGGAAGGCTACCTCGCCGACCGCGAGCGCAACGAGAACAGCCTCGTCCTCCGGGTCGGGTACGGAAACGCGAGCGTCCTCCTGCCCGGCGACGCGGAGCGAGCGGCCGAGCGCTACCTTACCGAGCGTTACGCCGGGGCGCTGAACGCGACCCTGCTGGCGGCGGGCCACCACGGGTCGAACTCCAGCACCGGACCGCGGATGCTCCGCGCGGTCAGCCCGCGAGTGGTCGTCGTCCAGAGCGCCTACGACTCGCCGTACGGCCACCCGCACCGCGAAGTGCTGGCGCGCCTCGCCGACCGGGGCGTCCCGATCTACTGGACCGGCGTCCACGGCACCGTCGTCTTCGAGACCGACGGCGAGCGCGCGGTCGTCCGGACCCAACGCGACGCGCCGACCGACCCGCTTGAACTCCGGAGCGCGCCGGGCGTCGCGCCCGGCGCGGACGGGGCGCTCGAACGGCGGGCGACGTTCCCGGTCGGTCCGAGCGCCGTCTCGCCGTCCGCCGGAAGCACGGCGACCGTCGCAACCGACGGCGGAAGGACGGACGCCACCGAGACGACCGGAGCGAACGGTTCAGACGCGACCGACGCGCCAAACTCCGACGCGACCGGAGCGAACGACTCCGATGCGACCGAATCGCCGGACGGCAGTTCGGTCGCCGGCTCGCTGGCCGTCGCCGAAGTCCACGCCGACGCGCGCGGCGACGAGGACGCCAACCTGAACGACGAGTACGTCGTCCTCCGGAACGCGGGCGACCGGGCCATCGACCTCTCGGGGTGGACCGTCTCCGACGAGGCCGACCACCGCTACGTCTTCCCCGAGGGAACCAAACTCGCGCCGGGCGAGACGCTGACGCTCCGGACCGGTCGGGGGACCGACGGCGGCGGCGACTACCACTGGAACGCCGACGCGCCGGTCTGGAACAACGCGGGCGACACGGTTTTCGTCCGCGACGCCGACGGGTCGCTCGTGCTGGAGGTCGAGTACGATGGGTGACCGCGAGAGCGAGCGAGCCGAGATTCCGGACGGGCGCTACGTCGCGGTCCTCGACCGCTTCGAGGAACTCGACCCCGCCGACGCCGGGGGCCCCACGGAGCGCGACGGGAATGGCACGGAGCATGACGAACGTCCCGCGGAGCGCGGCGGCCGCGAACTCGCCGTCCTCCTGATGGAGTCCGACGACGAGGTGGTCGCCGAGCGCGCGATTCCGACGTGGCGACTCCCCGCGGACGCCCGGCGGCGGGACGCCGTGCTGGAACTGGACGTTACGAACGGGTTCGTCGTCTCGATGGCGTACGACGCCGCGGCGACCGAGCGCCGGACCGACTCCGCCCAGTCGCGGTTCGACCGACTGGCCGAGCGGCCGGACGACGATTCCGACGAATCGTCGTAGCGGAATCTAGAGTCACTGTAGAGAATGGTATAGACACGTTTTAGGTAGGAGTATCTTTCCAAAAAATAGGTGTAGCCATTCCTTGAGCGGGCGGCGACGGGCAGAGGCGCGACAGAAAGCACTTGTCGGGGCTTCGAGTATCGGCGCGTATGCCCTCTCAGGAACGACGCCGCCTGCTCCGAACGAGCGCCGCCGCCCTCGCCGCCGTCGGCGCGACCGGCTGTCTCGGCGGCGGCAGTCGGTCGTCCCGCGACGGGACGACCGACGACTCCGCGACCGACGAGAACGCGACCGAGCGACGAACGACCGGCGGCGAGGCGACGACCGGCGAACCGACCACCGACGACCGGACGCCCGACGACGCGGAATCGTTCGCGCTTCCGGAGTCGTCGGTCCGGTCGGTCGCCGACGCGCGCGTCGGCGTGGCGAACCCCGTCGCTCGGTCGACGGTCGCGTACGACTCCATCATGGGGTCGAGCGGCGTCCTCGCGTCCGAGGGAACTCAGTTCGTCGTGGCCGCTGTCCAGAGCGACGACGGGTCGGGAGCCGACGCCGCGGGACCGCCCGCCTACGACGCCTTCGAGTTGGTCGCCGGCGGCGAGCGCTTCCCCGCGGTCGAAATCGAGCAGCGGACCACCGGCGCGTTCACCACGTCGCTGGCCGGCCGCGGCGAAATTAAGTACGACGACCCGTACGCGAACAGCGGCGGCGAGAGCCGCGTCGGCTGGGTCGCCTTCGAGGTAGCGTCGCCGCTGTCCGCCGACTCGCCCGCGATTCGGTGTCGGTACGCCGGCGCGTCGGCGGTCTGGGACCTCCCCGGCGAGACGGCGACCGCGCTCGGCCGGCGAGCGCCCGACTTCGAACTCCGGTCGTTCGACGCGACGGTCGCCGGCGGCGATGGCGTCGAACTCTCGCTGACCGCCGAGAACGTCTCCGGAATCGCGGGCGAGTTTCTTGCCGCCGTCTACTGGCCGACCACCATCGCGGACGACGACGAGAGCCACATCGTCCGAGAGTCGGTCGGCCCGAACGGTCGCGTCGAGTGGTCGAAGACCGTGGACGCCGAGTACGCCGCGTCGTCGGACGGCACCGTGACCGCGAGCGTCGAGGGCTGCGTCTCCGGGACGGCGACCGTCTCGCTGTCGGCGACGACCACCGAGCGGTAGGTTTGCGTGAACTTAAGTGCGCGCCGGATAATCTTCGGATATGTCTCAGCGAATCCTCGAATCCTCGCTCGCGGAGTCGGGCGAGCGCACGCTCTACGTCGGGCGCGACCGGCCCATCCGCATCTCCAGCGGCCACCGCATCCAGCACCACGACGGGAAGTGTAGCCGACCGCACGGCCACAACTACGAGATAACCGTCAAGGTCGTCGGCGAGTTGCGCGACGAAGGGTGGGTCGTGGACAAGGGCGATATTACCTCGATAATCTCCGAGTGGGACCACAGGTTCCTGTTGGAGGACGGCGACCCGCTGGTGGAGGCGTTCGAGGCGTCGGGCGACGGCGACGCGCTGGTCGTGCTGGACGCGCCGCCGACCGCCGAGGTCATGAGCGCGGTGCTGGAGCGCCGACTCGCCGACGAGTTGCCCGAGACCGTCTCGGAGGTCGCGGTGCAGGTCAGCGAGACCGCCGAACTCTGCGGCGGGGCCACCCTGTAGCGATGCCCGTCACCAGCGACGTGAACGAGAAGACGGGAGAATCGACGACCGAAGGGAGCGCCGACGCGCTCCCGGTCAACGAACTCTTCGAGTCGCTACAGGGCGAGGGCCGCCTCGCGGGCGTGCCCAGCGTCTTCGTGCGCACCTCGGGGTGCAACCTCCGGTGTTGGTTCTGCGACTCGTATCACACCTCGTGGGAACCGACCCACGCGACGATGAGCGTCGAGGAGATCGTGGCCGAGGTCGAGTCCTACGACGCCGAACACGTCGTCCTCACGGGCGGCGAACCCCTCCTGCACGACGCGTCGGTCGCGCTCCTGACGGAACTCGACGCGCGGGGCTACCACACCACCGTCGAGACCAACGGGACCATCCGTCGGGACGCGCCCATCGACCTCGCCAGCGTGAGTCCCAAACTGGCCTCCAGCACGCCGACGCCCGACGAGAACGCCAGACCCGACGGGAAACCGACCGACGCCGACGAGTGGGCCGAGCGCCACGCCGCTCGCCGCATCGACCTCGACGCGCTCGCGGCGCTGGTCGAGCGTTACGACTTCCAACTCAAGTTCGTCGTGGGCGAGCGCGACGATGCGGCCGAGATAACCGACCTGCTGGAGCGAATCCGGGACGCCGCCGCGGTCGAGATACGGGACACCGACGTCCTGCTGATGCCCGAGGGGGCGACGCGAGAGCGCATCGCCGAGACCCGACCTCTCGCCGCCGAACTCGCGCAGGAGTACGGCTTCCGGTACACGCCTCGCCTCCACGTCACGCTCTGGAACGACGCGCCCGAGACGTGACCCTCCGTCATCTTTAATTGGTCTCGTACCACTGACGATAGATAACGGAGTAGAAACTACCACATGGCACTCACTTCCGGCGGCTCGCACTCGTTCTCGGCGTTCGCCAGCATGATCGTCGCCACGGTCATCTCGAAGTACGTCTGGAACCAGACGCCCTCGTTCGTGGAGGTGTCGAACCTCGTCGGTGACCTGCTGGTCGCCACGACGGGCGTCGAACTCGCGCCCCGGACCGCCGGCAGCCTCCTCATCGCGTCGGGCCTCGCGTTCGTCTGGGGCGCGCTGTACCACGTCACGCGGCACTGACGCACTCCGTCACGCCGCCGACTCTCGCGCCGCTCGGAACCGTGCGACTCATCTGCTTGCCGGTCCACTCGTCGGGCATGACCGAGACGGACGACGAGAAGCGCGCGGTCGTCCTCGCCTCCGGCGGGATGGACAGCGCCACCGCGGCCTACCTCGCCGCGGACGAGGGGTACGACTGCTATCTGCTCCACACCTCCTACGGGCAGGAGACCGAAGACAGGGAGTACGAGTGCGCCCGACGACTCGCCGACGAACTCGACGCCGCGGACTTCCTCCGGGTCGAGACGGGCCACCTCGCGGCCATCGGCGGGTCGAGCCTCACCGACGACGAGATGGACGTGGCCGACGCCGACATGGACTCCGAGGAGGTCCCGACCTCCTACGTCCCGTTCCGGAACGCCAACCTGCTGGCGATGGCGACCGCCTACGCCGAGGCCAACGACTGCGAGGCCGTCTTCATCGGTGCCCACAGCGAGGACTTCTCGGGCTACCCCGACTGCCGCCCGGCGTTCTTCGACGCCTTCCAGCGGGTCATCGACACCGGGACGAAAGACGAGACCGACGTCGAACTGCGCGCGCCCTTCGTGGAGTGGTCGAAGACCGACATCGCCGAGCGCGGCGTGGAGTTGGGCGTCCCCTACGAACACACGTGGAGTTGCTACCGCGAGGAGGCCCCGGCCTGCGGCACCTGCGACGCCTGCGCGTTCCGGTTGCAGGCGTTCCAGAACGTCGGCGTCGAGGACCCCATCGAGTACGCCGAACGGCCGGAGTACGCGGACTAGAGTACGTTTTGGAAACCGGTGGTCGCCGCCGAGGCCGAGGGATTTCTCTGCCGAAACTGGAAAATCAGTGAGAAGCGAGCTACTGCCGACGAAAAGGAGTCACCCCCACCGCGACCGCGGGCCACGTCCTCCCCACCCGATTGCGGTCCTCGGCCTGCGGCCTGCGGTTCTCATCCCTCGCGTGACGATGGCGCGACACGGGGTCGCGCCAGCACGCGCCGCGAGGGGGATTCATCGAGCGTTACCGAATCGGTCGGTTCGATCTCAGTTTCGCTTGCGCAGGGCGAGTAGCGCCGCCACCAACGCCGCGACCGAGACCCCGACGCCGAAGCCCGGAATCGGCACGTCGGGACTCGGCGACTCGCCCCCGTCGCGCTTCTCCGCGACCGAGACCGCGGCCGTCGCGTTGCCCACCTCGGCGGTGTAGTTGCCCGCCGCGTCGATTCGCCGGACGAACGTCACCTCGGCGCGCTCGCCCGCCGAGAGGTTCACCTGCTTCGCGGCGACCTCCTCGCCGAACAGCGAGAGCGAGAGGGTGCGCTCGCCGGACGCCGACCCGCGGTTCTCCACCGTCGCGGTGACGGCGACGTGCTGGCCCGCGGTGATACTCGACTCGTTGACCGACACGTCGGCGACGACCACCTCGGCGGTCGGTTCGGCCACGGTCACGTTGCCGACTCGCGCGCTCACAGGCCCGAGGCGGTCGCCGGCGAGACCGACCGCGTGCGTGCCCGGCGCGAGCTCGGCGTCGAGCGTGACCTCCACAGTCGCGTTCGCGGGCACCGTGACCGTCTTCGTCGCCACGACCTCGCCGTCGGCGGTGAGATTCGCGGCGAGCGTCGCGGCCGAGTCGCCCTCGTTTCGGAGCGTCGCGTTCAGCGCGACCGGTTCGTCCGCGGCGACCGCGCTGGCCGCGAGGTCGGCGTCGGCGACCGTCACCGCGCGCTCCGCGCCGACTGCAACCGGCGCGAAGCCGTCGGTCTCGACGTTCAGGCGGACGGTCTCGCCCCGCGACTCGACCGTCGCGTTGACCCGCTTCCACCCGTCGCCCGCGCGCCGGTACGCGGTCAGGTCCGCGGGCGCGAGGCCCGCCTCGTCGAGGCGGGACCGGTCGATTGCGACGGCGTAGCGCACGCTCCCGACCTGCCTCGGTTCGACGTACTTCGCGCCGACCGACAGCGACGCCAGCGTCACGTCCGCCGGCGGGACCGCGGTGGAGTCGTCGGGGGTCCGGGCGGTCTCCACGACGAGGTGGGTCTCGTCGCGCGAGAGGTTCACGGCTAGCTCGCGGAACGCGACGCCGGTGGCGTTCGCCGCCGCGGTCGCGGGCAGGGCGGCCCGAATCGTCTCCTCGGCCCGACCGTTGCGCACGTCCACGAGTCCGGCGTTCGGGCCGCGGGTCTCGGTCTCCGTCAGAATCGGCGGCGGGCCGCGGTTCGCCGCGCCGCCTCCGCCACCTCCGCTCGCGCCTCCGCCGCCATTGCCCGAGTCACTGCCGCCGCCATCGCCAACGCCCGAACTACCGCCGTCTTCGTCGCGTTTGGCTCGCTCGTCGCGTTCGACTTCGACGCGGGCCGTGGCGTCGTCGGCGTTGCCGCCGCGGTCGATTGCGGTGACGGTCGCGGTGTAGTTGCCCGCCGACCCGTAGGCGTGGCGGACCGTCGCGTCCTCGGTGGTCCGGTCCACCTCGCCGTCGCCGTCGAAGTCCCAGCGGTAGGTCGTGACGCTCGTCTCGCCGTCCGCGGACGCGTTCGCGTCGAAGGTGACGTTCGTCCCCGTCTTCGTTCGATTACTCCCGGCAGCGAGCGCGGCGTTCGGGGGCGTCTCGTCCTCGGGGAACACCTCGACGGTCACGTTCGCGGTGGCCGCGTTGTCCGCGGCGTCGGTGACGGTGACGGTCGCCTCGTAGGTCCCGGCCTCGTCGTAGCGATGGGTCGCCGTCCCGCCGGAGTCCGTCGCCGCGGTTCCGTCGCCGAAGGCCCACTCGTAGGCCGCGATTCCGCGGTCGTCCGAGGCGTTGGCGTCGAACCGGACGGGCGCGCCCGCCTCGACGGCGGTCAGGTTCGCCGCGACCGCGACCTCCGGCGAGGTCTCGTCGGCCGCCGCGATGTCGAGTTGCCGAGTCGCGGTCGCGTTCTGCCCGGTCTCGTCCACGACTTCGAGCGAGACGGGGACCGTGCCGTTCTCTTCGGGGGTGTAGGCCACGCGCTCACCGGTCGCCGTGGTGTCGTTGCCGAGCGTCCAGCGGTAGCTCTCGATGCCGGTGTCGTCGGTCGAGTTGCCCGCGGTGAGGACGACCTGCCGGCCTTCGACCGGCGTCTCGGGCGAGGCGACCCGGAAAGCGGCCTCGGGCGGGTCGTCGGTCCCGATTTCGACCGTCGCCTGCGCGCGGTCGGCGTTCCCGACCTCGTCCACGACCGTCACGTTGGCCTCGTAGGTGCCCGCTTCGCCGAACTCGTGGGCGACCGTCGCGTCCTCGGTGGTCCGGTCCACCTCGCCGTCGCCGTCGAAGTCCCAGCGGTACTCCGCGACGCCGGTCTCGCCGTCCGCGGACGCGCTGGCGTCGAAGGTGACGGGAGCGCCGACCGTGCCCGACTCGACGTCGAGTCGGGCGTTCGGCGCGGTCTCGTCCGGTTCGCAGGTCCCGGTCCGAATCGTGAGTCGGTCGTCCATGTCGAGGCTCACCGCACTCGGGTCGCCGACGCTCCCGGACAGGAACTGCCACGCCGCGGTGTCGCCCGAGCGGTCCACCGGCGAGTCGTAGAGCGCGGCCCGCTCGTCGAAGGCGGGGTCGATGGTGACCGCGGTGCCGTCGCGGTCGAGTCCCCGGAAGACCGCCCCGTCGGTCCGGTCGCCGTACCACGACCAGTCGATGCGATTCCGGGCGAAGCGGTCGTCTTGGTCGCTGTAGTCGTCGTCCTCGACCACCCAGTCCCCGCCGCTCGGCAGGCCGCCGAACCGGAACGTCGCGGCGCTCCCGTCGCCCCGGTCGCCGCCGACCTCGTTGTGGATTATCACGAGGCTCACTCCGTTCGGACCGTCGTAGAGGAAGAGTCGGCTGGTGTCGGCCCGCGTGAGGTGGTCGGGCATGTACGAGCTATAGGTGTACCTCTGCGCGCCGTCGTCGTTCTCGACGTTCCGATAGTCGTAGAACGAGCGCACGTCCTCGCCGTTCGAGAGCGGCGAGACCTCGTAGCACCGGCCGTTCTGCTCCACGACGAACGAGTGCTCCGCGGCCGCGGCGGTGTCGCTGACGGGCGACAGCGGAATCGCCGCGCCGACCACGAGGAAGACGATACCGACGATAGCGAGACGCGTGCGTGTCCGAGTCATGAGGGAAATCCGCGAGCGGGCGGTCGCTTGCCCGGAGATTTCCCCGAGACGGCCTTTGTTATACGTCGGCTTCCCCGAACTAGCCCGACCCGGACGAGACTCGTCGCTCGGGCTTAATCGCGGTCAGTCGCGGCTTAGAACGAGGGTGGACTCCAGTCAGGCGGCCTACGTTTCGTCCTCCTCGCCCCGCCAGTAGTCCACGTCGGCGTCGCGCTCGTAGTAGCCGTGGACGGTCCGCTCGTCGCGGCCGCCGGGCGGCGACCCGGCGAAGACGCCCACCTTCCCCGTGTCGGGGTAGACGGTCACGTCGGGGTCGTTCATCGTGGAGACGGCCAGATAGCGCAGCGGCTCGTCGGAGTCGTTGACCACGCGGTGCGCGCCCGACTCGTCCGCGGGAAGCGCGACGTAGTCGCCCGCCTCCAGCGCCACCGTCTCGCCGCCGAGTCGGAGCGACCCCGCCCCGTCGAGGACGTACAGCGCCTCCTCGTTGCCGGTGTGGTAGTGGTAGGGCCACGACCGCTTGCCCGGCGGGAGTTCGTACAGGCTCGCGCCCAACCGCTCGCCGTCGGCGGCCTCGCCCAACTGCTTGCGCCGGAGTTTCGTCTCGCCCCGTTCGAGCGTCGTCCAGTCGAGGTCTGCCTCGTTGACTTTGCTCATACCCGACGCGACGGAGCGACGGGTGAAAAGCGTCGGGTCGCTCGCGGAGGAAAACGTAAGACGCGCGAGTCGGTACGGGGCGTATGAACGACTCGACGGTCACGCTCCGGCCCGCAGACGAGGACGCGCTGTCGTACGTCGAGACCCTGTTGGAGCGAAACGACCTCCCCGCGTCTGACGTGCGGTCGAACCCCGACTGCTTCTACGTCGCTTACGACGGCGACGAGGCGGTCGGCGTCGGCGGCGTCGAGCGATACGGGTCCGACGGTCTCCTCCGGTCGGTCGTCGTCGAGCGCTCGGCCCGCGGCGACGGACTCGGGACGGCGCTCTGCGACGCGCTGGAGCGCGACGCCCGCGATTCGGGAGTCGAAACGCTCTACCTGCTCGCGACGACCGCGGCCGAGTTCTTCGCCGACCGGGGTTACGACGAAATCGAGCGCGCCGCCGCGCCCGAGACGATTCGCCAGACCACCGAGTTCACCGACCTCTGTCCCGACTCGGCGACCTGCATGAAGCGGTCGCTGTCGAGTCGATAGCGGTCGCTCGCCGAGAACCGGGACGCCAAAAAAGGACAATCGAAGCGAAAGACCGCGTCGCGCGGCGGCGTTACTGTCGGCGGAGCGCGACCAGCGCGGCGGCCACTAGCGCGACCAGCGTGACGCCGACGCCGAATCCGGGGACGCCGGAGGAGTTGTCGTCGGTCGTCGTCGCGGTCGAGGTCTGCATACCGCTCGATTCGTCGTCGGTCGTCGTGGTATCGACGCCTTCCACGACGATTTCCGCGTTCTGACTGCCGACCGCGACCTCGTAGACGCCGCTCTCGCCGAGCGTGTGCGTGAAGGTCACGTCGGTCGCGTCGCCCGCGGCGACCGAGACGGTCTTGGTGGCGACGACTTCGCCGCCGACCGTCAGTTCGACTTTCTGCTCGCCCGCGGCGTGGCCGGTGTTCCGGACCGTCGCGGTGACGGTCACGGAGGTTCCGGGTTTGACCGACGCGCTCCCGACCGAGAGGTCGGTGACGCTCGTGACGGCCTTGCCGATGCCGACCGCGAACGTGCCGTTCGAGACGTTCGCACCGAATCGGTAGGCGTCGTCGGTCTCGTTGAGGCGACTCGTCTCGACCGCGCTCCACGAGCCGTTCTCGTAGCGGAACAGTTCGACCGCTCCGGGGGCCGCGCCGGATTCGTTCAGTCGGTCCTTCGAGACGGTGAACGTCGTCCGGTCGGCACCGCTGACGTTCAGGTACGAGAGCGCCGCGAAGCCGTCCTTCTGGACGGTCGGCGCGGTGACGTTCGCGGGAACCGTGTCGCTGACCTTCACGGTCGGGTCGGCGTCCGAACTGCTCGCGTGGACGGTGACCGACCCGACGTTACCGTCCGCGTCCGTCAGCGGCGCGGTGACCTTCGAGTCGTCGGTGTTCTTCGCGTCGCTGTCGTCGTTCGAGTTCCCGCCGTTTCCGCCGGGGTTGGCGGGCGGGACGTAGCCGCCGTTCGAGCCGCCGTTGTTCCCGTCCTTGACTCCCTTCTTGGAGTCGCCGTCGTCGCCGTTCTTCGAGTCGTCGTCCGCCGGCAGGACGTTGACGGTCGTCTGCATCCGGGTGTTGTGCCCTTCGAGGTCCCGCATGAGGAGCGTGACCGTCTTGTTGCCGGTCTCGTGGAAGGTGTGGGTCGCAACCTTGCCCTTCGTGCGGTTCTCGCCGTCGAACTTCCAGTTGATGTAGTCGAGACCGCTCGGGTCGCCGGCGCCCTTCGCGGTCACGTTGAACTGCTCGCCGACCGTGACGTTGTCGGGCGCGACGAGTTTCGCGGTCGGACCCTGCAGGTCCACGACTTCGACCGTCTTCGTCGCCGTGTCGGTGTCGCCGTCCGCCTCCGTCACGGTGACGCTGACCTCGTAGGTGCCTTCCTCGT
The DNA here is from genome assembly GCF_023238445.1 of Halorussus gelatinilyticus. GTDB lineage: Archaea > Halobacteriota > Halobacteria > Halobacteriales > Haladaptataceae > Halorussus > Halorussus gelatinilyticus. The sequence goes on along the minus strand of NZ_CP096658.1, from coordinate 2,989,254 downwards.
CGTAGACGTTCCACGTCTCGATACCGACGTACGACTGCTTGCCGGTGTCGTGTTCGTAGCCGTCGTCGCCGACGATGTCCCACTGATAGGTCAGGTCGCCGTCGCCGGTCGAACCGCTGGCGACGAGCTTGCCGATGGAGCCGAAGGCGAACGTGTCGTCGACCGCGAGCGCCGCGTTGGGCCCGGTGTCCTTCGGCGGTTCGGTCGAGGCCTTCTCGACGGTCACCGTGGACTGAGTCGAGTCGGTCTGGCCGCTGGTGTCCACGACCGTCACGGTCGCGTGATAGCTTCCCGCGGCCGAGTACTGGTGGGTGACGTTGGACTTCTCGGTCGTCCGGTCTACCGTACCGTCGCCGTCGAAGTCCCACTTGTACGCGGTCACGTTCTCGTCGTCGCGGGACTGGCCCGCGGTGAACGCGACCGTCTCGTCCACTTCGACCGTCGTCGGGGCGGCCGCCAGCGAGGCGACCGGCGGCATGTCGCCGGACTCGATCTGCTCGGGCGTCGGACTCGTCGTCGTGGACGCGCCGAGACCGAACGTCGAGAAGTCGGTCTCCCAAACGAGGTTACTGTCGTTGTTCTCCGGGGTCCACTCGACGGTGAACGTGTGACGGCCGGGCTCGAACGTCTTCGTGGACTCCTCGGAGCCGTTCGCGCTGACGAGCTTACTGCCGCCGAGCATCGCGTGGTCGTTCGGGTTCACGTAGCCGAACGTGATATTGTACGTTCCGTTGTCCACCTTCGTCGCGTTCTGGACGAAGGTGCTCGGGCGCTCGGGTCGGACCGCGTCGAGTTGCGCCTCGAAGTCGGGGTTCTTCTTGCTGGCGTTCGCCGGGGTGTCGATGCCCTCCTCGTGGACGCTGACCGAGGAGATGACCGGCCCCCACTTGCCTTCGTCCTGCGCGTGGACGACCGTCGTTCCGTTCACCGGGCCGAGGTCGTAGTTCGAGGTGCCGACGCCGCTGGTGCCGAAGAACGTCGCGTCCACGAACACCGTCTCGTAGTCGCCGTGGATGCGCACCGCCGTCGCGTTGACGTACTCGATGGTCTTCGGTTCCGTCACCGTGACGGTGCCGTTCGCGGTGTCGGTGTTACCGTCGGTGTCCGTCACGGTGAGCGTGACGTTGTACTCGCCGGTGCTGTCGTAGGTGTGGTTGACCGTCTCGCCGCTCGCGCTCTCGCCGTCGCCGAACTGCCAGTCGAAGCTGACGATGCCCTCGTCGTCCGAGGAGTTACTCGCGTCGAGTTCGACCGCTTCGTTGTTGGCGACCGTCTGCGAGGAGAACGAGAAGGCCGCGGTGGGCGACCCGTCGCTCTGGGCGACCACCTCGACCGTGGCGGACTCCTCGACGCTAGTGCCGTTGTCGTAGGTCACGTTCACCGTCACGTCGTAGGTGCCCGCCTTGTCGTAGCTGTGCGAGACCTCCGTGCCGTTCTTCGTCGTACTGTCGAAGGTCCACTCGTAGCTGCTGACGTTGCTCGCGTTGGGCGCGTCCGCCGAGACGGTGAACTGTTCGCTGACGTTGACCGTCCCGGGCGCGTCGAGCGTCACCGTCGGACCGCTCGAATTACCGCTCTCGACCGTGACGGTCTCGTTCGCGCTGGCGGTGTTCCCGCCCTCGTCTACGACCGTCACCGAGGCGTCGTAGGTGTCGGCGGCGTCGTACGCGTACGAGGTCGTCGCCGACGTGGTGTTCCGGTCGATCTGGCCGTCGCCGTCGAAGTCCCAGCGGTACTCCGCGATGGAGGTCTGGCCGTCCGACGATTCGCCGGCGTCGAAGGAGACCGACTCGCCGGTCTGGGCGGTCTGAGGAGTCGCCGAGAGCGCCGCGTTCGGCGCGGTCTCGTCGGGGCAACCGCCCTTCTCGATGGTCAGGCTCTGGCCCTTGGTGAGGTCGTACTCGGTCCCGTCGCCGGACCGGAGCTTCCAATCGACGTTATCGGTCGCCTGCTCCCACTTGGGGTCGCGCTTCTGGTACGCCCACGAGTTCTCGCCGAAGGCCGACTCGATGGTGATGGCGTCGAAGCTCCCGCCGAGACCGCGGACCGCGGCACCGTCGGTTCGGCCGTCGTCCCACATCCAGTCGATGGACGAACTCGTCCCGCTGTGGTCGAAGTTGTCGTCCTGGTTCGGGTAGTCGTCGTCCTCGACGGCCCACGTGCGGTCGGCGGGCAGTCCCGAGATGTCGAACGAGATTGCGCCGGCCTTCGACGAGTTGAGTTCGTCGTGGAGCATCACGAGGCTCAGCCCCTTCGAGCCCTTGTAGACGAAGAGGTGACTGACCTGATTGTCTTGGATGGCTTTCGAGTTTTCACCGTAGGACGCGTACTTCGTCTCGGAACCGGACCGGTAGTCGTAGAACTCCTCTACCGTGTCGTCGCTGGTCGTGATGGGGGAGATCTCGTAACAGTTCTGGCCCTGCGTGACGTGGAACGTGGTCGCGTCGCCGGTCGGCGTCGCCGCGACCGAACCGACGCCCGCCGAGACCGACGAGACGACGAGCAGGAGCGTGAGCAGGACGCTCCGTGCGCGCTCGGTCACGAGGCGTCACCTCCGGGGGTGTCCGGGGAGTGTTCGTTCCGCGCCGTATCGGTCGGCGTACCTGTGCTAGCGTGGGAATACCGCCGCGTCGGCGGTGTTCCGTGGCGTCTGTGGTGGGGGTGTGCGTCGGGCATTCGTCTGCGTTTCTGGGGGTTAATTTCGGGTTTTCCGTGCGTTCTGACCATCTTAATCGCCGATTCGTGCGTCAGAGCATCGTTACGCCAAAGCTTCCGCTACGGTGACCCTTTGTTATCCTTCAGCTGTAGACCCCACAGAGAGCGCCTGAAAACCGAGAAAGGAGTGTCTACTCCGGCGCGAACGTTCGCTTGGTTCGGCCTGAAATCGGTCTCGTCCGATCCCCCACTTCGCCGCCGTCGCCACAAACAGCGCCTACGCGTCGCTCGGTCGGCCGGTCGCGGTGACGTAGATGCCCGCGAGGACGACCGCTCCGCCGGCCACCGTGAACGCGTCGGGGACCTCGCCGAGGAGGACGAGCGCGAGGAGCGTCGAACCGACCGGTTCGCCCAATAGCGTGACGCTGACGACGCTCGACTCGACGTACTTCAACGCCCAGTTGATGACCGTGTGACCGAAGACTCCCGGCCCGACGGCCATGCCGACGAAGAGGAGCCACTCCTCGGGCGGGTACGCCGTCAGGGCCGCGACCGTCGAGGTCCCGTCGCCGCCGACCTCGACCAGCGCGACGACGAACAGGACGACCGCACAGACCGAGTAGACCACGGTGACGTAGGGCACCAAGGCGACTCGCTGGCGGAGCGACCGCCCGGCCAGCACGTAGCCCGCGGCCATGACCGCGCCGACGAGCGCGAGACCGTCGCCGTAGAGCGGTCGCGCGCCCGCCGTCGCGGCCCCCGAGAGCAGGCCGCCGAGCGACATGACGGCGACGCCGACGACGGCGACGAGGATGCCCCCGACCATCCGGCGGTTGATGGTCTCGTCCAAGAGGACGGCCGCGCCGACCGCGACGAACAGCGGTTGGGACTGGACGAGCGTGACGCTCGCGGCGACGCTGGTCCACTCCAGACTCTCGAACCACGTGGCGAAGTGGGCCGCGAGCGCGACGCCGGTCACGACCGCGACCAGTGCGTCCCGGCTCGAAAGCTGGCGGAGGTCCTCGCGGTACCGCGAGACCGCGAACGGGGCGAGAAGAAGCGTGGTGAACACGACCCGGTAGAGCGCCTTGACGATGCTGGGCGCGTCGCTGAACCGGATGAGGATAGCGCTGGTACTGACCGCGACGATAGAGACCGCGAGGGCGGCCATCGGCGGGGTACGCGCTTCGAGCGACGCCAGCCACGTCATCGTGCCCGAAATCGAACGGTGGCGGTTTAGTCGAACCGGTTTTGTGCGCGCCCTCCGAATCCGCCCCATGGACCGCTTGGGAACCGCGCTGGTGTTGGTGTCGGCGGCCGGGTTCGGGACGCTGGGCGTCCTCGGCGAACTGGCGGCGGCCGCGGGACTGTCGATTCCGACGGTTCTCTCGTTTCGGTTCCTCCTCGCCACGCTACTCGTGTGGCTGGTGCTGGGCGCTCGCGGGCGGCTCTCCCTGCTCCGCGGTCGAGCGCTGGCTGTCGGTGTCGCGCTCGGTGCGGTCGGCTACGCGGCGATGAGCGGCCTGTTCTTCTGGGGACTGGAGTTCATGACCGCCGGACTGGTCGGCATCGTCCTCTACACCTACCCCGTCTTCGTCGTCGCCGCGGCGGCGTTGCGACTCGACGAACCGGTGACGCGCCGGACGCTCGGCGCGCTCGGGGCCGCGCTCGCGGGCGTGGCGCTCGTGACGGGCGCGGACCCTGCTGGCGCGGACCCGCGCGGAATCGCGGTCGTCCTCGGGGCCGCGGTGGTGTACGCGGGCTACATCACCGCGAGTCGGTCGGCGCTGGCGTCGGTGGACCCGCAGGTCCTCACGGCCCACGTCCTGCCCGGCGCGGCCGCGTCCTACCTCGCGTTCGGCATTGCGACCGGTAGACTCGCCGCTCCGGCGACCGACTACGAGTGGACGCTGGTCGTGGCCATCGCCGTCGTCGCCACTGCTCTGCCCATCTTCACGTTCTTCGCGGGCCTCGAACGAATCGGCGCGAGCAAGGCCAGCATCGTCAGCACCGCGGAGCCGGTGGTGACGCTGTTGCTCGGAGCGGCGGTGTTGAGCGAGCCGATTACGCCGCTGACGGTGGTCGGTGGCGGACTCGTCCTCGGCGGCGTCCTGCTCGTGCAGACCGGCACGGGGTCGTGACTCGGCACGCGCTGGTTCGGCGCGAGTTGGCTCGGCCGTGTCTCAGGTTAGTCGGACTGGCGGTCCGGGCGCGTCGCTCGTAACCGCGCGAAACGTCCGGGCAGAGTTGGTAACGCTCTCGGACGTAAACCTTCGCGACCGGTGGGTCGAGGGTCGAAAGAACGGAGTACTTCGGCGTCGTGCGAATCCGCGGACCGGCGAATCCGCCGGCGGGGGCCAGTTCACACGTACCCGGATTTCCGGAAGTACGCGACCAGAATCACCGTCACCGCGAGCATCCCCAACATCACGGCCGGATAACCGTAGGTCCAGCCCAGTTCGGGCATGTTGTAGGGGCTATCGGCGAAGTTCATGCCGTAGACGCCGACGACGAACGTCAGCGGGAGGACGATGGTCGCCACCACGGTCAGTTTCTTCATCACCTCGTTGGTCGAGAGCGACAGCGAGTTGAGGTAGATGTCGCGCGCGCCGCTCGCCAAGTCTCGGTACGTCTCGGTCAGGTCCACGAGTTGGACGAGGTGGTCGTACACGTCGCGGTAGTACTTCTCGGTGGACTCCTGAATCTGTTCGGGGTCGCCGCGGGCGAGATAACCGATGGCCTCCCGCGAGGGCCACAGCAGTTTCCGAAAGGAGAGGAGTTCCCGGCGGACGTTGTTAATGGTCTCCAAGGTCTCGATGTCGGTCGCGGTCGTCACGTCCTCTTCGACCTGTTCGATTTGGTCCTCGATTTGGTCCAGCACGTCGAAGTAGGCGTCCACGATGCCGTCGGCGACGCGGTAGGTGGCGAAGTCCGGCCCGTTGCGCAGGATGCGCCCCTCCTCGCGGACCACCATGTCCCAGACGCGCTCGACCGCGCCGACGGGTTCCGGCGACATGGTGACGAGCCAGTCGTCGCCGACGAAGAAGCCGACCGAGCGCACGGCGATCTCCTCGCGGAAGGTCGTCTCGCCGCGGCGGAGGGTCGCGGTCTTCAGCAGGACGAAGGTGTGGTCGTCGAACTCCTCGGTCTTCGGGCGGACCTCGTTACGTACGTCTTCGACCGCGAGCAGGTGGATGCCGAACGCGTCGGCGACCCGCTCCATCTCGTCGGTGGTAGCGTCCGACGCGTGAACCCACGTGGTTCCGGTCGCCTCGCGGGCGGCCCGGAGGTCGTCGTAAGTCCGCGTTCCCGTCTCGGTGTAGACGACCGCTTCGACGGTCACGCCGAATCGCCTCCGCCCTCGTTGCCGTCGCTCCAGCGCCCGATTGCCAGCAGCGTGATGCCGATCATCACGCCGGTCACGGAGAAGGCGCGGCCGGGGTACGGTGCGACGATGCCGACCAGATAGCCGACCAGTCCGGCGAGCGTGAGCGCGAGACCGGCGGCCAGCGCAGTATCCATATCGTCGGTGATACGCGCGACCGAGAAAAACGTTGTCGGACCGTCGGTCGCGGATTCGGTGGGTGGTCGGTCGCTACGCCGCGTGTTCGACGCCCCGCAGGAGTCGATAGATTTTCTGCTCCTGTCCGGGGAGTTTCTGGGGGTGGACGCCGACGGCGACCACGAAGTCGCCCTCGTGTTTGACCTTCGTGACGTAGAGGTAGGCGTCGAACTGGACGCCTGCGGCGGTCGTGACGCTGGCCTCGAACTTCGAGACCTCGGTGGTCTTTCCGAGCATCGTGCGATTCTGGCTGCCGACCTCGCGGACGCCGCTTACGCTATCGAGTTGCGAGGTGAACCGCTGTGCGAGTTGGCGGTCGCTGTACTTGTCGAGGGGGTTGAACGACTTGCCGAGGATGTCCACTTGCGGGCTCGAGAAGGTGGCGAAGACGGCGACCTTCTGCTGGCCGACGCCCGGTAGACCGACGCGCTGGTGATACTCCGAAATCCAGTTGGTCACCTCGACCTCCTTGCTCTGTCCGGCCGCCGAGAAGGTCCGCGAGACGTTCATCGCCGTGGTGCTGTTGTGCTGGTAGCCGGTCTCTTCGAGCGCGGCGTCGCTCACGGTCGCCTGCGAGGCGGTGAACGACACCGGACCCGAGAGGAATCCGGTACACCCGCCGAGAACGAGGAGGACGGCGAGCGAGACGCCAGCGACTGCTCTTCGTGTCATGCTACTCGCGGGGTAGACAGCCGGGGATTATGAATCTCGTGGCTTCCGGCGTGACCCCGCGGCCGCTTCGGAACGAGGCGAGGTCGAACGCCCCGCCCTCCGGCGAAGCGCCCCCCGGCAGCATCCAAAAGGACTATAATCTGGCCCTGAAAGACGGTGAACGAGACGTGCTTGGGGGAAACAACGGAGTGACGGACGACCACGATGCCTTCTTGCAGATGGCCAGCGAGTTCCCGGTTCGGACCAGTATCTACACGTTCGGACTCCCGGTGTTCGCGGTACTGCAGTTGATAAACGGCTTCGTTCACGACGGGTCGCTCGAACTAATCGGACTGTTCGCCGTGCTGATGGTAGCGTTCTCGGTGAAACTCACGCTGTACCACGTCGCGATCTACCGCCGACAAAAAGTAGACAGCTGGTAACACGAAACGAACGACGGCGGAAGTGAGTCGATTCCCGCGACGGGTCGCGTTCCGCGTTCGAGTCTCTCGGCTTCCTTTTTCTGATCGCGTGCCGCGTACGCGCTGAACGCACCGACGACCAGCGCGGAGGCCGACGACGATGTCGTTCCAGAACGCGGCGTCGCTGACCGCCTCGGTGGCGCCGCCGTCGGCACCGACGAGCGCAGGTAGTCGGCCTTCGGCTCACCCGTTTTTCGCCGACCGCTTCCGGGACCGCCGCCGGGAGTGGGAGAACAGTCGGTACGGGGCGGTCACTCCACGCGGAACTCCGCGCCCGAGTCGGTGTCCTGGACCTCGACGCCCAACGCTTCGAGGTCGTCGCGGAGGTCGTCGGCCCGCTCGTAGTTGCCCGCGTCGCGCTCCCGTTCCCGGACGTCCAGCACGAGTTCGACCACTTCGTCCAGCAGTTCGACGTTCCCTTCGCCGTCGCCCGCCAAGGCGAAGCCGAGTACCTCCTCGCCCAGTTGCTCGAAGGTCTCGACGGCGTCGCGGAGCGCCCGGTAGTCGTACTCCTCGCGGGAATCCACGTGCTTGTTGACCGCGCTGACGAGTTCCAGCAGCGCCGTGACCGCCTCACGGGTGTTGAAGTCGTCGTTCATCGCGGCCGCGAACTCCTCGCGGGTCGCCGTCACCGCGTCCCGTAGGTCGGCGTCCTCGACCTTGGTCCGAGCGTCGGCGCTGTCGGCCGCCTCGACCGCTGTTTCGTAGCCTCGCTCCAGTCGCTCCCAGCGCTCGACCGCCTCGTCCAGCGTCTCCTCGCTGTAGGTCTGGCGGTTGTTGTACGCCGTCGAGAGCAGGAACATCCGGACGGCGTCGCCGCCGAACTCCGAGACGGCGTTCCGGACCGTGAAGTAGTTCTGGAGGCTGGAGGACATCTTCTCGCCGCCGGTCTCCAGCAGGCGGACGTGCATCCAGTACTTGGCGAACTGCTGGCCGGTCGCGGCCTCGCTCTGGGCGATCTCGTTCTCGTGGTGCGGGAACACGAGGTCCTGCCCGCCGAGGTGAACGTCGATGGTCTCGTCGAGGTGGGTCATGCTCATCGCCGAGCATTCGATGTGCCAACCGGGGCGGCCCTCGCCCCACGGCGACTCCCACGTCTGGCCGCCCGGTTCGGCGTCGTCGGGGTGGGCCTCCCCGGCCTTCCAGAGCGCGAAGTCGGCGGGGTGGCGCTTCTCTCGGAGTTCGTCCTCTTCTCCCTGCGCTTCCATCTCCTCGACGTTCTGATTCGAGAGCTTGCCGTACTCCTCGAACTCGGTCACGTCGAAGTAGACCGACCCGCTGGACTCGTAGGCGTAGCCCTTCTCGACGAGGGTCTCCACGAGGTCGATTATCTCGGGGACGTGTTCGCTGACGCGGGGGTAGACCTCCGCGCGCCGGAGGTTGAGCGAGCGCATGTCGGTGATAACCTCCGAGATGAAGTGGCGGGCCACCTCGTCTTCGCTCTCGCCGAGGTCGTCCTCGCCGACGCGGGCGACGATTTTCTCGTTGACGTCGGTGAAGTTCTCGACGTGTCGCACGTCGTACCCGAGATTTTCGAGCCAGCGATGCATCACGTCTACGTGGACCCACGCCCGGGCGTGCCCGAGGTGCGCGAAGTCCGAGACGGTCAGTCCGCAGTAGTAGAGCAGTACAGATTCGGGGTCCTGCGGTTCGAACGGTTCCCGCTCACCGGTGAGGGTGTTCGTCACGTGGAGCGTCATTGGCGGCTAGTAGCCGGAGGTGGCGTTTTAAACGTTCGGTAGGCGCACTTCGCGCCGATTACCGGCTTCCGTGAAGGTGGCCCTCGTGCGGCGAGTCGGTCGGCGACTCGCCGACCGACTCACTCGCCGGGCACCGCGTCGAGGGCGTCCTCCACGACGCGGAGCGCGTCCGGCCCGTCGCGACGCTCGACCGCCACGAGCAGGCTCTCGCCCGCGAGTCCGGCCGCGCGGACCGCCACCCCTTCGGCGTCCAAGCGCCCGAGAACGTGACCGAGCGCGGTGGCGGCCACGTCGCCCGACGCAAGAACGCCCGTGAGCGACCCCTCGCCGGGCGCGAGGCGGGTATCGCCGACCGCGAGCAGGGCGTCCGCGGCGTCTGCACTCGCTTCGACTTCGCCCAGTCCGCTCTTCATCGAGACGCGCGCGCTCCGCGAGTCGGCGTCGCGGTCGGGCAACGAATCGGCGAACCGCCGGAGCGCGGTGGCGACCGAGTCGTTGTCCGGGTCGCCGTCCATCTCCTCGGCCAGTTCGCGTGCCGCCGCGGTGTAGTTGACGACGCCCGCCCGGAGCGCGTCCACGAGGAAGGGCCGCCGTCGGGCCGCCGCGCGAGTCTCCTCGGCCAGTGACATGTGTACAGCGAGGGCGAGCGGGAGCAAAAACGATGCGATGGGCACGGGTTGGCTCATCTGAGACACCTGTAGAATCCTCTGAGGAATGTCTGTATTGTTGTTCCGATGGGGAATGTTGTGCTACCGAGCGAGGAGATAGCCCGCGGCGACGAGACTCCCGAGGACGGCCAGCGACCCGGCGAACACGGCCACGCCGTCCGCGAGCGAGGCCGACCCGGCGGCGACGGCCAGCGCGAGGAGACCGAGGACGGCGACCGGGCCGTTCTGGCGGAGGGCCGCGGTCGGGAACTCGAAGCCGGCATCCTCCTCGTCGTCGGCGTCGCCGGGCGTGGCGGAACGTTCGGCGAGCGTCTCGTCCACCGCGACCGGCTCCTCTTCTTCGGGTTCGGCAATCGTGACGGAGACGTAATCGGTCTCCGCGCCGTGGCCGGTGACGATTTTGAGTTGGCCTTCGACCGGCCGGGGACCGCCCTCCTCGACCTCGACGCCGACCTGCCGGGTCGAGTCGGCGTCTACGAAGTGGTTGTTCGCGGGGATGGAAGCGACCGCCGATAGCGCGTCGTCCAGATGTAGGTGGACGTGGACCGGCGCGTCGCCGTTGTGGACCATCACCGCGAACGAGTCGGTCGTCTCGAACGACGCCCGCGTCTCGATGTCGTGTAGACGGTCGCGGTTGAGGCGGACGGGGAGACTCTCTGACACGCTATCGGAACCTCGAATGGAGGGTAGAAAAAACTACGCTTCCACGTCGCGCATGTCCGGCGGGAGGAGGTTCGGGATGCCGTCCTCGATGGGGTAGGTCTCGCCGCACTCGGTACAGGTCAGCGTGCCCGAGATGACCTCCTCGTCGCCCTCGGTCTCGGTCGCGTCGAGTTCGAGTTCCTGCTTGTCCAGCGGACAACAGATGATGTCCATCAGCGACTGCTTCATGCTACTGTCTGTGCGTGGGGAGGGCAAAAGCGTGACGGGTTCGCTGGCGGGTTCCGACCGGCCCCGACTGTGGAACGAAAGGATAATCGACTCGCTCCGATGCTCCGTTGTGAGAACTTCGGTTGCCGAGCGCCGACCGAAAGACGAGTTCGTTTTTGGAACCGCCGATTCCCGTCGAGCGACTGCGGCGCTCTCGGCGACGAGAGTCCCCGTTCGGAACAGCGACCGCTCCGGCCGACGCGGGCCGTCACGCTTCCCGGAGTTCGAGTTCTCGCGGCTCGTCTCCCGCGTCGTCGTCCGGTTCCGCTACTGAGTCGCCTCGTAGTTCCGCTCTCACCTCGTCCCCGAGTCTCTCGGCGAGGAGACCGACTGCCGTCTCGTGTTCGTCTTTCCGACGCTGAATCTGATACGGTCCGACTCCGTCCGATTCGTACCCCTCGAACGTCTCGGGCAGGTCGTGGCGGACCGCGAGGTAGTCGTGGGTCTTTGCGAGCAGCGCGTGAAGGTAGATGAGTTCGGCTTTCTGCATGGCGGTGCGTGTTCGATAGCCGGTAGACCGGTAGAGCGACCGCTCTGCGTCTCGACTCTTCGCTCTCCCGGCCCCCGGTATGTGGTACGTACGCACGGTCTTAAGCCTGACCGCCGAACCGTAGAGCGGGCGCGAGATAGAAAACGAAGCGCTCTCGTCGCGTTATTCTAACGGATTCTCGACCACGACGGTCTCCTCGCGGCCCGGTCCGACGCCGACCGCGTACACGTCGGCGTCGAGTTCGTCGGCGAGGTAGTCGAGGTACGCACGGGCGTTCTCGGGAATCGCGTCGTAGCCCTCGTCGGCGACCGCCTGCCAGTCTACGTCCTCCCAGCCCTCGAACGTCCGGAAGTTGGGTTCACAGTGGCTCCACCGCTCGGTGGTCGCAGGCATCGTGAACACTTCCTCGCCGTCGAGGTGGTAGCTGTGTCCGACTTTCACTTCGTCCAGTCCCGCCAGCACGTCCACGTGGTTGACCGCGAGTCCGGTGAAGCCGTTGGCGCGCGCGGAGTGGCGGAGCATCGGCACGTCGAGCCACCCGACCCGGCGCGGGCGACCCGTGACGGTGCCGTACTCGCCGCCCTCCTCGCGGATGTAGGTCGCCAGTTCCTCGTTTTCGCCCTCGCCCTGCTCGTCGTAGCCGGGCGTGTCGCCTTCGACGCCGCCGAGTTCGGTCGGCATCGGACCGCTCCCGACCCGTGTCAGGTAGGCTTTCACGATGCCGACTATCTCGCCGCCGCCGACGACGCCCGGACTCAGACCGGTCCCGGTCGCGGCCCCGCCTGCGGTCGGGTTCGAGGAGGTGACGTAGGGGTAGTTGCCGTGGTCGATGTCGATGATGGTGCCCTGCGCGCCCTCGAACATCACTTCGTCGCCGCCGTCGATGCGGTCGGCGAGATAGTTCCCGGCGTCCACGAGCATGTCCTCGTCGGCGAGTCGCTCGCCGTAGGTCTTGTACTCCTCGTAGAGGCTCCCGATGTCGAACTCGTCGCCGGTCTCGACGCCGAAGACCTCCTCGGCGAAGCGCTGTTTCTGCGGGACGACGTACTCCAACTTCTCGCGCAGTCCCTCGGCGTCCAGCAGGTCGGCGACGCGAAGTCCCCGGCGGCCCATCTTGTCCTCGTACGTCGGGCCGATTCCCCGTCCGGTCGTCCCGACCTCTTGGTCGGACTCGCTTTTGACTTCCTCCTCGATGCCGTCCAGCACGCGGTGGTACGGGAGGATGACGTGGGCGCGCTTGGCGACCCGAACGTCGGGGTCGAGACCCCGTTCGCGCAGGTCGTCTATCTCCTCGAACAGCGTCGCGGGGTTGACCACGCATCCGTTGCCGAGGACGCCGACCTTCCCGCGGACCGCGCCGCTGGGAACCAGCGAGAGCTTGTATTCGGTGCCGTCCTCGACGACGGTGTGGCCCGCGTTGTCCCCGCCCTGATAGCGGGCGACCACGTCGACGGCGTCGCCCCAGAGGTCCACGACGCCGCCTTTCCCCTCGTCGCCGAGTTGCGAACCGACGATGGTTACGGTCATTACGCGGAGTGGTTCTCTCCCGCTCCGTAAACCGATTACGGTCTTTTCGCCCGGAATATGCATGTTCCTGCACACATTAGGCGGTTCCGACGCCAAAAGAACCAGAATCGAGGATATTACTCCGATATAAAGAGATTTATACGCACCGGTACGAAGCCAGAACTGTTAACCTCTCCCACTACAAAGCGACAAGTCGAAGAGTCCGTCCCGGCTTCTCGGACAACAACTTTTAAAAGGCTCTAAGACAAGTTAACACATGCCATGATAGATAGACTTGAGAAGGAAGTCGATATGTTGGAGCGCCATCTGCAGGTCCTGAAGATGGTCATCGAGAGCGAGCCTATCGGCATCGTGAAGATGTCGAACGAGACCGGCTACCCCCACCACAAGGTCCGATACTCCCTCCGCGTCCTCGAAGAGGAGAACCTCATCGAGCCGTCGAGTCAGGGAGCCATCACCACCGAGCGCACCCAGGAGTTCGTCGACGAACTCGACGACAAGATCGACGAAATCGGTAGCAAGCTCGACGACATGAAGATCAGCGAAGCCGCGGAAGCCGAAAACTAGAGTTCCGGCACGTTCAGGTGGAAGCCACCGCTCCGTGACTCCACGAGACAGAGGTGGTATCCCCGCTTTCGGGAGAGTTTCACGAAGCTCTCTCTCTTTTCCCGGCTCAGGAACCCGCCGGAGGTAGCCGACTCCGTAGTCTCCAGTGCCTCGGGTTCGAAGAAGCTCTCGGTGACTTGGAACGCCCCCGATAGCTCGTCGTGGGTCCCCGCGACGCCCGAGGCGGCATCCACGAGCGACCCCATCATCTCGCCGGTCGTGGGGTCCCGCGAGTCGTTGAGGTCCGCGACCACGAGCGGGTTGCCCATCCGGTCGCGCATGATGATGTCGAACGACTCCTGTCGGGTGTCGTCGTCGCCGCTCCCCGCGCTCACCGACCCGTGGAGGTCCACGCGGTCTATCTTCGGAATCGACTCGTAGAGGTCCTTCAGACTGGTGCGGTGGCCGGTGTCTCGAACCTCGTAGAGCAGTTCCTCGATTATCCACGAGACGAACCGGTACTCGAAGGAGTCGGTGAGGAACGACTCGAAGGACTCGCCCGCCACCTCCACGTCCTCGGCCTCGAACTGGGTGTGGTGTTCGAGTCGGAGGTTCGCGTTCACGTCGCTCGCTTCGACCTTCCCCTCCGCCGCCTCGTCCAGCGTCGCCTTCCCCTTCGACTCGTAGCGCACGAAGAGGTTGGTCCCGTCGAACGCCTGCGCGCGGTCGAGTTGTCGCTTCGCGCTCCCGCTCGCGCCCGACCCGGCGCTCTCGAGTTTGGCTTCGAGTCGCTCGACCTCTTGGCGGAGCGCGTCGCGCTCGCGCTTGTACTCGTTGCGCTCGGACTCCACGTCAGAGAGTCGGCTCTTCAACTGCTCGACCTGCTGTTTGCGCTGCTTGAGCTGTGACCGGAGCTTCTGGATGCGTTCTTTGGCTCGCTCGCCGACGTCGCCGGACCCGGACGCTTGGGAGCCTCCCGTGGCGCTCGGCCCGCTCGTTCCACCGGTTCCGGCCGTCCCACCCGTCCCGGTCGCGCCATTGCCACTAGTCGTCCCGCTCGACGCACCGCCGGTCTCGGACGCGTTCGCCGACTGCCCGGCCGCGCCCGACCGGGACTGCTCGGACTCGGCCGCGCCCGACCGAGACCGTTCGGTAGACCGACCGCGCGACGCTCGGTCGGTGGTCGCCCGGTCGTCGCTCCGGGACTCCGGGGCCGACTTCGCGCTCGGTCGGTCTGCCCTCGAACTCGCCTCGCCGGACGCGCCCGCGGCCGATTCGCCGGCCGCGCCGTCGGGACCCTCGCTCCGGTCGGGGTCGAGCGACGGGATCGTCGTCGTCTCGCGCCATTCCTCCTCGTCGGCGAACGAACCGCTCGCATCCTCGTCGCTCTCGTCGGCGGACTCGGCCGTCGATTCGGTGCTCGCGTCCGACGCTACTCGGGAGGAGTCTTCTCCGGGCGTGCTTGCGCTCGGCGACCTACTCGCGTTCGGGCGGCCGTCCGCAGTCGCCGGCCCGTTCGCCCCCTCGCGCTCGCCCGCGTCGGACGGCGTGTTCGCGTCCGTGTGCGCACTCGCGTCGGCCTCCGTCTGGGTGCCCGCGTCCGTCTCGGTGGCCCGCACGCTGGCGTCGGTCGCTCGGGTCGCGCGGTCGGTCGTCTCGGTTTCGACGTCGCTCCGTGCCGGTTCGCTATCGGGGTCCGCGCCGGCGGTCCGAGACTGGTCGGTCTCGGCGCTCGGCTCGGCGGCTTCGACGTGGCTCGCCGCGGACTGCGTTTCGGCGGCCCGTCCGCTCGTCGTCCCACCCGCTCCACCTGCGGCGTCGTCGGGGCTCGCGTCGTTCGCCGCACCGTTCGGCACATCGTTCGACGTAGTGCCGCCCGCGCCTGCGGACGAATCGCTGCTGCTCGCGCCTGCGCCAACACCGGACGCGCCGGCATCGCTCGCGTCGTTCCCGCCACTCGCGCCGCCGGCGGCTCCCGGTTCCTCGGGTTCCGGCTCCTCGGGCCCCGGCTCTTCCGGTTCCGGAACGTCCGTGACATCGATGCTCACGTCCCGGACTTCGTAGATACCCACCTCGTCGTTGGCGCGCTCGAAGGCGTCCTCGCCGGTCACGACCTGTTCGCTCGCGCCGACGAACGCGACGCTCATCGAGCGCCCGCCGTAGTAAGCCACGTAGTAGTCGCCGCTGAGGACGTTCTCGCTCAGCTCGATGTAGCCCGTGAAGTTGCCGCTCGTGAGCGTGGAATCGACCTCCGATAGCGGCGTTTTGTTCGTGTAGTACTTTGCTTGGGTTTCGCCGCCCCGCTCCTGCATGCTGAACAGGAGCGGGAGCGACGGGTGGGGCGCGGCGTAGGCGGTGCCGTCGGCGTCCTCGAAGTCGTCGAGACTCCCCTCGTAGACGCCGATTATCCGCCCGTTGAGCATGAACAGCCACGCGCCACCGGCCCTGACTGCCCCCGAGAACTCCCCGTCCGAGAGTTCGCGCAGGCCAGCGTACCCGTCCGCGAAAGAACGAGTGTTCCAACTTTTGACCTGCTCGACCGTGCGCGTTTCCATATTACGTGGAAGCCACAAGCCTCTCAAATATCTTGCGGCCCGAACTTCTACCGCGGACGCGACACGAGGGTCCCGCCTTCGCTCGCGGTGGACTGAAACGTCTCTCCCGAAAGACGAGCGAGCGCCAGTTACAGAGCGTCTGTTTCGTGCGTTCTTACTCCTCTCCAGAACCCCGGCCGTTCTAGATCTTGGACTCCGCGTCGTCGGCGAGTTCCTGCATCCGTTTTCCGATGCGGCCCGCCTCGCTGAACTCGTCGTCGCTCATCGCCGTGGCCAGCGCGTTCCCCAACACGAAGACGGCGTGCTTGTGTTCGCTCTTCGATTTGTGAACGTGCGAGGGGTCTACGTCGAGTTCCTCGTAGGGGTCGAACAGTCCGTCCGTGACCCGCTCTTGGTCTTGGAAGTACTCCATGATGAGGACCATCTCCTCGTGGAGTTCCAGAAGCTCGTCCTTGTGCATGTCCGTGGATACGGATGTGTCTGGTTTAAGAGTTTCTGACAGTCGGTCACACTGCTCCGAAAAGAGAGGGTTAGAAGACGTACTCGTCCTCGTGGCCCATCATCCCTTCGTCTTCGATACCCGGTTCACGGTCGTCGTCGTCCATCGGACCGCTCGTTTTGTAGGCTTTCAGACCGGTCGAGAGCAGGTCCTCGATGGCCTCCTCTCGGTTCACGAATTCGCCCTGTTCGACCATCTGGGCGATCTGCATTTCGAGATGTTCCGGAATAGTTATCTCTACCTTCGGCATTGGAACATTGGTGGCTTCGGGAGGGGTGTTGATAAGTCTGACGGGGACGAGTACCGACGACCGAAAACCAATTCGGCAATCACTGAAGTTGTCTTTCGGTATCCGGAAGTTCGAGCCCCGTTTCCGAAAATGAACTTCAGTTTACGTCGATAAAACCGGCGATTACTACCTGACGATAGGAAAAATCGGCTGTCGG
Source organism: Halorussus gelatinilyticus (assembly GCF_023238445.1). Classification (GTDB taxonomy): domain Archaea; phylum Halobacteriota; class Halobacteria; order Halobacteriales; family Haladaptataceae; genus Halorussus; species Halorussus gelatinilyticus. The sequence goes on along the minus strand of NZ_CP096658.1, from coordinate 2,972,543 downwards.
GCCTCAGCGGCTACTGAGCATCTGCTCGATGGAACTGACGATGCGGCCCGGTCCCATCGCGCTCAGTTTCTCCTCCATCCGCTTCTGATTGTAGTAGCTAGCGAACGCGAGAATCGTCGGCGGCCAGAGACCGATGAACAGGCCCTGCATACGATTCCCCCGCCCGAAGAACTGGTACCACGACAGCGCGACCGACGCGGCCGACGCGAGGATGGCGAGGTCCGTCGTCGACTCCTCGGCGGCCTCCATCTTGGCCTTTCGTTCGACCGTTTGCTGGTTATCCATTGACATCGCAACTACGCTTTAGCACAGACCGTCCTTTGTTATTCAGTTGATGTCCGGGAGTATCGACAGTAGGTTGCGGGAGTTCATACAGTTCGTCCGGGAATCGACTCGTTACTCGCGGGCCACGAGCGCGGGACGGAGCCGGAAATCACTGATTGAGCCCGCCCGCCGGCGGGGGACGCTCCCCCGAGTCGTTAGACCTACTTGAGTCCGCTACCCACTACGACTCATGAGCGTCACCGACGTCACCGACCTCCACGAGGAGTTCGACGGCGAACGCCTGCCGCCGGGCCAGCGCAAGACCAGCAAGTTCCCGGTCCTCTCGAAGAGCGGTACGCCAGACTGGAACCCAGAGACGTGGGAGTTCACGGTCTCCGGCGCGGTCGAGGAGGAACTGAGCTTCACGTGGGACGAGTTCCGGGACCTCCCGAGCGAGACCCAGAATCAGGACTTCCACTGCGTGACCGGCTGGAGCAAGTTCGACTGCGATTTTACGGGCGTCACGTTCCCCGACCTCGCGGAGATGGCTGGCGTGCAGGACGACGCGGTTCACGTCATGTTCTCCGCGCTCGACGGCTACACGACCAATCTTCCCCTCTCGGACTGCATGCGCGAGGAAGTCCTGTTCACCTACGACTTCGACGGCGACGCGCTCCCGGAGGAACACGGCGGTCCCCTGCGCGTGGTGACGCCCCACAAGTACGCCTACAAGGGAGCGAAGTGGGTGGACGGCGTGGAGTTCCTGACCGAACCCGAGCGCGGCTACTGGGAGAAGCGCGGCTACTCGAACACCGCGAACCCGTGGAACGAAGAGCGGTACAGTTAGACGGATCGATTTGGTTTTTCGACACGCCAGTCCGATTTGCAGAACTAACGGAGTGCGTACGCCGGTGAAGAATCCCCGGACAGTTCGCCCTCGCGTCCGCAGAGCGCCACGAGTAATTCAGTTAGACTAAAGGCTCCCCAATCCTCAGTTCGACTGAATGGAGTCTCCGCCCCGCGACGGACAGGTGTCGGCCGAACCGATCGGCTCCGCCCTCGTGAGCCGGGCAGTAGAGCTACCCGACTGCGACCCCCGACCGTTCCTCGCCGGGCGGGACGCGCCGAGAATCTACTGGACCAGCCCTTACGGTCCGGAGTTCGCCGGCGGCGGCACCGCGGCCCGAATCGCGGCCGAGGGTGCCGACCGCTTCGAGACGGTCCGCGAGGCCGCGGACGACCTCCTCTCGGACTTGAACTACGACGGTCCCGAGGCAGCCCGCCCGCGACTCTTCGGCGGGTTCGCGTTCCACGCGGACCACGACCCGGCCCCGCCGTGGCAGGGGTTCGGCGGCGGCGAGTTCGTCCTGCCGCGAACCCAGTTGACTCGCGCGAACGGCGAGACGTGGCTGACCGTCTCCGCGCGCGACGCCTCGCTCGAGGCGGTCGAGCGCGAACTCGCCGAGGTCCGCGAGGCGCTGACCGACGCCCGAGAGCGAGCGACCGGGACCGACCTCCGGAACGGCGGTCCGCCGGGCGTCCGCTCGACCACGTCAACCACGACCCGCGAGGAGTGGGCCGAGCAGGTCAGCGCCGCCGTCTCCCGCATCGAGGCGGGCGACCTCCGGAAGGTCACGCTCGCGCAGGCTCTCGCCGTCGAGTTGGCCGGCGAAATCTCGATTCCCGACGCGCTCGCGCGCCTCGGCGAGTCGTACCCCGACTGCTTCCGGTTCTGCTTCGAACCGACGACGCACGGCGCATTCTTCGGCGCGACCCCCGAACGGCTCGCCACCCTGCGCGGCCGGACCGTCGAGACCGACGCCCTCGCGGGGTCGGTCGGCCGCGGCGACACCCCCGAGGAGGACGCGGAACTCGAAGCCAGTATCGAGGAGAGCGAGAAGATGGCCCACGAACACGAGCTGGTCGTCGAGACCATCCGCGACCAGCTCTCGCCGGTCTCGGGCGAGGTCCGGGTAGCCGACCGCCGCGTCCGGAAGCTGGCGACCATCCAGCATCTCTGGACGCCCATCGAGGCCGACCTGAGCGACGACGGCCACGTCCTCTCCATCGTGGAGGCCCTGCATCCGACTCCCGCGGTCGGCGGTCTCCCGCCCGAGACGGCGCTCCGGACCATCCGCGAGACCGAGAGCTTCGACCGCGGGTGGTACGCCGCGCCCGTCGGCTGGTTCGACGCCGAGGGCGACGGCACCTTCGCGGTCGGCCTCCGCTCGGCGGTCACGGACGGTACCACGGCGACGCTGTTCGCCGGCAACGGCATCATCGCCGACAGCGACCCCGACGAGGAGTACGAGGAAGTGCAACTGAAGTACCGGCCGATTCTGGACGAACTGGAAGATGAGTGATTCTCCCGCCCCGAACCGCAACACCCTCTGGGCGCGGACCCTCGTCGAGGAACTGGACGCCGCGGGGGTCGAAGCGGTCTGTATCGCGCCCGGCAGTCGCTCGACGCCGCTGACGGTCGCCTTCGCCGAGCATCCGGAAATCCGAGTGTTCTCCCACTTGGACGAGCGCTCCGCCGCGTTCTTCGCCTTGGGGCGGGCCAAGCGCACCGGGAAGCCGACGCCGCTGGTCTGCACCTCCGGCACGGCGGCGGCGAACTTTCACCCCGCGGTCATCGAGGCCAGTCAGTCCCGCGTGCCGATGCTGGTCCTCACGGCCGACAGACCCCCGGAACTCCGGGACTCGGGCGCGAACCAGACCATCGACCAACAGAAGCTCTACGGCGACTCGGTGCGGTGGTACGCCGACCTGCCGGAGCCGGAACCCGAGGGCCGAAAGCTCCGGTCGCTCCGGACCACCGCGGCCCGCGCGCTGTCCGAATCGACCGGGACGCCGCCGGGACCGGTCCACCTCAACGTCCCGTTCCGCAAGCCGCTCGAACCGGTCGAGGTGCCCGGCGACGTGCCCGAGAGTTTGGCCGACGAAGCGCCGCTCGGCGCGGCGGGCCGGACCGAGAGCGACGGAAGTCGGCGGCCCTTCGTCCGGACCGCGCAGGGTCGCCCCGAGTTGGCCGAGAGCGAGATGGAGGCGGTTCGGGAAGCCGTCGAGAGCGCGGACCGCGGCCTGCTGGTCGCCGGTCCCGCGGACGCGCCGAGTCCCGAGCGCGAGGCGCTGGCCGACTTCGCGGCGGCGACCGGGTTCCCGATTCTGGCCGACCCGCTCTCGGGCCACCGGTTCGGACACGCCGGCGAAACGCCGGTTTTGGGCGGATACGACGGCTACCTCGAATCGGTCGGCGAGTCGTGGCCCGACCCCGACCTCGTAGTCAGGTTCGGTGCCTCCCCGACCTCGAAGGTCCTCCGGCGGTACTTGGAGGCCAGCGACGCCCGGCAGTTCCTCGTGGACCCCGCAGGCGGGTGGCGCGAGGCGACGTTCACCGCGACCGACCTGCTGGCGGCCGACCCGACGCGATTCGCTCGGCGAATCGCGTCGGGACTCGATTCGTCGGGAAGCGAGGGGTCGGGGAGCGACGAGTCCGGAGGCGAGTCGCCTGAGACCGCTTCGTGGCGCGAGCGCTTCGCCGCCGCCGAGGAGGACTACTGGCGGGTGGTCGAGTCGGCGCGCGAGGAACGACTCTTCGAGGGCGGCGTCCTCTCGGCGGTCGCCGAAGACGCGCCCGACCCCGCGACCGTGATGGTCTCGAACAGCATGCCGGTCCGGGACTTGGACCGGTTCGGGAGGCCGCGCGCGGCCGACCTGACGGTCCTCGGCAACCGGGGCGCGAGCGGCATCGACGGCATCACCAGCACCGGACTCGGTGCGGGGAGCGCGACCGACGACCCGCTGGTCCTCGTGACCGGCGACTTGGCGTACTACCACGACATGAACGGCCTGCTCGCGGTGGCGCGCTGCGGCGTGGACGCGACCGTCGTGGAGATAAACAACGACGGCGGGGGCATCTTCCACATGCTCCCCATCGAGGAGTTCGACCCGCCGTTCACCGAGCAGTTCCGGACGCCCCACGGACTCGACTACGAACCCACGGGCGACCTCTACGGACTGGACTTCGAGCGCGTCGCGGACCTCGAATCGTTCAGGTCGGCGTTCGAAGCGTCGGTCGAGAGCGCGGGGACGCAGGTTATCGAGGTCGCGACCGACGCCGAACGGAGCCACCGGTTCCGCGAGGAGGTCGGCGATCGCGTGGCCGAGCGGTTGGAGTGAGTAGGTTCGGCGACGCTCGCGGTCAATTCGTTTTATCCGCATCTATAACAGAGAAGATATCGGGTACGTTCGTCGGTCAGCGCTCGGACGCGATGGAGTGTCAGGACTCGCTACGATTCGTCGCGGACGAACCGCTCGATGCGGTCCAGTCCCTCCTCGATGCGGTCGAGACCGTTGGCGAAGCTGATTCGGAGATACCCCTCTCCGGCGTCGCCGAACCCGTCGCCGGGCGCGGTGACGACGCCCCGCTCCGAGAGGAGTCGCTTGGCGACCTCGAAGCTCCCGCCCGGCAGGTCGCTCACGTCGAGGAACGCGTAGAACGCACCTTCCGGCCGGGGACAGGAGACGGTCGGCATCTCGGCGACGCGCTCGACCACGAAGTCCCGCCGCTCTTCGAAGGCGGCTTTCATCTCGTCGACCGGTTCCTGCGGGCCGGTCAGCGCCGCGAGCGCGGCCTGCTGGCTCACGCTCGACGGGCAGGCGGTCGTGCTCTCGCCGATGCTGGTCACGGCGTCCACGACCGACTGGGGACCCGCCAACCAGCCCAACCGCCACCCCGTCATCGCGTAGGTCTTCGAGCAGGAATCGACGGTGATGACGTTCTCGGGAGTATCGACGTAGGACGCGACGCCACGGAAGTCCCGGTCGTAGGTCAGGCGACCGTACACCTCGTCGGCGACGACGTAGGCGTCGTGGGCCGCCGCGACTTCGACGACCTCCGCGACGGCGTCCTCGTCGTAGACGCGGCCGGTCGGGTTCGAGGGACTCGTCAGAATCACGGCGGCGGTCTCGTCGCCGATTTCCGCCGCGACGCGCTCGGGGTCGAGGTCGAAGCCCGACTCGGCCGACAGCGGGACCGTCACCGGGGTCGCCCCGGCCAATTGGACCTGATTCACGTAGTTGGGCCACGCGGGCGTGGGCACGACCACCTCGTCGCCCGGCCCGGCGAGCGCCATCATCGAGAGCGAGAGGGCCTCCATCGCGCCCGACTTCACCGTGACCTGCTCGGGAGCGTACTCGACGCCGCTCTCGCGCGCCATCGTCTCGGAAATCGCCTCGCGGAGCGGCGGGATGCCGGCGTTCTCGGTGTAGCTCGTCGCGCCCTCGCGGGCGGCCTCGGCCGCGGCGTCGATGACGTGGTCGGGCGTGCCGAAGTCGGGTTCGCCGACTTCGAGGCGGACCAGTTCTCGGTCGGACTCGCGTCGCGCCTCCTCGGCGAGACCGAACATCACGCGAATCTTCGAGCGTTCGAGGCTCCGCGTCCGGTCGGCGAGTCGCCCCGAGGGGTCCCGTTGGCTTGCGTCCGTCATGGGCTACGTCACGGAGTTGGGCGTGAAGTAAGTTCGCTCCGCGGAACTATCCGAGCGCGGCGACGACCGCGTCCGTGCGACGCACGGGGGCGAACTCCCCCCGGAGATTCGCCAGCGCCACGTCGTGGACCGCCGACGGGTCGTAACGAGAACCGTCGTGGCCCTCCGCCTCGAACGCGGCGGTCGCGTCCGCGACCACGACCGGGGAAAACCCGAAGTTGTCGGCCATCCGGGTCGAGGTCGAGACGCAGTGGTTTGTCGTCAGTCCGGCGAACACCGGCGTCTCGCATCCGGATTCCCGGAGTCGGTCGGCGAGGTCGGTCCCGACGAAACAGCTGTTCACCGACTTGTGGACGACCGGTTCGTCGTCGCGCGGAGCGACCTCGGGTTTGAACGCCACGCCCGGACGGTCCGGTCGGAGCGGCGAGTCGGACTCCGTAGAGCGGTGCTGGACGTGGAAGACCGGCCGGTCGGTCCGCCGCCACGCGTCCAGCAGTCGCGCGGCGTTGGCCTCCGCGTCGGGGTTGTTGCGCTCGCCCCACGAGGGGTGGTCGAACCCCTGCTGGACGTCTATCAGCACGAGCGCGGCGTCGGTCGGGAGTTCGTCCATGGTCGAGTGTCCGACTCCGGCGAGAAAAACCTACGCGTCGGGAGAGTCCTCGCGCCGGAACCGGGCGCGTTCGGGAATCTTTTTGCGCGCGCCGCCCCGACGCGGACACATGGTATCCGAGATTTTCGACCCCGAGAAGTGGGAGTCGGCGGGTCCCGACTTCGACGACATCACCTACCACCGCGCGGTCGAGTCGGGCACCGTCCGCATCGCGTTCGACCGGCCCGAAGTTCGCAACGCCTTCCGACCGAAGACCGTGGACGAACTCTACGACGCGCTCGACCACGCCAAGCGCCAGACCGACGTCGGATGCGTCCTGCTGACGGGCAACGGCCCGTCGCCCAAGGACGGCGGGTGGGCGTTCTGCTCGGGCGGCGACCAGACCGTCCGGGGGGAGGACGGCTACGAGTACCGGGGCGAGGACGGCCAGACCGACCAAGCCGCCGAGGGCGGCCGCCTCCACATCCTCGAAGTCCAGCGCCTGATTCGCCACATCCCGAAACCCGTCCTCTGCGTCGTGCCCGGATGGGCCGTCGGCGGCGGCCACAGCCTCCACGTCGTCTGCGACATGACCATCGCCAGCGAGGACCACGCCGTCTTCAAGCAGACCGACCCCGACGTGGCGTCGTTCGACGGCGGGTTCGGGTCGGCGTACCTCGCCAAGCAGGTCGGCCAGAAGAAGGCGCGCGAAATCTTCTTCCTCGGGAAGGACTACGACGCCGAGGAAGCCGCCGACATGGGCATGGTCAACGAGGCGGTGCCCCACGAGGAACTCGAAGACGTGGCGCTGGAGTGGGCCGAGGAGATGAACGCGAAGAGTCCGACCGCGATGCGCATGCTCAAGTACGCCTTCAACGCGACCGACGACGGGATGGTCGGCCAGCAGGTCTTCGCCGGGGAAGCGACCCGGCTCGCGTACATGACCGACGAGGCCCAGGAAGGCCGCGACGCCTTCGTCGAGGGCCGAGAGCCGGAGTTCGACCGGTTCGACTGGCACTACTGACCGCTGCGTAGCTTTAACCGAGTCGGGACCGAATCGGGGGACGGACACACCGTGACCTCGATAGCCGACTTCACTCTCGCCGCCGACGGGTTCCCCCTCGGGAAGGCGTTCGAGGAGTTCCCCGACGCGGTGTTCGAACTCGACCGGGGGGTTCCCAGCGACGACACGGTCATGCCGTACTTCTGGGTGACCGACGCGAGCGCCGACATGACGGACGTTCGCGACCTGCTCGACGGCCTCCCCGAGTTGCGCTCGGCGGTGCTGATGGAGGACTTGGGCGACAGGGGACTGTTCCGGGCCGAGTGGGAACCGGAGTTTCTGGGCATCATGACCGCCATCGCCGAGACCGACGTGACGGTCATCTCCGCCACGGGTTCCAGGAACGGCTGGACGTTCGAACTCCGGGGCGAGACCTCCGACGCGCTCGCGTCCCGACTCGGCATCAGCCGACAGGCGTTCGCCTCGCGGTTGCGCAGGGGCTACCGAACCATCGTCGAGAACGGACTGGCGGGAGAGGAGGACGGCGATACTTAAACGGGTTACATGGGTAAGGGCGGAGTTGACCCGTCCGGCGGGAGTACCGAGAGGCGATGACCAGCGAGGGAATGCAACAGCCGATTTTCACCTACGAGGTATCGCCGTCGGAGTCGTTTAGCGAGGGGGTTATCGCCGCCGTATCCGCCGCGTCCGGTACCGACTCGATAGCGCCGAAGGAAGCGACCAGTTCCGCGGAGGTTCTCGAACCGCTGTACAGCGTGGTCGATCCGGACGCCCTCGACGGGCTGTTCCGCGGTCGGGACTCCGGTCGGGGCAGTGTCGAGGTGTCGTTCGCGTACCACGACCACGAAGTCACCGTCTCGGGCGGCGGGCAAATCGAAGTCGAGCCTCGGTCGGCGGCCGACGAAGCGTCCGACTGAGGGTATCCACCGTCGCGGTGAACCGCCCGGACTCGCCGCCGCCCGCCCGCTTAAGGCCGTCACGGTCCAACTCGTACTCCATGACCGACGAGACTCGGGAGTACGAGGTCGCCGTAATCGGCGGCGGACCCGCGGGACTCACGGCCGCGCTCTACACGACGCGACTGAGCCACGACACCGTGGTCGTCAACCGCGGCGGCGGCCGAGCCGCGATGATGACCGAGACGCACAACGTCGTCGGCATCACCGAAGACGTGTCGGGGAAGGAACTGCTCCGGACCGCGCGCGAGCAGATTCAGCGCTACGGCGCGGACTACGTTCGGGACTACGTGGAGTCGGTCGAACAGTCGGGGGACGGTCGGTTCCGGCTCTCGACCGACGAGGCCGAACTGACGGCGGAGAGAGTCGTGCTGGCGACCGGATTCAACGACGTGCGACCAGACCCGCCGCTCCCGCCGACCGGCCGGGGTCTCCACTGGTGTCTCCACTGCGACGCCTACATGTTCGTGGACGAGCCCGTCTTCGTGATGGGAACCGGCGAGTCGGCCGCCCACGTCGCCATGATCATGCTCAACTTCACCGACGAGGTTGACCTGTTGTTGCGGGGCGACGACCCGCAGTGGAGCGACGAGACCGACCGCCAGTTGCGTGCCCACCCCGTCGAAATCGTCTCGGAGGACGTCACCGGAATGGAGAAGGGCGACGACGGCTGGCTCGAAGGCTTCGAGTTCGAGGACGGGCAGTTCCGCGAGTACCGTGGCGGCTTCCCGATGTACGGGTCGAACTACAACGCGGAACTCGTGGACCAACTGGGGTGCGAGCGCAACGACGACGGTACCGTCGCGGTCGGCGACGCGGGCGAGACCAGCGTCGAGGGCGTCTACGCGGTCGGCGACCTGACGCCGGGCCACAACCAGATTCCGGTGGCGATGGGCGAGGGCGCGAACGCGGGCATCGACATCCATTACTCGCTCCGGGAGTTCCCCAAGTCCGTCGAGGAAATCGACGCCGAGGGCGACGTGTCGCCCGACGAAGTGCCGGGCATCTCCGACGAACTGCGCGAGGCGGCTCGCGAGTTCAGGGCGACTGGCGACGACTGAAGCGCCGGCAGGACGACCGGGCGTCTCGCTCGCGCCGTCCCGCTCTCCGTTTAAGTGCTTCTGGTGACAAGGAGTAGATACGAGCGAAGAACGGTTCTCTCAGACACCGACTTCCGCCAGCGTCGGCTCTGCCGAAACCGCAGACGCTATTGTCCGCTCGCCGTAACTCCCGACAATGAGCGACACGGCTACCGAACACTCCCGCCGCGAGGCGTGGCTGATGGCCGCTCGGCCTCACACGCTCCCGGCGGCCGCCGCCCCCGTCATCGTCGGCGTCGGTCTCGCCGTCCACGAGGGCGTCTTCGCCGCGCTCCCGGCGCTGGCGGCCTTCGTCGGCGCGGCACTCATCCAGATCGGCACCAACTTCGCCAACGACTACTACGACGCCGTGAAGGGCGTCGACACCGACGAGCGCGAGGGATTCACCCGCGTCACGCAGTCGGGCCTCATCGCCCCCGAGTCGGTCAAGCGCGCGATGTACGCCACGTTCGCGCTGGCGATACTCGTCGGCGTCTATCTGGTGTACGTCGGCGGTCTCCCAATCCTCGTCATCGGGCTCGCCAGCGTCGTCTCCGGCGTCGCCTACGCCGGGGGTCCCTACCCGCTCGGCTCGCACGGTCTCGGCGACCTGTTCGTCTTCGTCTTCTTCGGCGTCGTCGCCGTGATGGGCACCTTCTACGTACAGGCCGCCAGCGCGGCGGCCGGAGCCTTCCCGACGGGAATCCCGGAGGGAACCGTCACGCTCGCGGCGTTCGTCGCCAGCCTTCCCGTCGCGGCCATCTCAACGAACATCCTCGTCGTGAACAACGTCCGGGACCTCGAAACCGACCGCGAGGCGGGCAAGAAGACGCTGGCGGTCCTCGTCGGCTACACCGCGAGTCGGGCCGAGTTCGTCGGCCTACTGGCGCTGTCGTACGTCGTGCCCGTCTGGTTCTGGCTCGCGCGGGGCTACTCTCCGGCGGTCCTCTTGCCGCTGGCGACGATTCCCTACGCGGCCGCCATCGCGCGGACGATGCTGACCGACACCTCCGGCGCGGCGCTCAACCCCGCGCTCGAACGGACCGGGAAACTGCTCGCGGCCCACTCGGTGCTGTTCGCACTGGGTCTCGTGATATGAGAGCCGACATCCGCCCCTTCTCGCTCCCGCTGGCCGACCCCCTCGAAACCGCGCGGGGCACCGTCGAGCGCCGGGACGGACTCCTCCTCAGACTGGAGGCCGACGACGGGTCGGTCGGCGTCGGCGAGGCCACGCCGCTTCCGGGCTGGACCGAACACTACGACGAGTGCGAGTCGGCCCTCGCGGAGGTTAGCGAGGTGCTTCGCGCCTCGAATACGAGCGGTGAAACCGCGAGCGAGGAAATCGACGCCGGGGCCGACCCCGACGACCTCCTCGCGGATCTCGACTCGACCCCCGCCGCGCGCCACGCGCTCGACCTCGCGCTCGCGGACCTGCGCGCCTCGCGCCAGCGCGTGCCCCTCTACCGCTACTTCGGCGCGGAGAACCCCGCCAAGAGCGTCCCGGTCAACGCGACGGTCGGCGACGCGCCCGCGGAGGCGACCGTCGCCGAAGCCGAGCGCGCCGCCGCCGCCGGCTTCGACTGCCTCAAAGTCAAGGTCGGCGCGCGCCAGTTGTCCGCCGACGTGGAGCGAATCGAGGCGGTGGCCGACGCGCTCCCGGAGGTCGAACTCCGGGCCGACGCGAACGCGGCGTGGACCCGCGAGCAGGCCCAGCAGTTCCTCGATGCGGTCGGCGACCGCCTCGCCTACGTCGAGCAACCCCTGCCCGCGACCGACCTCGCGGGCCTCGCGTCGCTCGCCGGACCGGTCGCGCTGGACGAGACGCTCGCCGAGGTCGGTTTCGAGGACGCGCTCGACGCGAATCCCGACGCGGTAATCCTGAAACCGATGGCGCTCGGCGGTCCGCGCGAGGCGAGCGCGCTCGCCTCGCGCGCCCGCGAGGAAGGAATCGAACCGGTCGTGACGACGACCATCGACGGGGCAGTGGCCCGGACCGCCGCGGTCCACGTCGCGGCCGCGATACCGGACGTGACGGCCTGCGGACTCGCCACTCGGAAGCTGCTCGAATCGGACCTCGGCCCGGACATCGCGCCGGTCGCGGACGGCCGGGCGGTCGTCCCGCAGGGCGAGGGCAACGGCACCGCGGACACGTGGGGACACCATGACTGACGAACGAGAACGACGACCCCCCGAAACGGCGGAGACGACCCGCGACTGGTTGGCCGAGCGCGCCCGGACCTCGTCCGAGGCGACGGCGCTCGTGGAAGCGGCCGACGGAACTCGGTGGAGCTACGCAGAACTGGACGCGGCGGTCGAAGAGACCGCGGGCCGACTCGCCGACCTCGGCGTTCGGGCGGGCGACCACCTCGGCGTCCTGATGGAGACGCGGGTCGCGTTCGTCCGACTGGTCCACGCCGCGATGCGCCTCGGCGCGGTGCTGGTCCCGCTGAACGCCAGACTGACCGGACCCGAGTTGGTCCGGCAGGCCGAGACCGCCGACCTGAACCTGCTGGTCTGCGAGCGCGAGACGGAGGCCGACGCGGTGGCCGTCGCGGACTCCGCGGCGTCCACGGCGGGGCTCCCGGTCGCGTCGGTCGATTCGCTGGACGCGGACGGCGTGGCGGCGCTCCGGGAGCGCGAACCGACCGACTTCGACCCGGCGGCGTGGTCCCGCGCGGACCCGCAGGCGATGCTGTTCACCTCCGGCACGACGGGCGACCCGAAGGCCGTCGAGCTGTCGATGAGCAACTTCCTGTCGAGCGCGGTCGCCTCGGCGTTCCGGCTCGGCGTGACCCCCGACGACAACTGGCTCCTCTGCCTGTCGATGTACCACATGGGCGGGCTGTCGGTCGTCCTCCGGTCGGCGCTCTACGGGACCACGGTCGTCTTGCAGGAGGGCTTCGACGCCGGGAACGCCGCGGACGCGACGGCGGAGTTCGGCGTCACGGGCGTCTCGCTCGTGCCGACGATGCTCCGGCGGATGCTCGACGCGCGCGACTCGCTGAGCAACTCGCTGCGGTTCGTCCTGCTCGGGGGTGCGCCGGCCTCCGAGGAACTGATTTCGCGGTGCGAGGCCCGCGGCGTGCCGGTCCACCCGACCTACGGCATGACCGAGACGGCCTCCCAAATCGCCACCGCCCGGCCCCGCGAGGCGTTCGCCCATCGCGGGACCGTCGGGCGACCCCTGCTGTGGACCGACGTGACCGTCGTCGGCGAGGGGGACGAGGGAGACGAGAGGGACGAGGAGAGCAGGGATGACGAGGCGGACGGTGAAGGCGGAAACGAAATCCCGCTCCCGGCGGGCGAGACCGGCGAACTCGTCGTCTCCGGGCCGACCGTGATGCGGGGCTACTACGGCGACCCGGCGGCGACGAACGAGACCTTCGGCGAGTACGGACTTCACACCGGCGACGTGGGCTACCGCGACGAGGCGGGGCGCGTCTGGGTGCTGAACCGCCGCGAGGACCGCATCGTCACCGGGGGGGAGAACGTCCACCCCGGCGAGGTGGTCGAGGCCCTGCGCGAGCATCCCGCGGTTCGGGACGCCGCGGTCGTCGGGTTGGCCGACGACGAGTGGGGCGAGCGCGTGAGCGCGCTGGTGGTCACGGAGGACGACGCGACGCTCTCGGTCGAAGCTCTCGACGCCCACTGTCGGGAGCGACTGGCGGGCTACAAGTGCCCGCGGACGGTCGCGTTCGCAGACGAACTGCCACGGACCACCTCGGGGACCGTCGAGCGCGAGGCGGTCCGGGAGCGACTTCGGGAAGCGCGAGATTCGTAGTTCCGGGTCGTTTCTCGGGTTTTCACCGACCACGGGACGCGCCGCGTGACACCAGCGACGGGACGCGCCGGGTGACACTCTCGGCAGGACGCGCCGCGAGGGCCTCGTGCCCCAGCAAGCGGGGAGGTACGGGGGCGCGGTTGCGATGCTGTGCGGCGACTCCGTTTTGTCGGCGATAGTAGCGGTCGCGGTTGCTGTCGGCCTCAGAGCCGAACTGGTAATCGAGTAGAAGCTACTGGTTCCGACTCCAATCACACCGGGACCGCACGGCACCGCACCTCGCCCTCCCCAACCGCTTGCGTTGCTCGCTTCGCTGCGCTACTCAGCCACCGTCGGACAAACGGCGTCCGACGAGCCGTGCTTCGCTCCGCTCAGCACGACCTCGCGCGGTTGGCGCGACACGAGGTCGCGCCAGCACGCGCCAGACCGAAAGCCACTCTCGACGACTGAAATCCATCGCCGAACCCGTCCCCACAGAGCCTGCGAGGCCGCGGAACTTTAGCCCGAGAGACCCGTACTGTACACTGTGTGTACTCTCATCCTCGCGTGGCGGGTGTTCGACGACGCACCGATAGCCGCGGCGGCGAACCGCGACGAGGCGCTCGGCCGTCCGTCCCGGCCGCCCGGCGTCTCCGACGAGGACCCCCGCGTCGTCGCGCCGCGGGACGAGGAGGCCGGCGGGACGTGGATCGGTTACAACGACGCGGGCCTGTTCGTCGCCGTCACGAACCGCCGAACCGACATCGATGGCGAGCGTTCGCGGGGATTGCTCGTCCGTGACGCGTTGGCCCGCGAGTCGGCGAGCGCCGCGAGTTCCTTCGTCCGAGACGAACTCGCAGACCGCCAGTACGCCGGGTTCAACCTCGTCGTCGCCGACCGCGAGGAGGCCGCCCTGCTGGAGTGGGACGGCGTCCTCCGGACGACCCACTTCGACCCCGGCGTCCACGTCGTCGTCAACGAGGGGTACAACGGGGCCGCGTCGAAGGCCGAGGCCATCCGCGAGGCGGTCCACCCCGACCTGCCGACCGACGACGCGACCGGTGCGATCGCACCGGACGCGACCTCGGAGACGGACTCCGCGGAGTGGTTCGAGCGCGCGAAGGAGGTCCTGCGGGACCACGACCTCGGGGCCTGCGTCCACGCCGACGGCTACGGCACTCGCTCGTCGTCGCTGGTCGCCATCGACGCCGAGGGCGCGGGGCGGTACTGGTTCGCCGACGGCACGCCCTGCGAGACCGACTACGAGGAGGTCGCGGTCGAAGGCGGAGACGGATAAATCGGACGAGCGAGTCGGACGGTCAGTTTTAAACCGCTCGCGGACCGTGTTCCCCGTATGGCAGTATCCGAGGAGGACCTCACCGACGCGGAGCGCGCGGGACTCGAACTCGTCCGGGAGTCCGGCGGCATCCACCAGAGCGACTTCTGGAAGCAACTCGACGTGGACTCCCGGAAGGGCAGTCGAATCGTCGAATCGCTGTACGAGAAGGGTCTCGTCCAGCGCGAGGAGACCGTCTACGAGGGCCACAACACCTACCTCATCACGCCGGCGGCCCGCGACCTCGATTTCTCGCTGCTGATGGCGGGCGACATGCTCTCGCCGTTCATCGGCGAGGAGGAGGTCGACGCGGAGAGCGACGCCTTCTCGCAGTGGATCATGAATCTGGCGTACAGCGAGTAAGGCCCCTCGACGCTTTTCACCCCGTTCACTGGCTTTTTGTCGGACAGCGGCCAACCTACCGGCCATGTCCGACTGGTACGGCGACCACCCCGTCACCGGACTCGACGACGCCGACCCGCACCTCGCGCATCTCCAGTACTTCCCGGTCAAGTCGCTCGACCCAGAGCCGCGCGACCGGGCGACGCTCGCCGCCGAGGGCGCGCTCGCCGGCGACCGCGAGTGGGCGATTCTGGACCGGCCCGCAGACGACCCCTACGACCCGGCCGCGGCCGACGTCGGCGGGTCGGGCGACTACGTCAACGGGAAGAAGACCGACGCCGTCCACCGACTCCGCTCGACGTTCCACCCTCGAGACGCGGGCGGGCCGGGCGTCACGCTACGCGAGCAGGGCACCGACGAGTCCGACTCCCGACGGTTCGCGCTCGCGGACGCCGGCGACGACGAGGCCGCGGTCCACGCCGACCTGAACGCCCGACTCTCCGAGTTCTTCGGGCGCGCGGTCAGCGTGCGGCGGGACGCGTCCGGCCAGCACGACGACCGTGAGCGACACGGGCCGACGGTCGTCTCGACCGCCACCCTCCGGGAGGTCGCCGCGTGGTTCGACTTCGACCTCGAATCCGCCCGGCGTCGGTTCCGCGCCAACGTCGAAGTCGGCGGCGTGCCGCCGTTCTGGGAGGACTGCCTGTTCGCCGACGCGGATGAAGCGGTCCGGTTCCGAGTCGGGGAAGTCGAACTCGTCGGCATCCATCCCTGCCAGCGGTGCGTCGTCCCCGGCCGCGACCCCGATACGGGCGAAGAGACGCCCGACTTCCGGGAGGCGTTCGTTCGGCGGCGCGAGGAGACGATCCCGAGTTGGACCGCCGGCGACCGATTCGACCACGCCTTCCGGCTGATGGTCAACACCCGCGTCCCGGAGGAATCGGCGGGCGAGACCGTCGCCGTCGGCGACCCGGTGGAGCGACTTGGGACGGAGGCCGTCTGACTGCTCAAGCCGGACAGCGGCGGTAAATCCGGCAGAAAAGAGCGACGAGGCGCCGACTACTCCAGCGCACTCCCGACGCGGATAATCTCCTCCTCGCCGAACGCCGGCCCGATGAACTGAATCCCGACCGGGAGGCCGTCGGTCTCACCGGCCGGGATCGAGATGGCGGGCAGGTCCGCGAGGTTCACGGGCACCGTGTTGGCGTCCGCGAGGTACATCTGGAGCGGGTCGTCCAGACTCTCGCCGACCTCGAACGGCGGGGTCGGCATGGTCGGACTCGCCAGCACGTCCACCGACTCGAAGGCCTCGTCGAAGTCCTGCTTGACCCACGCGCGAGCGTCCTGAGCCTGCTTGTAGTACTTGTCGTGGTAGCCCGCCGAGAGCGCGTAGGTGCCCAGCAGGATGCGGCGCTTGACCTCCTCGCCGAAGGCCTCCTCGCGGGCCTTCGAGAACGCCTCGTTCCAGTTGCCGTCGAAGCCGCCCGAGTGGCCGTAGCGCACGCCGTCGAAGCGCGCGAGATTCGAGGACGCCTCGGACATGGCGATGACGTAGTAGGCTTCCACGGCGTGTTCGACCGAGGGGAGCGAGACCTCTTCGACGGTCGCGCCCCGCTCGCGGAGGTCGTCGAGGCTCGCCTCGAAGCGCTCGCGGACGCCCTCGTCGGCACCCTCGACCAGTTCCGCGGGGACGCCGATAGTCGTGTCCTCCAC
The DNA here is from genome assembly GCF_023238445.1 of Halorussus gelatinilyticus. GTDB lineage: Archaea > Halobacteriota > Halobacteria > Halobacteriales > Haladaptataceae > Halorussus > Halorussus gelatinilyticus. The sequence goes on along the minus strand of NZ_CP096658.1, from coordinate 2,955,988 downwards.
GTCGCCCGTGGCGGCGCCGGCGTAGTCGGTTCCGGCCCCTTCCTCGCGGGTCGTCGCGTCGCGCTCGTCCGGCCCGCTGATGGCGTCGAGGAGCGCGGCGGCCTCCTCGACGGTGGGCGCGAGCGGACCGATCTGTTCGAGGCTGTTGGCGTAGGCGACCAGTCCGTAGCGCGAGACCAGCCCGTAGGTCGGCTTGATGCCGACGACGCCGCAGAAGGCGGCGGGGTTCCGGATTGAGCCGCCCGTGTCGCTTCCCAACGCGAGGTCCGCTTCGCCGGCGGCGACGGCGGCCGCGCTCCCGCCAGACGAACCGCCGGGGACCCGGCCCGGTGCGGCGGGGTTCTCGGCCGCGCCGAACGCCGAGGTCTCGGTGGTCGAACCCATGCCGAACTCGTCCATGTTGGCCTTGCCGACGATGGTCGCGCCCGCGTCCTTCAGGCGCTCGACCACGGTGGCGTCGTACGGCGGCACGTAGTCGTCCAGCATCTCCGACCCGCAGGTCGTCCGGACGCCCTCGGTGCTGATGTTGTCCTTGACCGCGACGGTGCTGTCGGCGAGGGGGCCGTCGTCCGCGCCCTCGATGGTCTCCTCGGTGATGAATACGTTGTAATCTGCGCTCATGGTTGGTAGTGGTAGTCGTCGTTCGGGAGAGATTACGAGACGTTCGGTCCCTTGAAGTAGCCGTCCTCGGTCTCGGGTGCGTTCGCCAGCGCCTCCTCCTGCGTGAGGGAGTCGCGCACCTCGTCCTCGCGCATGACGTTCACGAGGTCGGCGTCGCGTTCGACCTCCGGCACCTCGTCCAGCGTCTCGAAGTAGTCGAGGATGTCCGCGAACTGCTCGGTGAACCGCTCGACCTCGTCGTCGTCGAGACCGACGCGGGCGAGGTCGGCGACGTGTCGGACCTCCTCCGGACCGGGCGCGGAGTCCTCGGACCCAGTAGACGTGTCGCTCATACACGTAGAGTCCCGCGGGGCGTCGGTAAGGGTTTCGATACCGACCCCTCGAAGGTAGTATTAAAGGTTGCCGAATTCGGGGGGTCGCCCTGAGACCCCGAGACGCGCCTCTGGCCCGTCGAGAACGCCGGAGACGCGTCGGAGACGAGTATCGGTGAAAACGCGCGTTGCCACAGTCTTTAAGTAGAAACGGCTACAACTAGGTAACGTCTTCTGACCCCGGTATCCACCGTCCCGTCTGCGGCCGACCGACCCACATACTGCTAGCTCTCTCCATCAAATTCCACCATGACCGAAACACGAACCCGAACCCACACCGACGAGCGAACCACCGACGAAACCGAGACCGAGCGCGAAGAGACCAAGTGTCCCGAGTGCGGGGGGAATCTCGTCACCGACGACGAGCGCGGCGAGACGGTCTGTGCCGAGTGCGGACTCGTCGTAGACGAGGACCAGATAGACCCCGGTCCGGAGTGGCGCGCGTTCGACGCCAAGGAGAAGGACCAGAAGTCCCGCGTCGGCGCGCCGACGACCAACACGATGCACGACAAGGGCCTCTCGACCAACATCGGCTGGCAGGACAAGGACGCCTACGGCAACTCGCTCGGGAGTCGCCAGCGCGAGAAGATGCAGCGCCTGCGCAAGTGGAACGAGCGATTCCGCACCCGCGACTCCAAGGAGCGCAACCTCAAGCAGGCGCTCGGCGAAATCGACCGCATGGCCTCCGCGCTCGGCCTGCCGGACAACGTCCGAGAGACCGCCTCGGTCATCTACCGCCGCGCGCTCGACGAGGACCTCCTGCCGGGCCGCTCCATCGAGGGCGTCGCCACCTCTGCGCTCTACGCCGCCGCGCGGCAGGCCGGAACGCCGCGCAGTCTGGACGAAATCAGCGGGGTCTCGCGCGTGGACAAGGACGAAATCGCGCGGACCTACCGCTACGTCGTCCGGGAGTTGAACCTCGAAATCCAGCCCGCCGACCCGAAGAGCTACGTCCCGCGGTTCGTCTCGGACCTCGACGTGAGCGACGAGGTAGAGCGCCGCGCCCGCGACCTGCTGGACACCGCGACCGAGAAGGGCATCCACAGCGGCAAGTCGCCGGTCGGTCTCGCCGCGGCCGCCGTCTACGCCGCCGCCCTCCTCAGCAACGAGAAGGTGACCCAGAGCGAAGTCAGCGACGTCTCGGACATCAGCGAGGTCACCATCCGCAACCGCTACCACGAACTGCTCGAAGCGAAGGAAGACGCTATCGCGCCCTGAAACCCTGTTTTTGCCGCCCGCGTCGCGGTCGCATCCGTCGGTTCCGACCCGTTCTGTGACCCGATTCGACGCCGAATCGCAACGCCCAACCGCCGCCGTTTCGTCGGCCCACGCATGGAGACCACCCGTCACTTCACCGCGACCGTCTACGTCGTCCACGACGGCGCGGTTGCGTTGCACCGCCACGACCGACTCGACATGTGGCTCGCGCCCGGCGGCCACTTGGACCGCGACGAACTCCCCCGCGAGGCGGCCCGGAGGGAGGTCCGCGAGGAGACCGGTCTCGACGTAACCCTGCTGAAACCCGAGACGAGCGTCGAGGCCGTCGCTGGCCGAGAACTCCCGCCCGCCGAACACGTCATGTTGTTCGACATCGACGTCTACCCGAACGGCGAGGTCGGCCACCAGCACGTCGACTTCGTCTACTTCGGCGAAGCCGAGGACCGGGACATCGACCCCGCTGGCGACGAGGCCGACGCCGACGAGTGGGAGTGGTTCGCCCCGGACGGCCTTCGGTCGTTCGACGAACTGACGACCGAAGTCGAGACGTTGGGCGTCGAAGCGATAGCGGCGGTCGAACGTCGGTCCGCGTAGTCGCTCGCCGTCGTCGGCGTGGCTTCAAAGAGAAGTGTCGTTTTACCAAGTAAGAAAGTTAATTAACCCCCGTTCTGAACGACCGCTTACATGAGCGTCGGCGAAGTCGGCGTCGAGGACGGCGAGCGCGACCTTCCCGCGGCCATCGAGGCGGAACTGCAAGCGGGCGAGGAGGTCCGCCGTTCGTGGACCGCCGGGAACGTCCACTGGGCCAACCAGTGGCAGGTGCTCCCCGACTCGCCGACGCACTTCGCCGCCACCGACCGCCGGGTCGTCTTCGCGACCGGCGACGAGACGACGTCTATCGGCTACAACCACGTCCGCGCGGTCGAGACCGACCCCGCGGACGACGGGATGGACCTCTCGGTGGCGTTCCGCGCCTGCGGCGGCCTCTGTCTGGTTGTCGGCGTCGTCGCCGCCACGCGGGACCTGACCAACGGTGCCGGACTCGTCGCGCTGTCGGTGCTGCTCCTCGCCGCGGGCGGCGCGGTCGGGACCGGTCCCGACCGCGCGACCGTCACCATCGTCATCGACAACGAGCGCCAGCGCCTCTCGTTTTCGGCGGACGAGTCGGTGGGGGAGGCCCTCGCCGAGTTGGCGACCGAGGGCTGAGTCGGCGCGTCCGCTCGTCGGCCCATCGACGGGTCTGCATGTCCGCCCGTCAACCCCCGAGTCGTCGGCTCCGGCCCTGCTACTCGGTCGGACGCTGTGCCACGGTGACGTTCGTGAACTCGAAGCGAGCGCCGCCGGTCTCGCTCTCCGTGATGGCGCACGACCAGTCGTACACCTCGGCCATCTCGTAGACGAACGGCAGCACCAACCCCATCCCACCGTTGTCGCTCGCGGTCGTGTACCCCGATTCGAACACCGCCTCTCGGTCGTCGGCCGGGATTCCGGGACCGTCGTCGGCCACGTAGAATCCGGTCGGGAGTTCGCCGACCGTGATGGTGACGTCGGTTCCGCCGCGTTCGATGCCGCTCCCGTCCGCTGGACGAGGGCCGGGAGGACGAGGAACCCCGACACCGGATCCTCGAGACCCCCGACGGCCGCCCCGAGGAAGACGATGGCGAGCATGACGCCGATAGCGCGGAGCGACCACCCGGCGACGACGGAGAAGAGTTCCGGGCGGACGCTCGTCGTCGGGAGTCGGTAGCCGCCGTACGCGAGGGTGAGACCGCTCGCGCCGACCAACAGGGAGGTGACGAGGGTCCCCCCGACCGTCCGGTCGGCGACGGGTGCCACCGGAAACCCGACGGCGAAGGCGACGTACAGTCCGCCGAGCGCCAACAGGACCCGTCGGCCGCCGATTTCCCCGATTCCCCGAGAGACGTAGCTCATTGCCCTGCATACGGCACTTCCCGGTAATGACGATTTTGGTTCCGATACCGCCGACTCGACGGTCGGCCGACTCACTCCTCGACCAGCGACGCGACGTACCGGGAGACGTGGTCGTCCATCCGGCGCTTGAACCCGGCCTGTCTGGCGAGTCGGTCCACCTCGCGGGCGACCAGACTGCCGTACTGGACCGCCTTCTTCTCGCGGAACGCCACCCCGTCGGGGACGAACTCGCGGGCGGCCAGTCGGAACGCCTTCTTGCGTTCGCCCCGCGAATCGACCAGCGACTCGCCCGGAAGCGCGAGCGCGGCCCGGACCACTCGGTCGTCCAACAGCGGCGCGACCGGTTCGACGCCCGCCGCCCGGAGCGCCAGCACGTCGCGTTCCAACTGGTCGGGGAGCGTCCCCACCACCTCGCGGGCCGCGCCGCGCACCGTCTCGGCCTCGACGCGAGGGTCTTCGGGCGCGCGAGCGACCTTCGCGTACCCGCCGAACAGTTCGTCCGCGCCCTGTCCGACCGCAAGTCGGTCGAAGCCGTCGCGAGAAGCGCGTTCGGCCGCGAGATAGAGCGGGAGCGCGATTTGCACGTCCATCGCGTTCGTCCGCCCGGTCGCGCGGGCCACCTCGGGCACCGCACGCTCCACGTCCGCGGGAGATAGCTCGAAAACCCGCAAGTCCGCCTCGCGGCCCATCAGACGCGCCGCGCGCCGGGCCGCCGCCACGTCGTGGCTCTCCGGGAAGCCGACGACGTACAGCGGCGCGTCGAAGGCGCTGGCCACGACCGCGGAATCGACGCCGCCAGAGAACGCGACCGCGAGATCGCCGGATGCCGCCGCGCCCGACTCCACCGACGCGAGACTCTCCCGGAGCGCACCCCCGACGTTCCGCACCGTCTCGCGGTCGTCGGGGATAGGCTCGGGGTCGGGAAGCGAGAAGACGCGTTCGAGGGCGGCCTCACGGAGGCCGCCCTCGCCGGCGGCGGTTCCGACTCCCTCGGGGTCGAAGACGTGACCCGCGGGAACTGGCTCGGGGTCGGCGAGGTCGCCGGGGGAGAACGACCACCTCACGTCCTCCTCGCTCCCGCTCTCGACGAAAATCGGTTGGCGACCCAAGACGTCGCGGACGAGACGACCGTCCGGGAGTCGGCCGGCGAACCCCGGCGAGTCGAAGAGGGCGTTCCCGTCCGCGACGGCCCGCGCCACGCGCTCGGCCGACGCGCCCCGCATCTCGGTCTCCGACTCTGCTCCCCCGTCAGTCGGTTCGACCATCAGAGTAGCTCGCCGAGTCGGTTCTTCACTCGGCGCTTCGCGCCGCCCGCGGCCTGCCGGAAGCTGACGTGCCACGGAGTCCGCTTGCCCTCGACGGTGGTCCGGCCGTCGGCGATGGCGTCCAAGATGGCCGCGGCGCTGTGCTCGTCGGCGTCGATTCGCGTGACCGCCTGCCCGACCATCTCGCTGATGTGAGCGTCGCTTCCGGCGGTCTGTGGGAGGTCGTGGCGTTCGGCGAACCGCCGGGCCTTCCGATTGCCTCGACCGGTCAGGAGCCGGGAGTTGTACACCTCGACGGCGTCGGCTTCGGCGAGTTCGGTCTCGGTGATGTTGGCCATCACGCCGCTCCGGGACTTCTGGAACGGGTGGGGAACGACGGCGACGCCGCCCTGCTCGTGGATTCGGTCGAGCGTCTCGGAGAACGACAGGCCCGCGGGCACCCGCTCGGAGATGCCGAGCGCGAGGACGTGGCCCGCCGCGGAACTGACCTCCATCCCCGGAATCCCGACCAGTCCGTACTCCCCTGCCTTCTCGACCGCTTCGAGGCTGGCCGCGAGTTCGTCGTGGTCCGTGACCGCCAGCGCGTCCAGACCGACCGCGGCGGCCTGCTCCAACAGGAGATCGACCGGGTCCCGGCCGTCGTACGATAGCGACGAGTGGGCGTGAAGCTCGACCGATAGCACGGGCGAGGATTCGCAGGCGGGCGGCAAAAGCGCCTCGGTACGGAGTCGTTCGCCCCCGAGAGCGAAATCTCGGAACGACCTCACTGCCGAGTCGGTCGCGGATAGCCGACTCGCGTCGAACGGCTCCGATTTTCCGAGTCCGGACGGAGCTTCGCCCAGTTCGTCCGACATGGCCGGTCTGCGGTCCGTCCGCTGCCGGCCAGCTCCTACTCCAATAGGTCGACTTTTGGCGGAGTCACAAACGAACTCCGAGATTATTCGATGTTTCACAGCGCCGAAAGAACCATGCGACTCGTTGAAGCGATTCCCGCCCCCTATACTATGAAAATTTCCCTTCACATTGGCGGGAATCCAATGCAGAAGACCAGCGTTGCCACTTCAGCGCTGCTGAACCCAAAAGAACCGTTACCAGCTACCCATAGCCCGTGCCGATGCAGAGGCCGATAATTTCGGTAATCTCGCCTGCAGGCACAGGTGGCTTCTCACCGAGATGGACATCAACCCACTTCCGCAGCCACTCAACGAGCGTCTCCAGAGCCGACTCCGCACCGTTACGCGCATCAGCTTCGACGCCTACACCGTCGACGAACTAGTCGAAATTCTCCGTCCCCGTGTTCGGCAGGGACTCCGCGAAGACGCCGTGTCGACCGACCAGTTGGCGATGATAGCGAACGCGGCCGCAGGTGACGCACGCGTCGGCATCGAAGTATTGCGAGTGGCCGCCCGCCGTGCTACTCAGCAAGCACTCGATACTGTAACTGATGAAGTAACTCAGGAGGCGGTTTCGGAAGCCAAAGTGGAAATCCGCCAGCGCAATGTTGAGAAGCTCACGACTGACCAACGCATCCTTTACGAGATTATCACCGAGCGCGATGAAATCGAACCAAGTGAACTATACGAGGCGTATCGAGCCCGAGCCGACAACCCGAAAACCAACCGCACGGTGAGAAACCACCTCCAGAAACGGGAGCAGTACAATCTCATCCGCGCTGACGGACAGAATCGTGGCCGTACATATCAATCCCTCTACTAGACGCGCATGCTCTGCACTCGTCCTTAGTCTACTCAGGAAGCAATCAGCCGGGTACCCCCGCTTGGACTGAATTGCCTCCGTATGATTCTAAACGCTAGTGGGTGCCCGACTCTGAGGTACGCTCCATCAGCACAGCGTGGCCGTCCTGATACAACGTAATGCGATAGTCCTCATACGTGAACTCAATCACCGCTTGGGTCTCGGCTGGTGGCGGCGACGAGTACAGGTCACTAATCAAACTATCCACCCATGAGTACAAGGGCGAAAGCTCGTCTGTCCCAACGCCTTTGAGTTCCGCGAGTATTCCGATTAACTCCGCCGAGGGGCTTTCATCGACGTCTTCGAAGATGCTCCGATGATGGACGTTCGACTCGCTCTCACTGACGTCCGCCGTCTCCTTTTCTCCCATGGGGCAGGTACACTCCGTATGGAGAAAAACCCGAGGCTCATCGGTGCAAAAGGATATCCAATCGGACCCCTCCCACCATGGGGGAGCAGTATAGCACAAGGCTGGGCCACCACACGTGCTTACCGACCAAGCGTAGGTAACACCATCCCCCGTCGTCATCCAGTCGCCGTCACAGCGGCCGACTGGACGATGCGTCCGGAGACTGGATGACGATGCGACCATGACTTTTGACCATGACCGTGTGGTCGTGATAGGTGAACGTCACAATCCCCTCCGGCTCACCTTCGGCCACAGCCGGGTCGAACAGGTCGTCGAGCGCGTCCGCATTCACGCTCGCTCCCTCATGCATGGGCGTGAGGTCAGTCACATTGCTATCCAGTATCTCCATGAGCGCGAGCGCGACCGTCGTACTCGGTGGGTCGGACGGATAGTGGTACGTCGCATTGTACGTGCCTTGCCGTGGGTCAGCGTCAACTAGCACCTTCGGGGCGTCGAATTGCATACCTCTTCCTGCCACGTGAGGTTCCATTAACCACCAGTGCTGTGCTATCCGTTCACACGAATCCCATAACCGTTCACCTGACCTATGGCGAACTTACAGCGGCGTGCGACTACTTTCGATTTGCCTAGACATCAATACCCTTCGAAGGAGAAAGCCAACGTCAGGATACTAGCCTAGTCTCTCACCACGCTGTGCCGTTGCAGCAAAAAGAGCGGATTACGCCTTGTACCGGCGGGAATACTCGTTTTCCATCATACCTTCCGATAGCAACCGTTCTCGCCTCCCACGGAGCGGTTGAGTTCATTTCTCACCGGCATATGACTGACACCGTAAGCAGGGCTCCAAGCCCTGTTGTTCGGCTTCTTCACGTTTCAGCATTTCGTGGGCGTGCCGACCAAATCGAGATTCAATTTGGATTGAGCCACATCGACTCCCCGACTTCGTCTCATTCAACAGATGGTAGGTGTTCCCCGTTCCAGCGACGGTCTCCATTGCAGCAATTACTTGCATGGTGAGTGAACGTGTTAGAGATACCTGACGTATCCACAGCCGCGCCAGACGAGATACTCATTTTCTTTTACCATCCAGTCATCTGGGCACTGGGCGCACTGGCTCTGCAACTCTCCGACCGTATACCGGGTTCGTGGTGGCTGTAGGCGTACTCTAGAACACGGGTTGTGGACACGGACGGTTCGCGGTGATGGTGTGCTGGACATGGTTCGAGGCACGTAGTGGGTTCTCGTTACGTATCGTATTGTGTCGTTATCGGTCAGGGAACACGCCCTGTACATCATCGGGGTCGTTCACTGCGGCGAGCAGCGGTACGAGTTCGTCGAAGCTCGGGCACGTCGTACCGTCTGTGTCTCTCCGTCCCAGTCGATATAGCCAGCTCGGCCAGCTTGAGTTGATGTATGTGCTGTCACACCGCTTTCAATCGGTCGAGGTCGGCACCATCTGCCTCAGCTGGCACAAGGCCGTCGGACGGGTGACGCTTCGATTTGGTGAGTCTGTCACGGTCGTGTGACTCGTGAGACGGGTTTATTCAGCCTCTAGGTTACATGGTTCGGCAACGTGAACAGTCTCGGGTGCGAACCGTAACAAACCACTACATTTTCACGCTGAACTGGGTATTGAATATTTGGGTGAATCATGCCCCTTGTTCGGGGTCCAGCTCAGAACATGGGCGTGAGGATATGAGTCAACGATAGGTGTTTCACTCTTCGAATGAAATGGGTGGTAGTCAAATGACGCCACCCGCCACCACTCGGCTGGAGTTCGACGAAGCACTCGAACTGTTTCAAAATCCGTACCGACGGCGGCTGCTGATGACGTTACTCGATCATAATCCAGAAGACGAAGCCGACATCCCCGGCGATTTGGCCACCACCGACGACGAGTTCGACCAACTCATCATCGAGATGACCCACACGCACCTCCCGAAACTGGAGGATATGGGCGTTATCGACTGGAATCGAGACGAGAACGTGGTGACGAAAGGACCTGACTTCGATGACTTGCGACCACTCCTCGAACTCATTCACAACCATCAGGACGAACTGCCCGACGACTGGTTGTGAGCGAACCGACGACGGGACGTGCGGGCGACCTCGAATCCGACGATGGCTAACGACACATGCGCTGTTTGCGCCGACGCCATCAGGGACGGCTCGTGGGTTTGGGAGGGTGGTGTTCACGTATTGTGACCATACAGTGCGAGTGTTCAGTTCAGGCCGCATCGAAATCCAGCCATCTGACGCGGTGGAGTGAAGTAGATATGTACTCGCTGGTTGGTCAATTACGCTCTGAATCGTGCAATTTGTGGTGCCTTCAGACCCTATTTCATGATAGCCGTACACGGTCGATTTCAGCGACGTTCGAATCCCGAACGTACTCTATGATGCAACCCTCGCAAATGGATGCCCATTCGATATTCCCGCTCTCAAATGTCACTTTAGTCACTTCCCCCTCCTCTTCTTGACAGTTAGTACATTCGTTAGTTGAGTGAGTGCATAGACACGGATGCTCATGTTCTACAGAACGGGTCATGGTTTATTTGCTGTTATTCTGAAGAGGACATATTGGTCTAAGAGCGGTGAAAGGTTATCGTGGCCGCATTCCGGGCACTCTACTCCTGCGCCGTTTTCAACGCGGATAGGAACTGTGTATCCACACCCGTTCTGGCATGGAACGTTTGTATACTGTTCCTTTAAATTTGTTATCACATCTTCGGCGTGATTCTCTTTGAGGTGCGTCTTCGCGTCTCTTTTCACCGGGTCTACGGCTTCCCCTTCAACCAGCACGTCGCAATAGCTGCAATCGAGCTGATACATTTACTCCTTCCCACTCTCTCTAAGGAGGACCTCTCCGTCATGCGTGACCCGGATATCACACCCGCTATACTCGAATGCGACCGCTCCGTTCGCCATCCGTCGGCTGCCGCCCAGCTGTGGTGCGAACAGCGCGTTGAGCGCGTCAGTTTCGATGACCGAGTAGAGCGATTCGATTTCTGTCGGGCGGGAGTCTTTCTCAGCACTGACGGCGCGGACGACAGCCTCGGTGACCGATTCACCTTCCCGGATACGGTACGTCGTTCTGTCGTTGTTCGTGGTAGTGTGCGACGTAGCCGAAGCAGTTTCAGTAGGGTCAGTCATTTTTGAGATGTTCTACCACTCCGTAGGCACTCGATTCGATTGAGGTTCGCGACAGTATATTCAGCGGGTTTAAAAGGAGGCAGCTACGGTCACGTCACGTCGAGTGTTCCTTCGATGAGATTACGTGTCCCTCGGCGGAGTCGGTCTGAGAACGACTGGTTGGCAATCCCGAGTTCCTCCGCCAGTTCAGCAAGGTTCGTCTCTGGCGGTGTCTCGTAATAGCCATTCTTGTAGGCGAGCAAGACGGCCTCGCGTTGTTCAGGCGTGAGACCGTACGCACCTTCATCGGTTCGCGCGCCGACTGAGTGAAGGTATTCTAACGTAATAGCGATGTCGTGGTCGGCGCAGTATTCTTGGAACGCCGCGATTTGGGTGGTGTCTTCGGCTCGAAACTCGAACTTCCATTTATCCTCGGTGCCGGTCGCGGAGATTACCGTCAGGTCTGCGTCGATAATCCCGGTGAGGATACCTTCAACAGCTGGGTCCCACTCGGCACGGAATAGGCCTTGGTCGCCAAGGTCGTCGACGAGCGTGTACGACTTGAGCGCGCCTTGTGCTTCGAGGGCCGTTTGGACGTGTTCAACGGGTTCCTCTCGCACCCAAAAATAGGGGAGAATAGCATCAGTTACGGGGACCACTTGTTCGATTTCGATAGTGATTTCGGGGAAAGAATCGAAGATGTGTCCGAGTGGGAAGTCGTCAGCAGGAACAGTGAACGCAGCTATCGTAGACATAGATACAACAGGCACCCGCGGGGCATAACTACATCGTCTGAAACGGGGCACGCCTAGCGACTGTACGGTCATGCGTTTTCACGTACCCACGGTAGGCGTACTCATTCCCCAACATGGTCTCTACATGTTCAAAACACTCCACTAACAATCTATTCCGGGGATATAGATGTGGAAAGAGAAGAAACAGCGGTTCAGGATGGTCGTCGCGGACGGCGTTGAGAAAACCGAGGCCGCAAATGATACAGTCCATTCATATATAGAATCTGGTGGTTTGTAGAAAGCTAAACTCCGACTCTCTGCTACTCCGACAGCGCCTATTCGATATAGCTGAATATGGTTTACAAGTCCGGAATCCGACGGCGGAATGTCTCCGTGAATAGGATTTCGAGACGACCACTCGGCCGCAGCCCCCGGATTTCGCCGCTTCTCGACCCGCGGCGTTCTCGACCGGGGCGAGACGCTTTATGCCCTCTCGCCCGCAACCGAATTAGCATGAAAGTCGTCGTTGCCGGACCATCCCATTCGGGCAAGAGCACGTTCGCCGCGGCTCTGGTCGATTGCGTTCGCGAGCGGAAACGCGAAAGCGACGCGGAGTTCTCGTTCCGGTGGGAGACGCTCGACGTGACCGACAATTCGCTGGCTCACCTGCTCAACGACCGCGACCCGCCGGCGCTCCACAACCGGGGCGTCGAGTGGAACGAACAGACGGCGCGGACCAAACGCGCGACGTTCGAGGGACGTGACGAGCAGTTGGTCCTCGCGGACACGCCGGGCAAACTCTCCCCCGAACTCGACATCGTCGCCGAACCCGCCGACGCGATGATTCTGCTCGTCAACGCCGAGAAGACCGACAGAATCCACGACTGGCTGGACTGGGCCGACGACTCGACATCGAAGTCGGCTGGGCCCTCACGACCGTCCTCGGCGACGCCGATATCGGGTGGGACGACGGCGCACGAGACGACGACGGCGAACGGAACGGCGACCGACCGGACGACGAAGACGGCGTCGAAACCGGCGTCGTCCGGACCGTCGAGCGCGAGGCGTTCGAGGCCCGCCGCGTCGAGGCGTTCGACCCGACGTCCGCGGCGATGATTCGGCGGGTGAGTCAGGAACTGGTGGAGCGGGCGACGGCGGTCGAGGCCTGAGCGATGTATGCACGCACCTGCACATGGAAAGGCATTAATTCGGCGTGTCTGTACAGACAGGTGAATGAGTCTCTCCGAGCAAGACCGCGAACTCGTCGTCGCCGAACTCGACCGCGACCCCACGCCCGCGGAGGCGGCGCTGTTCGAGAACCTCTGGAGCGAACACTGCGCGTATCGGTCGTCTCGACCGCTCCTGTCGGCCTTCGAGTCGACGGGCGAGCAGGTCGTCGTCGGGCCGGGCGACGACGCCGCAGTCGTGGAAGTCGCAGACGGCGTGTACGTCACGATGGGCGTCGAGAGCCACAACCACCCGTCGTTCGTGGACCCCTACGACGGCGCGGCCACGGGCGTCGGCGGCATCGTCCGCGACACGCTCTCGATGGGTGCCTACCCCATCGCGCTGGCCGACTCGCTGTACTTCGGTGACTTCGACCGCGAACACTCCCGCTACCTGCTGGAGGGCGTCGTGGAGGGTATCTCGGACTACGGCAACTCCATCGGCGTCCCGACCGTCGCGGGGAGCACGGCGTTCCACGACGACTACGAGGGCAATCCCTTGGTCAACGTCGCCTGCGTCGGCCTGCTGGACGACGAGCGCCTCGTCACCGCGGACGCGAAGGAACCCGGTAACAAACTGATGCTGGTCGGGAACGCGACCGGCCGCGACGGACTGGGCGGCGCGAGTTTCGCCAGCGAGGACCTCTCTGAGGACGCCGAGACAGAGGACCGGCCTGCAGTGCAGGTCGGCGACCCCTACACCGAGAAGTTGCTAATCGAAGCCAGCGAGGCCCTGCTGGACCGCGATTTGGTCGAAGCGGCCCGCGACCTCGGCGCGGCCGGACTCGGCGGCGCGTCGAGCGAGATGGTCGCCAAGGGCGGTCTCGGCGCGGAGATTCGGCTCGAAGACGTCCACCAGCGCGAACCGAACATGAACGCGCTCGAAATCCTGCTCGCCGAATCCCAGGAGCGGATGTGCTACGAGGTCCGACCCGAGAACGTCGATGCGGTCGAGCAGGTCGCCGAGAAGTACGACTTGGGCTGTTCGGTCATCGGCAAAGTGACCGAGGGGAATTACGTCTGTACCTTCGAGGGTGACGTCGTGGTCGATGTCGATGCCGAGTTCCTCGGCGACGGCGCGCCGATGAACGACCTCGACGCCGAGGAGCGGACTCAGCCCGAGCGCGACCTGCCCGACGCCGACCTCCGAGAAGCGTTCGAGGCGGTCGTCGGCCACCCCAACACCGCGAGCAAGCGGTGGGTCTACCGCCAGTACGACCACGAGGTGCAGGTCCGGACCGCGACGGGACCGGGCGACGACGCCGCGGTGCTGGCGCTGCGAGAGGCCGAGAAGGGACTGGCCATCTCCTCGGGCGCGGACCCCAACTGGACGACCGCCGCGCCCTACGAGGGAGCGCGCGCCGTCGCGCTGGAGAACGCGACGAACCTCGCCGCGAAGGGCGCGACGCCGCTGGCCGCGGTGGACTGTCTGAACGGCGGCAACCCAGAGAAGCCCGACGTGTACGGCGGCTTCAAGGGCATCGTGGACGGGCTCGCCGACATGTGCGCGGCGCTCGACGCGCCGGTCGTCGGCGGGAACGTCTCGCTCTACAACGACTCGCCCTCCGGCCCGATTCCCCCGACGCCCACGCTGGCGATGACCGGGACGAAGGAGAGCTACGACGCGCCGCCCGCCGCGCTCTCGGGCGACGCGAGCGACGCGACGTTGCTGGTCGTCGGGGACTCGGGCGGCGACCGACTCGGCGGTTCGCAACTGCTGGCCGAACTGGGCGGCAGCGACCGGTTCCCCCACCTCCCGGAGAACCCCCGCGAGGTCGTGGAGGCGCTGGCCGAAGTCGCCGACTGCGAGGCGACCGCCGCGGTCCACGACGTGAGCCACGGCGGACTGGCGGTCGCGCTCGCCGAGATGGTCACCGACGAAGCGGGCCTCTCGGCCGAACTCGACTCGCTCGAAGCCCTGTTCGCCGAGACGCCCGGCCGCGCGGTCGTGGCGACGACCGACCCCGAGGCGGTCCGCGAATCCTTCGAGGGCGTCGCTCCGGTCGCAGACGTCGGCGAGGCCGACGACTCGGGCACGCTGGACCTGACCGTGGACGGGGAGTCGCTGACCCACGACGCCGCCGACATCGCGGAGCTTCGTGTCGTGCTGGCGCGCGAACTGGACTGACGATTCGGCGTCGCTCTCGTCCGATTCACCGTCGGCCCGCGATTGCCACACAGCTTTCGAGGCGGAACCGCCTCCGGCCCTTATAAATTGTATGCCGCGATACACAGAGGCAACGCTCCGTTCCGCAAAAGCCGCTTCTCCCGCACCCCAAACGCTTTGCTTCGCCGGTCCCGCGAGTGGAACGTGTCACGGATTGCCATCGCGTGCGCCCTCTGTCTCCTGCTGGCAGGCTGTGCCGCGCCGACCGCACAGCAGACGACCGTCGCGTCCGAGACGTCCGGCGCGACGGGCACGACCGACGCCGATTCGGCCGCGACCGATTCGACCGGCTCCGAGAACGAATCGGCGGTCTCGGACCGCGACATCCCGGTCAGCGGCGGGTCGCTCCCGGTCGCCCACGAGGAAATCTTCGCCCGGACGACCGACCTCCTCGGGACGGACGTCGCGCCGCCGACCGTTCTCATCGTCAAGTCCGCCGCGGAGATTCGGAACGACACCGGCGGTCCGCCGAACGCGGGGAGCGGGTCCAGCGCCCGGAGTTTCGCGGGCGTGATGGGCATCGGCGGGGACGGCGGGAGCGGCGGGTCGGACGACGACTCCGACGACGAGACCACCGACGACGGCTCCGGCGACGAGTCGGACGGCGGGAGCGACCGCGGCGTCTCTGTCGCGGCCTACGCGCCGTCGGCCCGCTCGGTCATCGTCAACGAGCGGGTGGCGACGGCCGCCGACGAGCGAGCGCTCGAACGCACGCTGGCCCACGAGTTCGTCCACACCGTCCAGTTCCGCCAGCGCGCGTTCGCCCGACTCCAGCGGGCGCTCGACGTGGACGGGACGCCGACGCGGGACACGTACCTGACCTACGCCAGCGTCGTGGAGGGCGCGGCGGCGTTCGTCGGCGACGCCTACGACCGCCGGTATCTGGCGGGCGATTGGGCGTCCATTACGACGACCGAGCGCTACCGGTCGGCACCCCCGCGAGTCAAGTACAGCATCGCGCGCTACTACTTCGGCAGTCGCTACCTGAGCCATCGGTTCGACTCGCCGCGCAACCTCTCGGCGGTGTACGACGCCCCGCCACGGACCACCGAGCAGATTCTCCACAACGACACCGACCGCTCGGAGACGCCGCGGTCGCTCGCGCTGTCGGTCGAACCGGGCGAGAACCGGACCCGCGGCCGGAGCGACACCTACGGAGAACTGTTCACCCGCATCGCTGTCGGGACGGAGTTGAACCGGACGCGCGCGGCCGACGCCGCGGCCGGGTGGGGCACGGACCGTCTCGTCCGGGTCACCGACGAGGACGGCACTCGGAGCTACGTCTGGGCGACGCGGTGGGACTCGCCGAGCGAGGCCGACGAGTTCGAGATGGCGCTGACGACGTATCTCGACGCACGAGCGAACGAGTCGGCGAATCGGTCTGCGGCCGATTCGCCGACGACGTGGCGCGACGGCGAGTTGACCTTCCGGACGGTCCGGACGAGCGAGGAGAGCGTCGTCCTGCTGGCCGGAACCGAGTCGTTCGTCCGGAGCGCGAGCGTTTCGGGCACGAACGAGAGCGTGTCGGTCGCCGCGGGCGAAGGTGCGCACGACTAGGATTCTACTCATACCCGGACAAGAAACTCACGCGAGGCGACCGCGGTCGCGCAATCGGCGCGGCCCTCTCGGACGACAGCGTACAGTCGCTACTCCGAGAGGCGACGGGATCCGACGTAGTACCGCGAGTCGGGGACGCGAAGGCGCTTCGGACGATTGCGTCGGGGGCGTCCTACAGGACCGTGGACGTTCCGTTCGAGTACGAGCGCGACGACGAGGGCGAGAGAACCGACGCGTTCCTCCTCTGGTCGGGCCGCGACGACCTACCGCCCGTATACCGGGAAATCACGTACGTAGACACGGGTGACGGAACCGCAAAGGCGATTATCCGGGTGTCACGCGTCGAAGACGGCGAAGTCGTCACGACCGAGGAGACGCTTACGACTGCGGAGTACCGGCGCATCCTCCGCGAGGCCGAGGAAGAGCTTCGGTCGCCGGGCGACGTCGGAACGGAACAGCTCCTGCCGTGCGGTCCGTGTCTCCCGAATCTCAACTGCTGGTACCGGCTGTCTCGGGCGTACGCGGGCATCGTCACCGCTTGTAGTCTGTGTGCAGCGTTCCGAAACTTCCAGACGTGTGCGACCTGTATCGGGACAATCATCTCTGCCCCGAGACTCGGGTTCCTCTGTGACCCGTGTACTGGTCCAGCGCCCCTGTGCTGATTCGGTTCCCCTAGCCAACCTTTTGTATTTTAAGCGCGTTACTCTCGATACTGGAGACTCCTCGATATGGTCCTCGTGATGTGGCAAACGATACTCGCAGTAATGCTCTTAGCGGCGGCCGTCGCGGCGCTCGCGTGGCGGTGGAGCGATACGCCGACCGTGGCGAAAGCGGGGTATCTCGGCCTGCTCGCCGGGTTGGCGCTACAGGTGTATGCGAACGCGGCGACGAGTAGCGATATCGCGTCACGGTCGGCGCTCGTGACCCTCAGCATCGTCTGCTTCGTCGCCGGATTCTACCTCGTGCTGACCGGCGAACGCTGACGCGGAGAAGCGACGGTAACGCGGCAGTAGTCGTTCACGCCGCGAGCAACGGGACGGCGAACGCGACGGCGAGACCGACCGCGAGGACGGCGAAGCCGATGCCGACCTGCGACATCGAGAACTCCTGCATCGGCGAGGTCACGCGGTCCATTTCGACGGCCTCGTGGCCGTGAATGTCGTCGGTGTGGTCGTCCATCTCCGAGTAGTCCTCGTGGTCCACGTCCAGATTCTCGCTGTCGTCGGCATCGACGTGCTGGTCGTCGTGGTCGTCCATGCGCGAAACTTTCGGGTCCTGCTACTTAAGCGCAACCAAACCTAAGCCGCCGGAGGCCGTTGATGGGGAGTGCATGGATTTCCCGGACGTCACCACCGACGAGAGCCGCGGAGACGTCGCGTTCGCCGACGACCATCCCGCGCTCGACCACCTGACCGAGAGCCGCGAATGGTGGAAGGAGTCGGTCGTCTACCAGATCTATCCTCGGAGCTTCTTCGACTCCGACGGCGACGGCGTGGGCGACCTTCGGGGCGTCGAAGCCAAGTTGGACTACCTCGCGGCGCTGGGCGTGGACGTGGTCTGGCTGAATCCGGTCTACGACTCGCCGAACGCCGACAACGGCTACGACATCCGCGACTACCGCGCCATCATGGAGGAGTTCGGGACGATGGACGACTTCGACCGCCTGCTGGAGGGCCTGCACGACCGCGACATTCGGCTCATCATGGACCTCGTGGTCAACCACACCTCCGACGAACACGAGTGGTTCCAGCAGTCGCGCGAGTCGAGAGAAAGCGAGTTCCGGGACTTCTACATCTGGCGCGACGGGCGGGGCGACGGTCCCGGCGGGAGAGGCGAACCGCCGAACAACTGGGAGTCGGCGTTCGGCGGGTCGGCGTGGACCTACGACGAGCGGACCGAGCAGTACTATCTCCACCTCTTCGACGAGAAGCAACCCGACCTGAACTGGGAGAACCCGGCGGTCCGCGAGCGTATCTACGACATGATGGAGTGGTGGCTCGACGAGGGCATCGACGGCTTCCGGATGGACGTCATCGACCTCATATCGAAGGCCGACGGCCTGCCCGACGGCGACCCCGACTCGGGGTGGACCGGCGCGGAACACTTCATGACCGGGCCGCGCGCCCACGAGTACATCGCCGAGATGTACGACGAGGTACTCGCTGGCCGGGACGTGATGACGGTCGGCGAGATGCCCGGCGCGACCGTCGAGGAGGCTCAGCAGTACCTCGGGCCGGACGGCGACGGCCTGAACATGGTGTTTCACTTCGAACACGTCAGCCTCGACTACGGCGAGAGCGGCGACCGGTGGACCGTCGGCGAGTTCCCGCTCCCCGAGTTCAAGCAGGTGCTGACGAAGTGGCAGAATGGCCTGCAGGGCGAGGGCTGGAACAGCGTCTATCTCGGCAACCACGACTGGCCCAGAATCGTCTCACGGTTCGGCGACGACGGTCTCTACCGCATCGAGTCGGCGAAACTGCTGGCGACGATGCTGTTCACTCTCCGGGGGACGCCGTACGTCTATCAGGGCGACGAAATCGGCATGACGAACTTCCCCTTCGAGCGTGAATCGCAGGTGCAGGACGTGAGCGCTCGGAACTTCGTAGAGCGAAAGAAGCGCGAGGGCTGGCCGATGGACGAGATTCTGGAGGTCGTGAGCTACCGGAGTCGGGACAACGCCCGGACGCCGATGCAGTGGTCCGACGACGAGAACGCGGGGTTCACCGAGGGCGAGCCGTGGATTCCGGTGAACCCGAACCACGACGCGGTCAACGTCGAGGACGCGGCCGCCCGCGAAGGCTCCATCTGGAACTACTACCGGGAGCTGATTCGGTTCCGGAAATCGACGCCCGTGGCGGTGTACGGCGACTACGAACTCCTCCTGCCCGACGACCCGGACGTCTACGCCTACCTGCGGACGCTCGGGGACGACCGACTCCTCACGGTCTTGAACTTCGGGGAGGCTACGCCGACGTTCTCGCTCCCACAGAGCGTCGAGTACGAGGATTCGGAGTGCGTCCTGCACAACTACGCGGTGGACGCGGAAGGCCCGCGCTCGTTCGAGTTGCGGCCCTACGAGGCGCGGGTGTACGAACTGGAGTGACACTGTGAAGCCGATTTCGAGCGTGATACTTCACCTTCCATCCGGCGCGTGCGGGCGCGACGACGCCGTGCGTCGCGCCCATCCGCGCGAGGTCGTGCTGAGCGGAGCGAAGCACGGCTCGTCAGAGCTTGCCTCTGACGGTGGCCGAGTAGCGCAGTGGAGCGAAGCGACCGAGCAACGCAGAAGACTGGGGAGGTGTGAGGCTGTCGCGGTGCAGTGCCGTGCGGTTGCGGGAGACTGCTGTGTTCGAGCCCGAAGCTATTCACGGCTCGGTGGTCCTCTCACAGAAGAGCCTAACAGAAACAGCTCACAGAAACGTTCTCTCGACAAGTAGGTCCGAGAACGTAATCTGGTGACCTATTCCGCCTCGAAGTGGACGGTCTCGCCGACGGTCGAAATCATCTCGGAGGCCTCCATGTCGAGGAAGCTCGCGGCGTCTTCCTGCACCGTCTGGCCCTGCTCGGAAGCGAACGCCTCGTCCATCTCCTCGGGACCTCCGAACCGGAGCTGTGCGATGTAGTCGTAGTCCACGCGCTCGGGGTTGGCCGGGAGCGAGGAGGTGTATCGCTGGAGATTCGGCAGGTCGTTGACGAGGGGCGCGTGTTCCTCGTGCATGTAGTCGATGCACTCGTCGTGAGTGTGTTCGTCGTCACGGACCGCGAGAATCACCATCTTGCAGGTCATGTCGCGTGTATTCGGGCGGTGGAGTGGTGAAAGTTTGGATTCGATTGGGTAGGATTCGGGCGGGAACGGTTTCGGACTGCACGAGTGAGGGGCAGGAGTGGACGGCCGTTCGAGCGCGACGGTTCCGAGCGTCGAACGAGCGCGAATCGACCGATTTCGGAGTTCGAGCGCCTGCCGCAGTCGAAACCGTGAAACCGCCCTCGTGCGAAGTTACGACCAACGAAATGACCCTCACCAAGCGCATCATCCCGTGCATCGACGTGGACTTAGACGAGGACGGGAACGCGGCGGTCTACACCGGCGTCAACTTCGAGAACCTCGAATACACCGGCGACCCGGTGGAGATGGCCCGCCGGTACAACGAGGCCGGGGCCGACGAGTTCGTCTTCCTCGACATCACCGCGAGCGCCGACGGACGCGAGACGATGCTCTCGGTCGTCGAGGACGTGGCAGACGAGATTTTCATTCCCCTCACGGTCGGCGGCGGCATCCGGACGAAAGCGGACATCAAGGAGACTCTGCGCGCCGGGGCCGACAAGGTGTCCATCAACTCCGGGGCGATAGCGAACCCCGACCTCGTGACCGAGGGTGCCGACGCCTTCGGGAGCCAGTGCATCGTCATCTCGGTGGACGCCAAGCGCCGGTACGACGAACAGGGCGAACACTACGTCGAGGTGGACGGCGAGTCCTGCTGGTTCGAGTGTACCGTCAAGGGCGGCCGCGAGGGCACCGACCTCGACGTGGTCGAGTGGGCCGCGGAGGCCGAGTCGCGGGGCGCAGGCGAACTGTTCGTCAACTCCATCGACGCCGACGGGACGAAGGACGGCTACGACATCCCGCTGACGAAGGCGGTCTGCGACGCGGTGGACACGCCCGTCATCGCCTCCTCCGGCTGTGGCGGTCCCGAGGACATGTACGAGGTGTTCACCGAGGCCGGCGCGGACGCCGGACTCGCGGCCTCCATCTTCCACTTCGGCGAGTACTCGATTCGGGAGGTCAAGGAGTATCTGGACGACCGCGACGTGCCGATTCGGCTCTGAGTCCCGGCGCGGAAAAATCGAATCAGACGGAAACGGTTCGCTTTCTACAGGTCGGGGGCCGCGAGCGCGGCGGTCCCGTTGCCGGTCTGGTTGCCCGACGCGCCGTCTGCCGCCGTGGTCTCGCCGCCCATGCCACCGAGACCGCCGCCGATGAGACCGATTCCGGCGGACGCGTTTTCGATGCTCACTTGGTCGGCCTCGATACTGTCGAGGACCGCGCTCCCGACGGTCATGTTCCCGACTTCGACGGTCGGCTGGCCCTCGATGGGGTCGCCCTCGCCGACGCCGCCGGGCGCGAACGCCGTCCGGACGTCGTTGACTTCCGCGCTGCCGAGGCTACCGGTCTCGACGAACAGCGTCTGGATGCTGGTCTCCGAAAGGGTCGCGTTCTGAATCGTCGCGTTCTCGCCCTCGGGCGGCGTCTCGCCGCCGAACAACTGCTGGGCGACCGTCGCGTTTCGGATGGTGACGTTCGTCAGCGTCACGTTCTCGAACGAGGCGTTCACGACGGTCAGGTTCGTGGCCATGGCGGTGCCCAGCGACTGGGTCCCGTTGACCCCGCGGTCGAGTTGCGTCTCGTTCAGCACGGCCTGCTGGACCGAGACGTTCGTCATCGTGAGATTCTGTATCGTGAGATTCTGGTACTGGTAGGTCTGGTTGCCCGCGTCGTCTTGGGCCGCGACGCCGTCCGCCGCGGCGGCGGTGTCGGCGGTCGGGTCGTGTGCGTTCGGCGTCGCCGCGAGCGCGGAGGAGGCCCCGGCGAGCAGTACGAGCGTGGCTACGACTACTGCGCGTGTTCTCATGCGACCAAGCGTTTTCCGACTGCGTCAATAAACGGCCCCGACCGTTTCGGAGTTCCGTGCGGGATTACGACGGTTAACCCCGGCTTATTCGGCGTCCGAGGGCGTCACGAGTAGATACGACAACTCCGGTGTCAGCGGGACGGAACGGAGTGAACGACTGGAACGAGGGCCGGAGGCCACCGCGAACGCCCGACCTTCCGCCGGGCGTCGTCACTGACGAGCGGTTCGAGACGACCCCACTCGGCGAGAAGAGTCCTCAGACGGCGCTCTCGTAGGCGTCTCGGAAGGCCGCGGTCTTGTCCTTGATGTCGCGGGTGGCGTCCTCCAGCGCGTCGAGCGGGTCGGTGCCGTCCTCCGTCTTGATGGTCAGGATGGGTTCGGTCTGTCCGCCGGACTGCTCGGGGTTCATGTCGTAGGTCGCGGCCGCGACGCCCTCGTGTTCGAGGAGGGTGCCTTTCAGCACGTTCATGAACGTGTGGTCTTCACCGGCGATTTCGATGGATATCTCGTCCTCGGCCTTCTCGGCAACCCGTAGTTCCATACCCCTCAGTTCTGGCTTTGTGCGTTTCAACATTACGGAAAGCGGATTCTTCGACCGGGGTACGTCTCACCGCAGTTCGCCCCAGTCCGCCCGAACCGACTCGCCGGGAACATCGGTCGCCGGTCGGAAGAGAAACGGGACGGCGGGCGGAGGACTCAGAACCAGCCGTTCTCGTCCTCTCCACCGAGGAATCCGCCGCCTTCACCTTCGCCCTCACCTTCGCCGACGATACCGCCTTCGCCCTCACCTTCGCCGCCGAAGAGTCCGCCTGCACCCTCTTCCTCGCCGCCGATACCGCCTTCACCGGAAAGCGGGCTGAAGATGCCGTACCCGTCGCGGGTGTCGAACTCGTCGTTCCGCGCGAAGGCGCCCTCGCCGAACGCCTCGGTCTCGCCGTATCCGTACTCGCTGGCTTCACCGAAGCCCTCGCCGAACACGCCGCCCTCTTCGCCCTCTTCCTGCGCGAGGGGCATCGACCCGACGCCCATCGCCAGCGCGGCGGTGGTCGTGGCGTTCTCACCGCTCCCCGACCCGTTCTCGCCGCCCGTCCGCGGGATAGCCTCGCTGACGCCGATGACGGGGTTGTTCGTCAGATCCACGACGACGTGCCGGGTCGCGTTCGGCGACACGAACGACACCTGCTGGGCGAGGAGTCCGCGCTCGGCCTCGACGGCCACCTCGACCGGCACGAACTCGGAACCGACCGCCCGCTGGGCGGCCCGAATCGTCTCGACCGCGCCTCGGAGGTCGCTGACGTTACTCCCCTGCTCGTCCAGCACGGTCCCGTTGAGCCGTGCCATGTCTTCGCGGACTTCGAGGACCTCCGACTCCTCGGCGTTCACCACGACGCCGGTGACGTTACCCGCATCGTCGGCCACGACGACCTCGTAGCCCGGCGTCCCGTTGACCGTCTTGAGTCGGACGCCGAGAACCTTCCCGCCCGTCCGGTTCTGAGCGAGTTCGGCGGCGTCGAGCGCCGTCACCGAGAGCGTGCTCAGGTCGAGCGACGCCCCGGTCTCGTTCTGCGCGGTGGTTTGCTGGTGGTACGCCCCTTCGACCGCCGTCGGACTGGTCGAGTCCGCAGTCGAACCCACAGCGACTGCCGACCCTGCCCCTGCCGCGACGAAACCGGCAGTCAGCAGGACGCTCAGTCCGACGGCCAGAGCCTGTCTCGTGTGCATCGTATAATCGCCGGAATTGGTGGCCCGGCGACACGTCCGGACGAGCGACAGCGGAAAAAGAATACTCGCCACCGCGGGACAAATCAGTACGCGCACCATCGGTCGAGCGACGGAATCCAGCCACCCATTTATACCGTGATGGACAAAAGCACGCAGTATGGTTCAGTTGCCTCCGTGGATTCCTTCGCCGGCGCAGGTCGCGATTCCGGTCGCCGTGCTGCTGTCGCTCGCGCTGGTCCGGCGCCTCGACGCCCCGGCGGGCCAGTGGGGGCGCAGACTCCGCTCGCGGTTCCTGCTCGGGGTGCCGTGGGGCACGCTCGTCTCCGTGCTTGGCGTGCTGGCGGTGTACCTCTTCGTTCAGGGAGGCGCGGGTAACTGGCGCAACCCCGTGACGCTCCCGTTCTCGTCGTGGTCGTACCTCTATCCGACGGGATGGCTCCTCGCGCCGTTCTCCCACACCGGGCCGGGCCACCTCGTCGGCAACCTCACCACGACGCTGGCGGTCGCGCCGCTGGCGGAGTACTTCTTCGGGCACTTCCCGTCGAAGCGCGGCGAGAACCCCTTCTTCTCGCGGACCTCGAACCCGTGGATTCGGGCGTTCGTCGTCTTTCCGGCGGGCGTCGCGCTGGTCGGGGTGGCGACCAGCGTGTTCGCGTGGGGTCCCATCATCGGCTTCTCGGGCGTCGCGTTCGCGTTCGTCGGGTTCGCGCTGGTCCGCTATCCGCTGATGACCGTCGTCGCGGTGACGGCCCAAGGAGCGATTCGGACCGCGTATCGGGCGGTGCGCGACCCCATCGTCGTCGGGTCGGCGTCGCGGCGGTTCGGCGACCCGTGGTGGTTCGGCATCGCGGTGCAGGGCCACGCGCTCGGTCTCCTGCTCGGGATTCTGCTGGGCGTCGTGGTCCTCTACCGGCGGCGCGAGCGCGTCGGCGCGCTCCGCCTCTGGACCGGCGCGGTGCTGCTCGGCATGTCGATGACCCTCTGGGCGCTCTGGTGGTACCGCGGCGAGAGCACCTACGTCCTCTACCGCGGGTGGGGCGTCGTCTTCGTCGTCGCGCTCGCGGTCGTGACGACCGTCGCGGCGACGGCCGACCGGAGACCCCTGTTCGGCGACGTGTCGCGCCAGCAGGTCGGGTTGCTCGCGCTCCTGCTCCCGCTGGCTATCATGGTCGGCGTCGCGGTCCCGGTCAACCTCACCACGGTCGGCGACGCCAGCGTGCCGGGCGGCGGTCCCGCGATAGAGGTCCGGGGTTACGACGTGACCTACGCCGAGGGCGTCCAGAACCAGAAGGTCTCGGCCATCGACGTGTCGATGTTCGGCGAGACGACCAACGTGACGACCAGCGGCGTCATCGTGGTCAACGACGACCGCGAGATATGGGCCCAATCGGTTTCGAAGGGCAGACTCGCGTTCACCGGCCGGGCGAGCGTCCGCGTCGGCGGCGTCGGGTGGTCCGAAGACGTGCAGGTCAAACGCCGGGGCTGGTCGATGGACGGCGGCGGGACCGCGTATCAGGTCTGGCTCCGCGGGCCGGACGACGGCGAGTGGACCCACACCTTCGCCTCCGGACCCGCCACCGCGGGGGCGACGCTGGCGAACCGGTCGATTCGAATCGCTCCGGCGAACGGGACGTTCTACCTCCGACTGCTGAACGACAACGCGACGTCCAGACTCGCTCAAATACCCGCGCACAACGAGACGGTGCGGCTCGGACCCGTCCGAATCGAGCGGGAGCATCGGAAGCTGTTCGCGGCGGTGAACGGCACTCGCGTCCAGATAGCGACCCGCGAGAAGTATCGGTAGCGGCCGGTCGTCGGTGAACGATTTTCTCTCAGACGATACCCCAGAGCGTGACGAGCGTGCCGAGGAGGACGAGCGCGAAGCCGGCGGAACTGTACTCCACGATGGCGAGTCCGAACACCGACGTCTGCACGCCAGCGCCGACGAACCGGACTCTGGTTTCGAGGTGGTCGTCCATGCTCGCCGCCACGAACGCGCGATTGAAAACGTTTCGTCACTTCCACTCGATTCGGAACACCTCGGCGTCCAGTACCTCCCGCTCGCTGGTCTGGTGGCCGAACCGCCGCGAGAGTTCCAGTTCGGCGCGGAACGCGTGGGTCACCTCGCCGCCCTCGTCGGCCGCGAACGCCTCCACGAACGACTGGCTCCCGGCGTTGTGAATCGAGTAGGAGACGCCCGCGAGGTCGCCCGCGGTCGCCAGAAACGCGCGGTCGGCGTGTTCGTTGCCCGACTGCGCGCCGAACGGCGGGTTCATCAGGACCGTGGCGTTCGAGCGGTCGCCGGGCGCGCTGGCGGGGCAGACCGGCGCGCGGGTCGCGTCGGCGAGGAGCCACTCGATGTCGGTCGCGGGTTCGTCTCCCGCCGTCTCCGCGACCCGGCGCTCGTTCTCGCGGGCCTGCGAGAGCGCCGCGGGGTCGCGGTCGAGCGCGAGGACCCGTTCGGGAGCGTGGAACGCCGCCCCGAGCGCGAGCATCCCCGTCCCGGTGCCCAAATCGACGACGGTCTTCCCGGCGAGGTCGCCCTGCACGCCGGCGAGGTGGACGAGGTGGGCCGCGAGGTCCGCGGGCGTCGGGTACTGCTCCAAGTCGAGGCGGGGGTCCGCGAACCCCTCGACCCGCGAGAGTCGGCGCTCCAAGGCGGCCTTGTCCATACTCGTGGGGAGACGCTCGGCGTAAGTGAGCGTTCGGGTTCGATTTTCTTCGGGATTTTCTTCTGAAGAACAGTCACCGGAACCGCCGGGAACGTTGGGGAGACGGCTTCGAAAGACCCCGCGAGGGCGCGGCCCCTTTCATCCACCCGGCCGGTGAGTTCACCGAGCGTTTGCCGGTGGTCTGTCGAATCGAGCGTGCGCCTCACGCCTCCCCAACCTCCTCACTCGCTCGAGCGGATGGGTGCGGCGCGTTCGCGTCGCGCTCGCGCGCCAGAGAATCGGTAGGTCACCGAGTGCGCGCCGGTAGACAACTATGTATTGCTCTAGAAAGCAAAATGGGGGTTTGAGGAAAGGAGAATATGTCCGAAAGAGCGTTCTCAGTCGAGCGTGATGGGACCGGCCACGTCGAGGGTGACGCCCTCGCGGCGGGCGCGTTCGGCGACCGCGGCCAGCGCGGGGCGGACCTTGGACTCGTCGGCCACGCCGTCGAACTCGACGGTGACGGTGCTGGCACCGAGGAATGCGGCGACTCTCACGTACTCGCGCACGCGGTCGGCCTCGTCCTGCGTGGCGAACGAGCAGTCCTCGCCGAAGCACGACTCCACGACCACGCGGGCGGCCACGAGGTCGTCGGCGTCGAGTTCGCGCTTGAGGTCCCGGAGGTCGTCTCGTGCGGTCGGCAGAGCGTCTGCGTCGAGGCTGACGGGCGTCGCGTCTTCGACTCGACAGCGTTCGATTGCGGTGCGGACGTTCGCGGAGCGAGTGGCGCTCATCGTTACCAACACATACCTATTACTCATACAAAAAGGTTCGGTAGATGCACGTCAGTAATATCCGGGCGGTCGGACGCCGCGCTCGCCGTCTCCCGCGACCCGGATAACGTCAGAAACCTAACGTTTAAATTTAATGTATTCAGATTGAATCTGGAAATATGGACTCGTCCGAAACACGACGCGAAGACACGTCCGGCCGCGTCGGTCGGCGGGCCGTCCTCCGCGCGGCCGCCGGCACCGTCGCCCTCGGCGGGTTCGTCGGGTCGGCGTCGGCCTTCGAGGGCGACGACGGCAACATCACCGGTCCCGCGGACTTCCCGCGCGCGACGACCCGCGGTCACTTCGACATCCACTGATTGCACGGCGACCAGTTGACCGACGGCCACACCGAGTGGGACTACAGCACCGTCGGCGACATCCTCGGCTACGGGTCCGCGAACCCCGACGAGGTTCTCGTCTCGGTCCACGGCTGGCGCGTCGCGCCCGAGGACGCCCCGGACCACTTCGCCACCGTGAAGCGCTCGCTCCGGAACAACGGCTACGACCACCCGGTCGTCGGGTTCAGCTACGACTCGGACACCAGCACGGACAACTGGTGGCCGACGACGGACATCGCCGAGCGCAACGGCAAGAAACTGGCCAACTTCCTGACCGACTACCGCGAGCGGACCGGCGCGCGCATCCGCCTCGTCGGTCACTCGGTGGGCGGTCGGGTCGTGCCCGCGACCCTCCGGGCACTCAACGGGTTCGGGAAATCGGATTTCGTGAAGTCGGCGACGCTCCTCGGTGCCGCGGCGGACAACGACTCGGTGGCAGTGGACGGCGAGTTCGGCGACGACATCGCGGCCGCCGCCGAGTCGGTGGACAACTACTGGAAGGACGGCGACGACGTGCTGAACTGGCCCACCCGACGGCCGAGTTCGACTCCGCGGTCGGCGAGGAGGACTGCGAGGGCACCCCGCCCGCGAACTACGACGACCACAACGTGGACTACGTGCCCGACCACTTCTCGTACCACGAACCCGGCGATGGCTGTATGGCCGAAGTCGTCTCGAACTTCTGAATTTCTCATCGGTGACTCCCGACACCTACGAGAAGCCACCAACCCCCGACCGACTGCGCTTCTCGGTCGTCGCTTCACTCACGACAGTCACGCCATCGCGCGCCGGAGGACTCGCTGGACGAACTCGCTTTTCTCCGCAGTGTATCTCTCCCGGTCGTCGGGGTGGGCCTCGGCTAGGTCACGTTTCAGGTCTTCGTAGGCCGCCGCAGTTTCGGGGTGAGAGCGCAGATACTCGCGGAACGCGACTGCCTCCCGGTAGCAGTCGCTGTCGCGCTCGGTGAGCGAGAGGTAGTGCGTGCGGTCGGTCCGCGGTCCCTTGGCGAAGAAGAGGCGTCCCGGCACGTCGTCGTTCGGCCGGTGCTCGTAGCCGTGGGCTTCGAGGACCGGGACGAGGTCGCGGGCGGTGTCGAGGTCGGGAACGACGGCCAGCAGGTCGATGATGGGTTTCGCGGCCAACCCCTCGACGGCGGTGCTACCGACGTGTTCGTACTCGAGTAGGCGGTCCCCAGCGACGGCGTCGAGCCGTCGAACCTCCGCCTCGTAGTGGCGTCGCCACTCCGGGTCGGAGGGGTAGAGTTCGACCGTCCCGCGTTCCAAACCGACCACGTCGGGTGTGCCGCGCGGAGGAGAATAAAAACTGGGGGAGACCGCCCTCACCACGTCCCGTGGAACGTGTCGAAACTCAGCTCGTCCAGCGGTTTGTTGCCCACGGCGATTTCGTACTCGCCGGGCGTGAGCATCGGCTTGTGGAACTGCGGGCCGTCGTCGGTCGTGATGCGCGGACAACCGGTGTTCACGAACGCGTCCATGTCGAAGTTCCGGAGGCGGTCGGGCGTCACCTCGTCCATCGTGATGAGGTAGGCGTCGTCGTTGTCCTCCAGAATCTCCTCGGCCTGCTCCCAGCGGCCCTGTCCGATCTTCGTGCAGAAGATGACGCCCCACTTCTCGGCGTCCATCGCCTTGTGGACCGAGGCGTAGCGCTGTTTCAGGAACTTCTCCGTGTCCGCGACCGTGACGACGTTGTTCACGGGGTCGCCGATGACGACCTTCTTGTCGGGATGCTCCATCGCGAGACCGAGCGGGTGGAACTTCCCGCCGCCGACGTACAGCACGTGGTCGGCGTCGATGTCGGCGCTGGCGTAGTTACAGCCCAGCACCTGCCCCTCGTGAGTGAGGCGGTCGTCGCCCTTCCGAGTGCGAACGTCGAAACCGCGCTCGTCGAGCCACGATTTCATCTCCTCGAAGCGGTTCATGTGCTGGGCGGTCGTGACGAGACCGACGCTCGGTCGCTCGTCGGACGCCTCCGGGTCGGGGAGTTCCTCTAGCGACTCCTCCATGATTGGGAACACGTCCACGTTCGAGAACAGCGGGACGTAGATGACCTTGTCCGTGTTCTTCATCGGCGAGTGGCCGAAGTGGACGAACACGTCGGTCCGCTTCATCAGGAAGGTGTCGAGGTCGCAGGCCCCGTAACAGGGCTGGCCCGAAATCATCACGGTCACGTCGTCGGGGACCAGCGCGCGGATGTCGTCGGCGACCTGCGGCCCGCGGCGCTTCAACCCCTCGGGGAACTGTAGCCCGACCTTGGTGGCGTCGCGCTCCTCGACCGCTTCCACGATGCGGTCGAGTTCGTAGTCCCACTCCCGGTCGTGCTTGAGGGACATGCCGGTGTTTCGGAGGTCTCCCTCGCTGTACTCGCTGTCTTGGCTCATGGAAGTGGGTTTGTCGGTGAGGACGTTTAAGGACGGTGTTCTGCGACAGGCCGCGTTTCGATCGTGCTTCGTTTCGCCCCACAGAACGTCGTCGGTTCCCACCAAACGCCAACACGATTCACCAGACCGAAGGGTCGCTCCTCCGCGCGACCGTCGAGTGACGGCGGCCGGCGGGGACCGCGGTCGTGGTCTACGACGATTGGCAACGCATCCGGCAAGTTGAAAACTCCACAGTCCCAACGAACCCGTACATGAGCATCGAAACCGAGGCCGACGGCGAGGCGACGGAACTCTCCCGCGTCGAAGAACTCGCGGGCGAACTCGGCGAGGCTATCACGCAGACTCCCGAGTACCAGCGCTTCGAGGAGACCAAGGAAGCCGTCGAGCAGGACGACGAGGCCCAGGAGAAGGTCCAGGAGTTCGAGCAGATGCGCCAGGAGTTCATGCTCGCGCGCCAGACCGGCGAGGCCACCCAAGAGGACGTCCAGAAGATCCGCGAGACCCAGCAGGAACTGCACTCCCTGCCGGTGATGGACGAGTACCTCCAAGCTCAGGAGGCGCTCGAACAGCGGCTCGAATCGCTCAACACGGCCATCTCGGAGCCGCTGGCGGTCGATTTCGGCGACCAAGCGAGCGGTTGCTGCGAGGACTGAGGGCACCTCGTTTTTCCGGTTCGACCGCGGCGGTCGAGACGATACTTTTCACCTCCGAAGAGTCGTCTCTGCGTTCGTCTACGAAATTTGGCAACGAGACCTAAGTTCGCTGGTCCCGACTTCTCTTACGGTGGGGATTATGACAGACGACAGAACTACCGATACGGACCGAGACCGCGGCGGCGAAACGAACGTAACGACAGACAGAGACACGATTCGGTCGTGGATAGAGGAGAGCGGGTCGAAGCCCGCCTATCGGACGAGCGAGTCGGGCGAACGAGAACCGTACGTCCACTATCCCGAGGGCGACTCGGACGAGAACGTCGAGGAGACCGACTGGGACGAGTTCCACGACCACCTCGAGGAGAACGAACTCGCGCTGGTCCGGCACGGTGACCGGCCGAGCGAGGGCCGCGAGCAGTTCGAGTTCGTGGACCGGACCGAGGCCATCGAGCGCGCCACGCTCGAAGACGAGGAGGTCGAGCAGGCCCTGCTCGAAGGCGAGACCGTCGAGACCGAAATCACCGAGACGAAGGTCATCGAGAAGACGGTCCGTGAGACCGAGACCATCGAGAGCGAGGTCGTCGGGAGCGAAATCGTCCGCGACGAAGTTATCGAAACCGAGCTGATCCGGCGCGAAATCACCGGGATGCACATCGGGGACGAGACGGAAGCGAACGAGAGCGTCGCCATCGTCGAGGACAGCGAGGGTACCGCGTGGGAGGACGACGTGGAGGAAATCGACGTGACCGAGCGCGAGGTCGTCATCGTGGACGTGGACGAGACCCGCGAGGTCACGCGCGAGATTATCGAGCGCATGACCGTCGAGAGCCGGGTCGTGGACCACGACGTCGAGGAGACCGAGACGGTAGAGTCGGACACGATGGAGAGCCGCGTGGACATCGAAGGCGTCCAGCGCAACATCCTCCAGAGCGACCTCCTCGGTGGCCAGATAGCGACCGAGGACGTCATCGAGGGCGGCCACGTCGAGAGCGAGTTCACCGACGAGGGCGTCATCGAGACGCACCTCTACGAGCGCCGTCTCGTCACGGACGAAATCGTGGACCGCAAGCGACTCACCTTCGAGTTCGCCGACGAGGAACTTGTGAGCAGCGAGACTATCGAGTCCGTTCTCGTCGAGAGCATGCTCGTCGGTTCGGACGCCGTGGACGAGGCCGGCGAGGGCGAGCGCACGAGCGTCGAAGGCGTGGCGATAGACCGCGACGAGACCGCCGTCGCGGGCGTCACGACCGGCGCGGAGACCGAGCGGACCGGGACCGTCGAGGAGAGCATCGCGCAGGACGAGACGGTCACGGAGGAGGAAGCGGCCGCCACGGACGAGACGACCGCGACGACCGACGAGACCACCGCAGCCGAGACCGACACCGCGATGGGCGACGAACCGACCCACGACGAGAGCGTCGCCGGCGCGAGCGAGGAGACGCTGGACGACGAGACGATGGTCGAAAACGAGGCGGTCACGCTGGACGACCACGACGTGGGCAAGGACGTGCGGGACGCCAACGACGAGAAGGTCGGCGTCGTCACCGAGGTAGACGAGGACGCGAACATGCTGTACGTGGACCCGAACCCCGGACTCGCACAGCGCGTCAAGACCCGACTCGGGTGGGAGGGCCACGACGACGACGCGTACTCGGTCGAACCCGACCGCATCGCCGAAATCGACGACGACTACGTCCGACTGCGGAGCCTCTGAGCGCGACCCTCGCCGCGAAGAACAACACTTACCTCTTTTTGCGGCCCACTGAGCGACATGGCAATCCACAGCGACTGGGGAGACTGGCTCCCCCGCGCGGTCGAAGACGCCGACCCGGAGGGCATCGCGGTCTGGTACCTCGGCTGTAACGGCTTCGTTCTCAAGGCCGGGGACACGACGCTCTACATCGACCCCTATCTCGGTTTGGGCGACCCGCCGCGCACGATTCGGATGGTGCCGGTGCCGTTCGACCCCGCGGACGTAACGGAGGCCGACGCCGTGCTGGCCACCCACGAACACACCGACCACGTCCACGGCCCGAGCCAAGCGCCCATCCTCGAATCGACCGGCGCGACCTTCTACGCGCCCGACGACAGCCTCGCGGTCGCCCGCGCCGAGGAGAACTGGACCGACGAGTGGGACGTGGACGAGGACCAACTCGAAGAAGTCGCGGAGGGCGACACCTTCGAGGTCGGCGCGTTCACCGTCTCGGTCGAACCGGCCCACGACCCCGACGCGACCCACCCGGTCAGTTACGTCGTGGAGTACGACGGCCGAACCTTCTTCCACGGCGGCGACACCAAGCCCAGCGACGAGTTCGCCCGAATCGGCGAGGAGTACGACGTGGACCTCGGCGTGCTGGCGTTCGGGAGCGTCGGCCGGATTCCCGACAAGGAGACCCGCGAACCGATGCGCACGCGCTGGTACAACGACGAGAATCAGGCGGTCGAGGCCGCGAGCGACCTCCGGTTCGACCGTTTCCTGCCGAGCCACTGGGACATGTGGAAGGGCCTGACCGCGGACCCGACCGCGCTCCACGACCACGTTCGGAGCTTCGAGTACCCCCGGAAGTTGGAAATCGTAGAAATCGGCGACCGCGTGGACGTTTGAGGTCGCCCCTCGATTTTCGGGCGGAACGCGGCGACTGACCGTCGAACGTTATCGAATCCCTCGCCGGGGCGCGAGGATTTACATCCGAAGCCGGGGCGAACCCCGCCCGGACGCCTCGCGCGGTCGCGGGCGACGTACCCGGACCGACAGTCCGACTAACCTGAGAGAGGGCTGTGCCAACTCAAGCAGAGCCGACCCAATTGCCGAGGAGCCGCCGCTACAGCCAGCAGAGCGACGCCACGCCCGCGGGCATCCGGCCGCCCTCGACCCACTCGCCCGACGACCGGAAGACGACGCCGCCGTCGTTCGTGCCCGCGACGACGCGTCCGTCGTCGTCGGCGGTCCACGAGAGGACGACCTCCTCGGGGTCGCCCGGATACGTCACCGCGTCGAGGGTGTCGCCGTCGTTCTCGGACTCGAAGAGCGCGGCGTCCGCGCCGCGCTCGCCGCTCCACGTCCCCGGCGAGGAGCGCGCGGCCGCCGCGTACAGGGTGCCGTCGTGGGCGAACGCCTCCCGGAAGTAGGTGTGGTCCGCGCCGTCGTCCAGTCGGACCCAACTCTCGCCCGCGTCGCGGGTTCGATAGAGACCGCCGCCGCAGGAGGCGACGTAGTGGTCCGGCCCGCGCACGAGGACGTGGTGGACGTCGTCGTGGACGCCGGACCGCCGCTCGGTCCACGTCTCACCGCGGTCGTCGCTGACGTGGACGCCGCCGACTTCGACGCCCGCGATTACGCGGTCGGGGGCGTCGGGGTGTGCGCCGAGACTCCGGACGTGGGCCTCGTCGCGGTGGCGCGGCGTGTGCCACTGGTCGCGCGACGGCAGGTCCTGCAACCCCTCTAGCTCCCGCCACGACTTTCCGTCGGACACGTCCGACGACGTTCGCGAACCGTCGGTTCGCTCACCTCCGTCGTCTTCGGAGACGTAGAGGTGCGCGGGGTGAGTCCCCGCGTATAGGCGCTCGCCCGCGGGGTCGCCCAGCACCGAGTACACCTCTTCGCGCGGCACGTCCAGATTCGTCCACGAGTCGCCGCCGTCCGTCGAGCGGTACAGCCCGGACTTCGTGGTGGCGAACACGCCGTCCCGGCCGTCGAAGCGCCGGACGCGCATAACTCGTCCCGAGTCGAGTACTCGTTCGGCCGACTCGAAGCGCGGCCCGTCGGTCCGGTAGACGCCATCGTAGGTTCCCGCGAGTAACATGGTCGTCGGTAGCACCCGAGTAGTCAAATAGGTACACCCCGCCCACGCTAAGGGCGGGATTTCACCGGTAACGGCGTGTGATTTATATGCCCATTGTGGGATGTGAACCGTATGAGTGACAGCATGACCGAGGTGGTGACGGCGAGCGAGAGCGGCGTCGTCGTGGAGAAGTCGTTCGAGGGCGACGAGTTCGCGGTCCCCGCTATCAAGTTCGTCGTTCGCTCGGAACGGGAGGAGCGCGTGACGTTGCGACTCGCCGACGACATCCCCGAGGAGTTCCCGATGGACAACGTCGGGTTTCACCCGGACTACGAGAACGACAACTGGACCGCGTACAAGGACCACCGCGTCCAGTTCGAGCGCGAGTTAGACCCCGGCGAGGAACTGGTGACGGTCTACGGCGTCCGACTCGCGGACGACGACGACCCCTCGACGTTCCTCGGCACGCCGGCCATCGAGGAGGTCGCGCCGGTCGGCATCGACTCGGGCACGTCCGACGACTCGAACGCCGACCCGGTGGGCGAGACCGACGCCGACGACGCGGGCGAGTCGGACCTCGACGGCGAGGTCGGCGGACCCGACGGCAACACCATCACGGACATCGTTTCCGAGGAGGACAGCCAACTCGTCCGCGACGTGGTAGCCGGCGAGGAGGACCTCGGACTGGACGACGAGGACGACCCGCTCGCGGTCGGCGACGAGGACCCGCTCGCCGAGGCGGGCGCCGAAGACGACCCGCTGGCTGGCGGAGCGGAAGACGACCCGCTCGCGGTCGGCGAGGACGACTCTCCGGACGAATCGGCGGACGCGGACGACGAGAGCTTCCTCGAACCGGACTCCGAGGTCGCCGACGAGACGGCCGACGAGGAGACTGCGACAGCGGAAGCGGGCGACGAAATTCCGGCCGACGGAGACGCCGACGACGCACTGGACCTCGGCGACGAGGGCGCGACCGGCGAAGGTGACGACCAGACCGTGGACGACTCGGACGCTGCGGACGAGGGAGCGACGCCAGTAGACGACGGACCAGCGGCGGACGAGAGCGAATCGGTGGACGAGTCTGCGAGCGACGAGTCGGGCGAGGAACCCGACGAGTCCGACGAGGTGACCGACGAAAGCGACGGGTCGGAGTCGGCGCGACCCTCCGAAGTCGCCGACGAGACGGCGACCGCGGAGGCCGAACCCTCGCCGCCGAGTCCGGGGAGCGTCGCCGCTGCGCTCGCCGACGAGATTCGCGCCGGAGAGGTCTCCGACCAGGACCTGAAAGCCATCCAGAGCGAGTTGGACGTGGCCACCCCCGAGAGCACCAACGTCCGCATCCGTCACCTCCAGTCGCGCGTCGAGGACCTCTCGGCGTACACCGAGGCGCTGGAGGAGTTCATCGACGAGAACGGCGTCGCCGAGGACATCTTCGGCGACTTCGAGGACGACATCGCCCAGGTTCGGGCCGACGTGCGCGCCTTCGAGGACGAAGTGCAGGCCATCCGGGCCGACACCGAGGCGACCGACGAGCGCGTCGAGAGCGTGGACGAAGACCTCGGCGAGGTCGCGTCTGACCTCGACGGCTTCGAGGCGGACCTCGACCGCGTGGAGAGCGACCTCCGCGACGTGGAGAACGACCTGCGGAGCGACCTCCGCGAGTTCAAGGCCGACTTCCGCGAGGACGTCTCGGACCTCGAAGCCGACGTGACCGACCTCGGCGGCGACGTGGAAGCGATGGGGAGCGAGATGGACGCGCTCGACGACCTGCGCGAGGAGGTCGCCGAAATCGAGCGCCTCCGCGAGGACGTAGACGAGTTGGAGTCGCTCCGGGGCGAGGTGGACGAACTGGAGACGCTCCGGGAGGACGTCGCGGAGTTGGAAGCGCTCGAATCGGACATCGAAGCCCTCGACGGTCTCCGAGAGGAGGTCGAGGCCCTCGAAGCGGAACTCGAAGACGCGGGCGACTTCGGCGAGGAAGTCGAGGCGCTCGAAACGCAACTCAACGACCTCGAAGACCTCGTCGGGGCGAACACCGAGGACGTGACCTCGGTGAGCGACGAACTCGAAACCGTCACCGAGGAGCTACGGGGCGTCAACGAGCGACTCGACGAGGTAGACGACGTGGCCGACGGCGTGGAGACCGTCTCCGAAGAGGTCGCCTCGCTGTCCGACGACCTCGACGCGCTGGAGGAGAACCTCACGTCGCGCGTCGAGAGCGTCGAGGCGGACATCGAGGACATCCGCGACGAAATCGCAGGCATCCAGGAGTGGCGCGACCGCATTAGCGACGTGTTCGGTAACTAATTCAGGACTCCGTTTATGGTATCTCGCATTGACGCGTCGGCGGTGTCCCGGTACGCCGTTCCGCTGAAGCGGTGGTCCGTCGCCGGGCTCGGCGGGAGTCTGCTGGCCGTCTCTGCGAGCTACTTCGTCGTCGGCGGGGAGCTACTGTCTGCGGAGTTCGTCCGGTTCGCTATCCCCGTGGCGCTCTCGCTGTTCGTCGTCGCGCTCGGCGTCTGGCTTCGGACGGGCGAATTCTCCGCGGAGTTCGTCGGCGTCGTCTTCCTGTGGAGTCTGGCCGGCGGCGTCGTCATGGGACTGCTCGCCGGCTGGGTCTCGCTCCTCCAGTCGGTGGAGGGTCGCCGGATGCTCCAACCCGCGTCGGTCGTGCTGACGAAGGTCGCCGTGGGGACGCTCGGCGGCGGTCTGCTCGGGGTCTACCACGGCCGACTCCGGCGGCGCACCGAGCAACTCGCCGAACAGCGCAACAGACTCGACGAGTTCGCCAGTATCGTCTCCCACGACCTCCGGAACCCGATGAACGTCGCGCAGGGCCACCTCGAACTCGCCCGCGAGACCGGCGAACGGCGCCACTTCGAGGCGGTCGAGCGCGCCCACGACCGGATGGAGCGACTCATCGAGGAGGTGCTGGCGCTCTCGCGGCGTGGCGAGACGGTGGCCGACCCCTCGCCGGTCAGCCTGCGCGTCGTCGCCGAGGAGGCGTGGGGCACCGTCGAGACGCCCGAGATGGACCTCCGGGTCGAGACCGACCGCCGAATCGTCTCGGACGCCCGCCGACTCCGCGCGCTCTTCGAGAACCTGTTCCGGAACGCCGCGGAACACGGCGGCGAGACGGTGGTCGTGGGTGCGAGCGAGGACGGGTTCTTCGTCGCCGACGACGGGCCGGGCATCCCGGCCGAGGACCGCGAACTCGTCTTCGAGGGCGGTTACTCGACGTGTCCGGAGGGGACCGGATTCGGACTGGCCATCGTCCGGCGCATCGCGGAGGCCCACGACTGGCGCATCCACGTCGGCGAGGGCGACGAGGGCGGCGCGCGATTCGACTTCCGCGGCGTCGCCAGCGAGTGAGACCTGATATCCCGTAACGCGAAGCGCAACGGGTTTACTCCCGGTTCTCCATTATGCGAACAATGACCGACACGATTGCGGTCGCAGTGCCGCGCAAGGGGCGGCCGTTGGAAGCCGTCCTCCAACGAGTCGCCGCGGAGGCCGACGCCGAAGGAGTCGCCGACGAGATAATCTCGACGCTCCGTTACGAGAAGGCCGTCACGAAGGGCAACCAGACGCCCGAGCGGGACGCTTACGACCGACTCGCCGAGTACAGCCACCTCGCTGACCCCACGAAGCCCGACTTCACGCTCCTGCGCGACGACCGGGCGGGCAAGCCCCGGCGCATCGTCTTCGACAGCGTGGACGTGCCCGCGGGCGACGTGACGCTCCGACTGGTCGGCCGCGAGGAGCCGTTCCGGTCGCTGCGCAAGCACGACTTCGCGCTCGGATTCGACAGCGCCGACCTCGTGCTGGAGGAGGTCGTGGAACTGCGTCCGGACCCCCTCACGCGCATCGCCGACGTGAACGCCCGCATCGACCCCCACGACACCGACGTCCGCGTCGTCGCGGGCATGGGCGACACGGTGTACCACACGCTGATGGCGACACCCGAGATCCTCCCGCAGGGCGACCGACCGACCCGCGAGTTCCTGCGCGACTACGAGGGCGAACTCTGCATCTCGCCGCGCTACGAGCGCCTCGTGGAGGCGGTCGTCGGCACGCGCAACAGCGAGACCTTCGACTTCGCGTACCCCGACGAGGACGAGGAAGAGGAGGCCGCCATCGCCGACACCGGCGCGGGCGTCTACCTCACCGTGACCGGTTCGACCGCGCGCGAACACGGTCTCGTCGTGGGCGAGGAACTGTTCCCGAGCGAGACGGTCCTGATGGAGAACTACGAGGAGAGCGGGGAGGTCGCAGACCGGGTCAAAGAGTTGTTCGCGCGCGCCGAGACCGAAACGGCGATGGCGATTTACTAACTCTGTAATCCTTGGCTATCAAAACCTCGAAACGACGCGGTCCTAACTACTTGCCATGTAATTTTATACCGAGTAAGACAATCAAAAGCCCACCAACGAGCCACAGCAGAGTAGTTGGCGTAATCGCGTCGGCGAGACCGACGGGGTGTGATTGAGCGACGAGGAGATTCAGTATCCGTCCGATACCGGTAAGAAACACCAGTGCTCCGACGAGCCAGACCCTGTCCGTCATTAAACTAACTCGCCCCTTTTCTTCTTTGGCTGAACCCACATTATTTAGTCTGTTACGTCCGGATAAAGTTCTTTTGACGGGCCACGTCGTTTCAGGGAGGGACGATCATACGGTCACTTCGATAGGTAGAGATGGTTCTACCGCGATTATTTAGTAGTTAGAGTGTTCTCCAAGATAAAATCTCATTATTGCTTTTAAATTAAGTTAATAATATTTTCCATAATATTTATATTTATACCCTATAATATATAATTGATGTAAGATAAAAATCGGATGTCGACGAATCGGCGGAAAGTGCTGAAGACGGCCGCAGGTATGTCAGGGTTCGCTCTGACGTCCCAGACTTCACTCGCTGGAAAGGGAGAACCGAATCGGCTTCTACCGGACATCAAGGTACGGAACACGACGGAAGAGGCCCACACGTTCCAAATCAAGGCGCAGTTGACGGACGGCGTTCCACAGACCGTATTCTCCGAGACGGTTGAACTGGACCCCGGAAAGACGAAGACGTCCCCCCGCGTCTTTTCGACGCCCGCAACGAGCGAGGTCAGCGTGACACTCGACGGTGAGGAGACGGTTACACGAGACGCGTCCGCGGTGACGGCATTGCCGCGGATCTACGGTCTCGACGCAGCAGTCAAACCGGAGTTGTTCGCAGTGTACAAACGACACGTTGACGTTCCGGAGGTGACGGCGTAATGGCGGATATCAACGTCTATCTCTACCCGAATACGTCATCAGCCGACTATCTCGCGGACGCGGCATACACGGCGCTCTCGGACGCACTTGACGACGTAATCACGTACACCCCGGGCGACAGTTTGGGCACGTACTCCATCACGACGAAGTACGATCATCCGAATCTCAGCGATCCGGAC
The DNA here is from genome assembly GCF_023238445.1 of Halorussus gelatinilyticus. Taxonomy (GTDB): domain Archaea; phylum Halobacteriota; class Halobacteria; order Halobacteriales; family Haladaptataceae; genus Halorussus; species Halorussus gelatinilyticus. Next base: position 2,916,186 of record NZ_CP096658.1, on the reverse strand, counting down.
CGTTCGACGTTCAAATCCAACTTCGAGGACTGGGCGTGGCTCGAAACAAGCGGAACTGGATGTCACCTCGGGATTAGTACAAATTTCAACGGCGGGCTGGCCGATTCAGGCGAGTGGGACGAGAACGCATTTGCCACTGAAACGGAGGCAGTCGTGGGATCGTCGACCGGTGATGGCGCTCACTACCGCAACGTTGCCATTCAGGAGACGTTCCACCCGTTTATCGATTCAAGTATAAGTAGTGTGAAGAGTATGCTCGGGCCGGACAACAACGAGCACTCTCTGGGCGAAATCGACTACAACGCGGACACGACGCCGATGGTGACGACCTACTACGACAAGGGGTACGCCTCGAATGGTGGCTGCGGACACTCCGTGAATCCGGACGGAAAAACGACAGCACCGACGAACTGTACGTGCGAGGCGTTCGAGATCTCGTTCAACACTCGCGGATAGACACGAGCCACGGTGTAGGTTCGCTCTCGTCTTCCTCCTTTTTTCGGCGGTGATTGTCCGAACAACATCTCAATCGAATCAGAAGCCAGCTACTCCAGTGCTGCATCGCGCCGGTCCTTTGCAGATCATCCCTCGTGAGAGAATCAACGCTCACTCTCTCTGGTTCAAGTCGGGCCGTGCTAACTTGACTGGGTATAGAAACGTTCAGACCTTCGATATCGTTTGAACTGTAGAACTAGTTCCGAGGACCCGAATAGTATATCTGTATAGAATTTATTAAAAATTATACATGTTTAGAAGAATCTATAGATGTTCGCTTCGTACACCTCTCGAACCCTGTCTCCCCAGTTGTGTGTGTAGGTGTCGATGATGTCCTCGGCCACGTCTCCGCGAAGGTACTTCACGATGCCCCGGTCGCCGGTTCTGTCGCGCAAGTGCGTCGTGAAGAAGTGCCGGAAGTAGTGGGGCGTCACGTTCTCCGCGGCGTCCCCGCCCTGTCGGTGCCAGCCGTGGTCGCTGGCGTGGTTCGTGACGACGTGGTGGACGATGGCCGGGGTGACCCGCCGACCCCAGTTCTCCCTCGTCGTCGTGAACAGCGGGCCGGCAGACGATATCGGGTCGGGCCGCACGGCGAGCCAACGTTTCAGCGTGCGCTCCAGTTCGTCGTCGATGGGAACGACCGTCTCGCGCTTGCGCTTGTTCGAGGCCGACCGCTCCTCGCCGTTGTACGACTCGCCGACGGTCGGTTCCGGCGGGACGTACATCGAGTCCGGTTTCCCGTCGAGTTGGGGGCGCGTCGCGTGGTCGAGCCCCGACAGCGAGAGGTCCCGGAGGTCGAGGTTGCAGAGTTCGCCCGCCCGCATCCCCGTCTTCAGGAGCGTGACGACGATGGCTCGGTCGAGCGGGTGGGTCACGTCGGCGACGAAGGTCCGCATCGCTTCGACCGAGATGTCGCGTCGCGTCGGGTTCGTGTCGATGCGCTCGTCCATCTCCTCGACCACGAGCGCCATCGGGTTCGCGTCGAACTCGCCGACCTGATTCATGTAGGCGTAGAACCGGTGGAGATAGGAGGCGTACGTGGCGACCGTACTCTCGGCCGCCCGGCCGCGGAGCGCGTGAATCCACGCCATGCAGTCCCGGCGGGTCGCCTCGGCGACGGACTTCTCGACGCCCATCGGGTTCTCGTCGGGAGTCTGCAGAAACGTCTCGAACTCCCGGAGGACGCGCTCGTAGGCGTCGCGCGTTCGCTCGGTCTTCCCGTGATACACCATGTCCTGCAGGAAGTAGGCTATCGGGTCGGCGATTTGCCCGTCTTGGGCGCTCTGCTCAGTCGCCATCGTTCCCCGCGACGAGCGTGTAGCCACCGCGACGACCGCTGTACTGGACGCAGTTGTCTCGCTGGAGTCGCTGGAGCGTCTCCTCCAGTCTGTCCTCGATGCTGTTGGTGAGTTCGTCCAGTAGCTCGTCCCACGAGAGGTGGTCCGAGGTTGAGAGGACCGAGAGGACGTGTTCGTCCAAGTCGTCGCCGCCGGTCGAATCGGCGGTGTCGGGTGAATCGGCAGCGTTCTCACCCGTCGAGTCGGGAGCGTCGTCGGCGTCGGCGCTCTCGGGGTCGGTGTCTACGGACGACGCCTCGACCGACTCGATCTCGAAGTCGCGCCGCCCCGCCTGCACCATCGTCCGGACGAACTCGCTCTGGCTCATGTCGAGTTCGTCGGCGTGTCGTTTCCACTCGTCTTTCTGATACGCTGGCACGAACGTCTTGACGGATTTGCGAGTCGTATCGACGTTCTCCTCGCTGGCCATGTTCGGGGCGACTCACCCCACCATCTTCAAAGTAACCCAGACTCCAGAATAAACAACCTTATTCACGAAAATAGGCCGCTCTAATCGCGGTGAAACCAAGTTATTTGTGAATCTATGACTGTCAAGCCAGGGATGCAGTACCACACTCGTATCTCTAATTAGGCGTGTCCCGTCGCCTCTCTCACCAGTTTCCGAGTCGGAATCTCGATTCCGTTTCCGCGAATAACAGTGACAAAATAGTCGCGTTTTTCGAAGGCGTTCTCCGGCCGGCGACCCCTCTGGGGTTGCGCCCCGAAGACGGGCTTGCAGTGAAGATGGAAAATTGTCATTTCGTCGCCCGTTCACTCACTGTTTCCCTGGCGTTGTCGATAGAGTAATCGGGATTCAGACACGTTGGTCGGGGGATGCGGTCGCTCGATTTCAGTCGGCACGACGCTCCCGGCGAAACGACGGTGGCCGAACTCAGTTCCCGCAGGCGAGCGTGTGTCCCTCGTCGGTCTCCTCGTAGGTCGGAATCGGGTCGAGTTCGATGATTGCCACCGCGTCGTTGAAATCGCCGCTGGTGGACTGCTCGTTCAGTTCGTAGACGGCGACGAACTCGTTGTCCGAGAGGTCGAGGTTTCCGTTCGCGTCGATCCTGTGCTGGAGGAGGGCCTGCAAGTCGTCCTGATGGGGACTCGACCGACCCCACGTCGGAACGGCGTCGCCGTCGCGGAGAATCTCGACGTTCTCCTCGCTCGGGTCGCTACTGTCGACGACGCGTTTGGGATTGTCCAGGGGGACGTGGGCCTCCTCGTACCGAGTACCCGAGTACGAGCGCGTCGAGCCTTCGCCGATAATCTTCGAGGTGTCGCCGTCGAAGACGTAGGACTTCATCTCGACGGTGACGCTTGCCCCCTGGGGATGCGGTCGGTCTCGTAGGTTATCGGGAACGAGTAGACCGGGTTGTTCACGTCGTCGGCGGTGGTGTCGGTGAGCGAGTCGTCGGGGTCGCCGTCGGGGAACGGCGTCAGGGTGCGTGCAGTGTCGGGTCCCGCGACGACGATGCGCGACTCGATGGGCCGATAGAGGTAGTAGTCGGTCCCGGTGTGGCTTTCGAGCGTCGCGTACCCGCTCCCCGGAATCGTCACCGTCGCCTCGTAGGGAGTGTCGGACTTGACTGCGTTGTCTACCACGTCGAAGGAGGCGTTTCGCACGATGCGGACGGTCTCCTCGGCGATGGGTTTCCCGGTCGGTTTGTGGTAGACGTCCACGGTCGCTTCGTCGGCGTTCGACGAGCAGAGGTCGGCGTCGGTGAGGTTGAACTTCGTCGCGCCGCCGCCCGAGAGGTCCCCACTGGTCTCGACCTCGGGGTTCACGACTCGCTCGTCGCCGGCGCGGACGACGACCTTCAGGTTCTGTGAGTCGAGGGTCTCGCCGTCCTCGTGGTGCAGGAGCATGTACTGGTCGGTCGTCCCGGTCTGTTGGTCGAACGTCGCCTCGAACCCGACGGTCGTCGCGGCTTGCGGTGCGGTCCCGGACAACCGGACGCCGCTGACCGCCCCAACAGGACCACCGCGAGCGCGACAACCACGACGACTAACAGTGCGACCCCGACCACCGGACTGAGAGATCGATTCCCGAGTTTCATCGTTTCTTGGCACGAAGTGTTACGCTTCTGTAGTAAATCTGCTTTCAGGCGCAACTTCGCTAAATCATCGACGACGGGTACCGACGGCCGACTCGCGTCCGTATCTCGATGTGGCGTCGAAGTTCGTCTCACCCGAGGACACGGACGACCGGCCAGGTTGAGAGGGAAGTACGACTCGGCTACGTACCGCTGACGAACCGTGTCGGACGTCGCCGGGGACCTCCAAGCGTGACTCCCATCGTTCCCCGTGACGACGGGCGCTCAACGAACCGGCCGAGAAGCAGCGTGAGCGTAAATCGCCATCCGAAGGAACGAGGACGGTCTCCGAGCGTCCCGAGTTCGACAGGCTGAGCCGTCGATCTTCGGGGAGCGAATATACATACGTTAGAATATAAGTAAAAATCATAACACTAAGGGCGTCTCAGACGCAACTCATAAACTGCTTTCCGCTATACTGAATTGGGCCGCGACATACTGGAGCGGAGTGTCAATCGTCGATCTACTGTAACATCATCTGATTGCAGTCCAGTACCGTTGCAGTCCCGTTCCGAATCGCTACATCCAGTGGATGCAGTCGGCACGGTCCTGTTGTTGATCCCGGCTACTGTACGCCGAGTTTACCGTGGCGAAATGATAGAATACGAAGGCTTTTGCTACGTGAGATAGTGATTCGTCCGCAATGGCTACCACGCCGTTAGACGCGTTCCCGCCGGAACTGTCGGACCCGAACGACCAGATCCGGCCGGGGAACTTCTACGCCCGGATGCATGAGCAGGCGCCGGTCCGATGGGACGACGCGCGTGGCTGCTGGGACGCCTTCGGATACGAGGCCGTGCGGCGGATCGCGAGCGACCACGAACGATTCTCGTCACGGACGGACAGCAATCCCGACTTCGTCGAACCGGACGGCCGGTCGCTCCTCCGTGACTCGATGCTCCACGCGGACCCGCCCCGTCACGACCGACTTCGGTCCATCGTCGACGACTGGTTCAAACCCTCCGAGCTCACTGAACTCCGCCCGTTCGTCGAGCGTCGGGCCGACGCATTGCTCGACGACGCCCTCGAGAGCGCCGCTGCCAGGGGAAATACTACGTTCGACCTCGTCCCGACGTTTTCTTATCCGCTGACGGTCGCGGCACTGGCGGAACTGCTCGACATCCCGTCGTCGGATCGGGACGCGCTTCTCGAATGGACGAAGTTCTCGATGACTGCTTCTTTCGACGTGGAAGACGCTGAGACACGGCGATCGTCGCTTCTCGACTATCTGGAAGCCATGATTACCGATAACGGTGAACGCTCTCGGGCTGGTCTACCGACGGCCGTCGCGAACGCAGACGGTCTCTCACTGGCCGACCGACGGAACCTGTTGAGCGTCGTTCTGCTCGGCGGGCTCTCGACGACGCATCTCATCGACAACGCCGTCTGGTCGATCGCCGAGGCGGACGTCTTCGACGCGGTCCGGTCTGACGCGGACGCGGTAGGGGCCGCTGTCGAAGAGACGCTCCGGTACCGCTCTCCCGTGCAGGCAGCGAGTCGATACGCCGTGGCCGAAGCGGACGTCGGTGGCGTGACGGTGGAACAGGGTGATAAGCTCTGTGTCTGGTTCGCCGCGGCGAACCGGGACCCGGCAGTCTTCGACGTTCCTGGCCGGTTCGACCTCGGTCGGCGACCGACTCACCACGTCGCGTTCGGGCACGGGACCCACTACTGCCTCGGGGCGGCGCTCGCCCGTCTCGTCACGACAACCGCGCTCGACGTGTTCCTCGACCGGTTCGAGGACGTCACCGTGCACGACGACCGCGTCGAACCGACCGGGAGCATGCTCCTGTCCGGCCCTTCCACACTGCCGGTGACAGTCGCTTAGCTACTGGCAGTCTGTTCACTGTATACGAATTGGGGCCTGGCACACGTCGATGCCATCTTCCGAGGTCGCGCGGGGAGACGGTCCGAGCGGAGTGGTTCGAGTACGCGCCGCTCGGCGAGGAGAATCGCGGTCGGCGACTTCTGCGGGACAAGACTCTCCTGCGCGTCTCGGCTAGAGGTAATGTGTCCGGACTCCACCTCGTGGCCGACGACCCGGCGTGGCGCGTAGCGGTTCGTGCATGTACGCGACCGAATCCGGGAAGCCGCCGGAGCGGGGTTGCTGGGCGTCTTCCACGTCGGAAGCACCGCGGTCGAAGGGCTCCCGGCAAAGCCCGTCGTGGACGTGCTGGGGGTCTTCGAGGACTACGACGCGGCGCGCGGCGTCGCGGACGCGCTGGTCCCGAGGAGTACGACCTCCAGCGCGACGACCCCGACTGGATAGTCTGCTCGCGGACCGACTCCGGCGCGGAGTCGGTCGTCGTCCACCTCCAACCGCGGAGCGCCGAGACGTGGCGCGAGCAGTTGATCTTCCGCGAATTCCTGCGAGACGACCACGAGACGCGCGCCGAGTACGAAGCCGCCAAGCGCGCGGCGGTCGCCGAGCATCCCGACGACGTCGGCGCGTACGCGGACGCGAAGAACGAGACGATTCGGTCGCTCGTCGCGCGGGCCCGAGAAGCGGGATACGACGAACGCCTGCCGGAATTCGTCGCTGAGAAGCGGTGATCGCACGGTCGCGGGAGCCGAACTGAAGTCCGCGGTCGAGCGAGACGAACGGTTATCGTGTTGGAATCCGAACGTGAGCGCATGTTCGCACGACTGCTCGGCTGGCTCCGGTCCCGCGGGTCGTCCGGTGACGGTTCGACGGACGGGACGGTCTGGGACGCGATTCCGTCGTGGCAGTACGGCGGCCGACACGCCGAGTCCGGCGGGTTCAGCCGCGACCAGCAGGAGCGCGCGCTCGACGAGGTTCGGCAGCAGGCAGAGGAGTTGGACGACGGTCGCTGAAGACGTGTCGTCGCCTCCGGCGTGACGTTGCTTTCGGGTCAGGGCACGGCGTCACCGGTGTCGTGCCACGAGCGCCCGATGTTCGCACTCGTCGGGCACCGCGTCGAACCACGCGGCGTCGGCTATCTCGTCGGCGTCGCGCCCGAGGTCGTCGCCGAGTTCGGGGTCGTCGGCCCGCGCCTCGAAGACGACGAACTCGCCCGAAACGGTGGGACGGGTAGCAGTCGCCTCGTCGAGCGCTGCCGAGTCGGCAGACTCCTCGGACTCGACCGACTCGTCGGCGACGAACGTCTGCTCGACCACTTCCAGCGCTCGCTCGACGCTCGCGTCGAGACCGGTCTCCTCTCGAACCTCGCGGACGACCGCTTCGCGGAGCGACTCACCGTCTTCTACGTTACCGCCGGGGAGGACCCAGCCGTCGCTCCACCGATTCCGGACGAAGACGACGCCGCCGTTCCCGGCGCGGACCAGCGCGCCGACCCAGCGGTTCGCGCCCGTTCGCACGTTCTCTCGGACGGTCTCGAACTCGTCGGGCGCGAGCGGGACGGTCTCCTCGCTCCGCGGGAGGTCGGTGGGAAGCGTCATTCGTGCGTGGATTCGGTACAGGGTGACTTTTCGATTGGGTTTCGTGAGTTCCGGAGCGGCGTCGCCGTCTCGGGACCGGCGCGCCTCGTTGCAGATTTAAGCGGCGTTCGCGCGGTTGCGCCGAACATGTCCGCGAGTGGACCCAAGCCGAACGCCGTCGAAATCGCGCGTATGGCAACGAACGAACGACAGTTCTGGGCGGGCGTGGCGCTACTCGTCGTCGCGGGCGCACTCCTCTTCGGAGCGACCGCGGTCGGCGGTCTCGACGTCTTCTCGCAGGCGTCGGGTGCGGTCGCGGTCCTCGGACTGGCGGGGAGCGCGGTCCTCATCGGCACCGCGGGCGACGAGCGGCCCGTCTGAACGGAACCGGCGACCCGACCGGCAGACCCGACTGAACCCGACGCGAACGGAGAGGACAAGAGATTTCACGCTCCTGAACAGTGCGCCGAACATGCCGCCCTCTCGCCGCGCCCTCCTCCGGACGGGTCTCCTCGGCGTCGCCGGCGCGCTCGCCGGGTGTTCCGGACGCGAGGAGACCACGACGCAGACGACTCGGACGACGAAATCGACCCCCCGGACGACCCGTCACTCGACCGACGCGCGGACGACCATTGGGGAGACCACCGAGGCGACTCGGACTGCGAACGCCACCGCGGTCGAGTTCGTCCATCGAGCGCCCGTCTTCGGGTGGGGCGTCGCCGATGCCGGAACGTGGTACTACGGTCACGTCCTCGACGGCGAGGGCGACGCCGACGGACTCGACGCGTCGTCGGTTCCCGGCGACGTCGCCGGGCAAGACCCCGAAACCGTCCGGCGGTTCGTCGCCGATACCGACTTCGAGACGACCGCGATACTCGCGGTGCAGGCCGAAGTCGAATCGTCGTCGCACGGTCTCGACTTCGAGTTCGTGAATCGCGCGTCGTCGCCGCCTCGCGTCGTCGCCTTCCTCCGGGACCGAGACAGGGCGGAGTTCGGTTCGGGCGTCTCGACGCTCCTCGTGCGCGTGCCGGCCGCCGACGCCTCGCGGGTGGAGACCACGGTTGTCGAGTCGGATTTCGCGTTCGACGGCCGCGAGCGCCATCCGGTCGTGACGTTCGCGCCGCCGAACGACACGCAGTTCGAGTCCGTCCGAGTCCGCGGCCGGGACCTGCGCGAGGAGGCGGTCGGTCTTCCGGACCCCGGCGGAGCGCTGATTACGGAACCGGACGCCGCGAGCGCGTTCGCCGGCGCGGAGTCGGTCTTCTCGGAGTTCGTCCGGGCGACCGACTTCGACCGGTCGTATCTGCTCGCGGTCCGGTCGTCGTTCGACGCACTCGACTACTTCTGGCCGCAGTCGGTCGTGCAGGACGGCGGTCGCGTGGTGGCCGACGTGCGGCAGTACGACCCGCAGATTGGCATCAATCCGATCTACAGTTCGGTCACGCTGACGCGAATTCGAGCCTCGTCGCCCCCGGACCGGGGAACCGCGGTCGTCCGGCGCTACCGTGAGGCCCGACCGAACGTCCCGGTCGAGACCGAAATTGTTCCGCTGTCGGCCGACCCCGAGAAGTGGCGGCGAGCGACCAGGACGGCGACGACGGCGATCGAGACGACGAGGGGCAAGACGACTGCGACCGACACCCGAAGCTAAGTGCATCGGCGTTGCCACGACGCGCATGGACGACAAGACCCAGCTCTGGGGCGGGGCCGCGCTCATCGTCTTCGGCGGGATTATCCTGTTCGCGCCCTCGCTGCTGGCGCTCCGATACACCTCGCTGTTGCTCGTCGTGGCCGTCCTCCTGCTGGCGGCGGGCGCGCTCCTCGTCGGTCTCTCGCGGCGCGGGCGGGCGGTTTGAGCCAGCGGGCGCGGAAGTCGGACGGACGACCCTCCGACGGGTCCCGCGCGAAGCGAATCGGCGATAAATCCAAATGGTCGTCCGCCGATTGCTCCGATTATGTCTCTCGATTACGAGCGCGAACGCGAGACCTTCGAGTGGGCGATTCCCGACGAGTACAACATCCCCGCGGTGGTCGAGGACCACGCCGACTCGTTCGGCGACCGACTCGCGGTCCGGTTCCGCGACGAGGAGGGCGGCGAGGCCGAGCGAACCTACGCCGACGTGCGCGACGACGCGAACCGGTTCGCGAACGCCTTGGCCGACCTCGGCGTGGGCGCTGGCGACCGCGTGATGCACCTGTTCCCGCGCCACCCCGACGCGTTCGCCGTGCAGGTCGGCGCGCTGGCCCGCGGGGCGCTGCTGGTTCCCTGCTCGGCCATGCTCAAGCCCAAGGACCTCGCGTTCCGCGCGAACGACTGCGAGGCCGAGACGGTCGTCGTTCACGAGGACCTGACGGAGATGGTCGAGCCGATTCTGGACGAGACGCCGCTCTCGCGCGTCGTCGTGCTGGACGCCGGGGGCGACGAGTTCGCGGACCCGAACTGGCACTCCTTCGAGCAGTTGGTGGCGGGTCGGGACGCCGACCACGAGGGGCCGGACCTCGGCGCGGACGACCCGATGTCCATCAACTACACCAGCGGGACGACCGGGCAACCGAAGCCCGTCCTCCACCGCCACCGCTGGCTCCGCTGTTTCGAGTTGATAAACGCGCCTTACTGGTGGGGCGTCACGCAGGACAGCGACTTCTCCGACGAACTGCTCTGGGCGACGACCGGGACCGGGTGGGCGAAGTGGTTCTGGAGTCCCGTCGGCGTCGCGCTGACGACCGGCGCGCCCCAGTTCGTCTACGAGGGGGAGTTCGACGCCGAGACGTTCCTCGACCTGATGGACGAGGAGGGCGTGACGCGACTCTGCGCGGTCCCGACCCAGTACCGGATGTTCACGCAGGTCGATAGATTGGCCGACTACGACCTCGAACTGACCGAGGCGGTCTCGGCGGGCGAACCGCTCAACCGCGAGCCGATTCAGGAGTTCGAGGACGCGTTCGGCGTGACGCCGCGGGACGGCTACGGCCAGACCGAGACGGTCGCGCTCGTGACGAACTACCCCGGCATCGACGTGAAGCCCGGCAGCATGGGCAAGCCCGTGCCGGGCATCGACGTGACCTTGCTCGACACGCAGGACGAGGAGGCGGTCGAACCGGGCGAGACCGGCGAAATCGCGGTGCCGGTCGAGAGCCCGGCCATCTTCGACGGCTACTACGAGAAGCCCCAACTGGACGAAAAGACCTTCCACGGCGACTACTACCGGACCGGCGACCTCGCCCGAAAGGACGAGGACGGTTACTTCTTCTTCGAGGGGCGGGCCGACGACATCATCATCTCGTCGGGCTACCGCATCGGTCCCTTCGAGGTCGAGGACGCGCTCGTGGGCCACGAGGCGGTCGCGGAGGCCGCGGCGGTCGCCAGCCCCCACGACGAGCGCGGAAACGTCGTCAAGGCCTACGTCGTCCTCGCGGACGGCTACGACGGGAACGACGACTTGACCGACGAGTTGCAGGACTACATGAAAGAACAGACCGCTCCGTACAAGTACCCGCGCAGAATCGAGTACGTCGACGAACTGCCGACGACCTCCAGCGGGAAGATTCGTCGGATAGAGCTTCGGGAGGAGGAACGAGAGAAGTTCGGAGAGTGAAGCCGGTAACCGCGAAAGCGGCCTCCGCTGGCTGCCGAACGCTCGTCCGACGTCGAATCTGGTTCGGCGTTTGACAGCATCGAGAGCGTCTGAGACGCCGAAATGATTCTCGCTAATGAGAATAGTCACCAAGGATTATATCGGACGAGTCGAACGTCCGAGATATGTCGTCGAACTCCGACGCTCGTCGGTTACTGCCGGGCGAGCAGATACCGCCGCTTCTGGTCGGTCTCGGGGGACTGTTCTTCGTCCTCTTTCTGGCCGGGCAGTACGTCTTCTACCGGGGGCAGTTCGGTCTCTCGAAAGGACTCCTGATCAGTTTCTCGCTCTACGTACTCTTCATCGCGGCGCTGATAGGTGGCGGCTACTGGCTCGGCAGGAGCGACCTCTCGCCGAAGCGCTACCCTCGAATCGGCGGGTGGGTACTCGGGAGTCTCTCGTTTTTCCTCGTTATCAACCTCGCCATCATGGCGTCGTGGACGGGCGGTACGACGCCGTTTCGGTTCTCGTGGGGACTTTGGGCGGCGAACGTCGGGGCGTCGGGCGGCCTGCTCGTCGGTTGCGTCGAGGCGCGAGCCATCCAGCGCGAACTCGAAGCCCAACGGGCCTCGATACGCGCCGAACAGGCCGAGAGCCAGCGCCAGTGGTTCGACTATCTAAACGGTCTCCTGCGTCACGAAGTGTTGAACACCACGAACGTCATCGTCGGCTACGCGTCGCTCCTCCTCGAAGATGACGACCTCGACGAGAGCACCCGGACCGCCCTCGAACGGATTCACCGACAGGGTCGGGACATGACGAAGGTCATCCGCGACGTGCAGATACTGATAGAACTGACGCACGACGACGCGGACCTGCGACCGGTGGACCTCTGCGACGTACTCGCCGACGAACTGCGAGCAATCGGGGAGAACTACGATGCCGTCGAAATCGAGACCGCGATTCCGGAGTCGCTACTCGTGACCGCGGACGACCTGCTCCCGCGGGTCTTCGGGAACCTGCTCAGGAACGCCGTCGAACACCACGACGGCGACCGACCGCTGATACGAGTGACGGCCGAGCGAACCGGCGAGACGGTCGCGGTCCGGGTCGCCGACGACGGTCCCGGCATTCCGGCCGACGAGCACGCGGCGCTCTTCGAGCGGAGCGAGAACAGCGGCGCGACCCACGGTCTCGGTCTCTACATCGTGCAGACGCTGACCGAGCGCTACGACGGGAGCGTGGAACTGACCGAGACCGGTCCCGAAGGGAGCGTCTTCACGGTCACGCTCCCGGCCGCGGACCGAGGCGAGGCGGTCGAGGAAGCGAACGAGACGGTCGGCGACTCGGGTGAAACAGTCGGCGAATCGAACGAGCCGGTCGAAGAGTCGAGTGAAACAGGCGACGACCCCGGTGAATCAGGCGGCGAGTCCGACGAACTGGCCGGCGAACCCGGCGAAACGACGGCCGAGGGTTAGTCTCGCACGGACGTCGCCGAATCGGCGAAGTACTGCGCCGCTTCCTCCGGGTTCTCGATCGCGTCCAGCGCCAGCGCCAGCTTCACCCGCGCCTTCCACGGCGCGAGGTCGCCGCCGGGAATCGCTCCGCGGTCCTGTAGCGTCTGGCCGCCGCCCGCGGTGCCGTAGACCGCGCCGGTGGTCCCCGCGCCGGTTCGGGACGTGAGGACGACGGGGACGCCCGCGTCGATGGCGTCCGCGACGGCCTCGCCGAGGTCGCTCGTCGCGTTGCCGAGACCGGTCCCCGCGAGGACGAGACCGTCCGCGCCGGATTCGACCGCGTGCTCGACTTGCCGGCCGTCCACGCCCGCCGCCGAGACGACCATCTCGACGCGGGTGTCGGGGGCCGTGACGTTCGCGTCGCTTCTCGCCACCGGAAGGTAGACCGACTCGCTCTGCGGTTCTCGGTGGAAGCGAATCTCGTCGCGGGTCAGCGTGGCGACCGGACCGTCGTTCGGCGAGGCGAACGCGGCCAGTTTGTGGCTGTGTACCTTCCGCACGTCGCGGGCGGCGTGGAGTTCGTCGTCGAACGCGAGGAAGACGCCCTCGCCGACCCGCGAGTGGGCGGCCCCGCGAGCGGCCGCGAGCAGGTTCGCGGGCGCGTCGGAACTCGGCTCGTCCAGTCGGCGCTGTGCGCCAGTGACGACCACCGGGACCGAGAGCGAGCAGGTCAGGTCGAGGAAGTAGGCGGTCTCGGCCATCGTGTCGGTGCCGTGGGTCACGACGACGGCGTCCGCACCGTCCGCGGCGGCCTCGCGGGCGCGCTCGGCGACCTCGGCCATTATCTCGAAATCCACGTCGAACCCCGGCACCTGCGAGACGGATTCGACGCTCAAGTCGGCGTAGGAGGCGAGGTCCGGTACCGAGACGAGGAGTTCCTCGCCGTCCATGCTCGGCGCGGCCCCGTCCTCGTCGGGCGTGCTTGCGATGGTGCCGCCGGTCGCGACGACGTGAACTTGCGGAATCATATCCCCACTCGCGTCCGCGGCGATAAGAGCGTACGGGTCGGGGAGAGACTTGTCACGCGCTCGAAATCCCTCAAATGCCCGAGGGAATTTATTTATTCTAGCTCGTCGTACGTGTCCTGTGTACGGAGGCTTCCCCGCCGAAGCGGAACCCGACGGAGCCGTGTTCGGACCGCACCACTTCTATCTCGGCGTCCTGCTGATACTGTTAGTCTGCTGGATATTCCACGACGCCGACGACGAGACGGGACCGTGGGGCATCGCGGGCCTGACGTTCCTGTCGGTGTTCTGGTTCGCGCTGACGTGGCCGTACTACCCCGAAGTCGGCGCGGCCGGCGTGCTGGCGTCGCTGGGAGTCGCCACGTTCGCCGCGATGCGTCCGCGCTGGTGGCGCTACGGCGTCGTGCCGCAAACCGCGCTTCTGCTCGGGTTGTTCGTCGCGTGGGACGACGCGCTGAGCCACGCGTTCGGGTGGTGGACGCCGCTGGACTCGCTGTGGGCGCGCTACCTCCACCCCTACGTCTCGGACCCCTACGTCCCCGAGGAGGTCCGACTGCCGGAGGGCGTACGCCTCCCCGCCGAGGTCCGGCTACCCTTCGACCTGAAAGCCCTCGTCGCTGAGCAGGTCGGCCGCGCGCTCGCGGTGGTCCCCCTGTAGTTCGATGCGGCCGTCGTCCACGGTGCCGCCGGTGGCGAGTTGGCTCTTGAGTTGCGAGGCGAGGTCGCTCAAATCGACCGACGAGTCGTCGAACCCCTCCACGATAGTCATCGCCTTGCCGTAGGTTCGCTCCTCGGTCCGGACCGTGAGACGCTGTTCGGCACGTCCAAGGTCCTCGTCGATTCCCAACTCGTCCGGAAGCCCCGCGACGTCGCTGATGTCTTTGTCTTCCCCCATGGTTCGACGTAGGGGACTCGGGCCTTTCAGCCTTCCCCGCCGGACGAACGACCAGTTATCGGCGCGCTGAAAGCTCTCTTGCGCCATCCCCGACTTATAAGCACTTCCTGCGCCTTCTCGCAGGCATGGACCGAGTCGCAATCATCGGAGCCTCGATGACCGAGTTCGGGGAGCGCGACGCGTGGCTGCGCGAGTTGCTGGCGCAGGCCGGCCGCGAGTGCCTCGCCGACGCGGACGTGGCTCCCGACGACGTGGACCACCTGTACGTCTCGAACATGGCCAGCGGCGAGTTCGAGGGCCAGACCGGCGTGCCGAACGCGCTGGCCCACGACCTCGGGGCGATGCCGGCCTACACCCAGCGCGTGGACCAGACCAGCGCCTCGGGCGGCGCGGGCATCTACGCCGCGTGGCAGTCGGTCGCCTCGGGCGCGAGCGAGATGACCTTGCTCGTCGGGGGCGAGAAGATGACCCACCGCACGACCGCGGAGGCGACGGACGTCATCGCGTCGCTCACGCATCCCGTCGAGTACAAGCACGGCGTCACGCTCCCGAGTTTCGCGGGTCTCACCGCGCGCCGGTACCTCCACGAGTACGACGCGCCCCGCGAGAGTCTGGCGAAGGTCGCGGTGAAGAACCACAAGAACGGACTCGACAACCCCCACGCCCAGTTCCGGAAGGAGGTCGATTTGGAGACCGTGATGGAGTCGCCCATCGTGGCCGACCCCCTGCGGCTCTACGACTTCTGTCCCATCACCGACGGGAGCGCGGGTCTGCTGTTCTGCCCCGAGGAGGTCGCCGAGGAGTACGTCCCCGAGGACGAGTACACCGTCGTCTCGGGCATCGGCGGCGCGACCGACACCCACGTCGTCCACGAGCGCGACGACCCGACCGTCATGGGCGCGGCCGTCGAGAGTTCCGACACGGCCTACGAGATGGCCGACCGGGACCCGGACGACGTGGACGTGGCGGAACTCCACGACATGTTCACCATCCTCGAGTTCCTCCAGAGCGAGGCCGTCGGCTTCTTCGAGCAGGGCGAGGGCTGGAAGGCCGTCGAGGAGGGCGTCACCGACCGCGACGGCGAGTTGCCCATCAACACCTCGGGCGGCCTCAAGTCGAAGGGCCACCCGCTCGGCGCGAGCGGCGTCGCACAGGCCTACGAGATTCACAAACAGCTGCTCGATGAGGCCGGGGAGCGGCAGGTCGAGGCCGAGGTCGGACTGGCCTGCAACGTCGGCGGGTTCGGTAACTGCGTGACCACCACGATTCTGGAGGAACCCTGAGATGAGCCTGAGCGCCTACCGGTGCCCGAACGGGCACGTGACTTATCCGGGCCACGAACTGTGTCCCGACTGCGGCGAGGAACAGACCGACGAAATCGACCTGAGCGACGAGACGGGGACGGTCGTGACGTGGACCGAGAGTACCGCGACCCCGCCGGGCGTCCGGCAACCGAACTCGCTGGCCATCGTGGAGTTCGAAGTAGAGGGCGAGTCGGTGCGCGCCATCGGCCAGTTGACCGAGGACACTGAAGTCGAAATCGGCGACGAAGTGCGGCCGGTGTACGCCGAGGAGTTGCGCGACCCCGACGCCGGTATCCGGGAGAAGGCGAGTCAGGAGTGGGACGGGTATCGGTTCGAGACAGTTTGAGGGAGCCGACAGGCGAGTGAACTGTCTCGAATCCGTGAGGTCCGAGTCCGCGTAGCGACGAGACGCGACCCGACCGCGCTCGCTGATTCGGCGAGTGACGAGGGAGCGCCCCGGTCGAAAGGACTGCGGAGATTTATCCCGCCCCGGACGCTACGTTCCGAGGATGACTCGACCCTCCGAAGGCGACACACGGACCTTCGAGCGCACATTCACGCCAGAGGACGTGCGGCAGTTCGCCGAAGTCTCCGGCGACGAGCAACCGCGCCACCTCGAACCCGACGACCGCGGCCGCCTGCTGGTCCACGGCCTGCTCACGGCGACGATGCCGACCAAAATCGGCGGGGACATGGAAGTCCTCGGGCGGACGATGAACTTCGCGTTCCAGAAGCCGGTCTACACCGGCGAGACCGTGACCTGCGAGATGACCGTCGAGGAAGTCGCCGAGCGGTCCGACCGCTACGACCTCTCGGCCGCCGTCGCCTGCGAGAACGAGGAGGGCGAGACGGTGCTGACCGGCACGGTCGAGGGTCTGGTCTGGAAGTGACGTGTCTGGGAAACACAGAGTTATCTCAGAGACGTGTTCCTAATCTGTAAAGAAAGGAAATCCGTTCTAAAAGGACGGATTTTCTGTTCGGTGCGGAGCGGTTACTGCGGCGCTCAGACGTTCGCGGTCTCGTCGTCGAGCGCGTCGTCGGTGCCGCCTGCGCGCTCGACGCCCTCGGCCGACTCGCGGAGTTCGCGCTCGATGTCCTCGCGGCCCTTCTTGAACTCGCCCATCGCCTGACCGGTCGAGCGCGCGAGTTTCGGGAGTTTGTTCGCGCCGAACAGCAGGACGGCGATGAGCAGGATGACCATCATCTCCATCCCGCCCGGAACGGGGCCGAACAGGGGTGTCGGAAGCATACCGAATCGTCTACGCGCCGGGTCGATATCAACGTCTCGGTGTTCGAGCGAGCGCCGTCTCGGACCGCAGCGCCTGTCCGACGCCCAACAGCTCTAAAATCGGTACTTTCACATTGAATCCGCGGCCGTCTCGGAGTATGTTCCCGCTGGGCCACTACGGGTTGGCGCTCGCGTGCTACTCGGTGGTCGGGTACGCCCTGCTCAGGCGCGGCTACGCGCGGGACGCGCTCTCGGGCGGCGGTATCGTCCTCTCCTATTCGCTGTTCCCGGACTTGGACGGCCAGTTCGAGTTTCTGGTCCACCGCGGCGTGACCCACACCGTCTGGTTCGCCGCGGCGGTCGGCGTCCTCTGTGCGCTGGCGGTCGCGTCGTCGCTCCGGACGCGGCCGCGGCGCGACGCCCTCCGCGGGGCGCTCTGGGCGTTCTTCCTCGGGAGTTTCGCGGTCGCGGTCCACCTGCTCGCGGACCTGCTCAACCCGTGGGGCGTGATGCCCGTCTACCCGCTCTCGCCCGCGCTCTACTCGCTGGACCTCGTGCGCGCGACCAACGACGCCGCTAACTACGCGATGCTCGCGTTCGGCGTCGGGTGCGCGACGGCCGCGTGGGTCGCGGCCCGCACCCCCGAGACCGACGCGTCGCTCGTCGGGCGACTCTACCGCCGACTCCGGCGGAGAAAGGGCGCGTCCGAGTAACTATTCGCCGTCGGAATCGTCGCCCCCGGAGGCGTCCCCCGGGGAGTCGTCGGCGTCACTCGCCCCGACGTCGTCCGCGTCGCTCGCGTCGTCGGGGTTCGCTCTCTCGTCCTCGTCCGCCACCTCTCCGGCGGACGCCGGAGACGCACCGTCGGGGTTCTTCCGGCGCTCCATCTCGTCTTTGATGGACTCGAGTTCGGCCTCGACGTCCACCTCGGCGCGGTCGTCGTCGTCCTCCGCACCGAGTTCGTCGTCCGAATCCTCTGCGTCGGGTCGGTCCTCGCTCTCGTCGGTGAGTTCGATGGTCGTACCGCCCTCCAAGTCGGCGTCGGGGCCGTCGTTCCCCTGTCGGTCGTCGCGCGCGCCGTCCGACCCTCGCTCGCCGTCGCGCCACTGCTCGCGGTCGATGTCGCGCTCGCGCCGGCGGGACTCCTCGACTTCGCTTCGCTCGCGGTCCACGCGGTCCCGAATCTCGCGGTTGATGCGCCGGGCGTCGTCGAGGATGTCGCGCGCGGCGTCCTCGCGCGGCAGGTCGCTCTCGCGAATCGTCGTCTCCACGTCTTCGAGCGCCGATTCGAGGCGGTCGAGCGTGAGTCTGCTCGCGTCGGCCGCCCGGCCCTGAAGTCGGTCGCGCTCCTCGCCGACGGCGCTCCGCTCGGGGTCGAGCAGGCGGATGACCTGCTGGAGCGCCCTCAGCGCCCGGACGTTGGCCTCCAGCATGGCGATGGCGGTCGGAATCGCGTACTCGCCGGTGAACGACAGCACCTCGCGGGGCGTCGGCGGGCGGGGAAGGCCGAGCGGTCCCTCCGGCGGTCGGCCCAACTCGGTTCGGAGGTCCCGGACGCGTGCTTCGAGGTCCTCGACGCGGTCGTCGAGTCGCTCGGGTTCCCGGTCGTCGCGCCGGTCCTCGCCGTCGCGTCGGTCGTCGCCGTCGCGTCGGTCGTCGCGGTCGTCTCTCATGGTCGGGCCTACGTGTCGCGTCGTAAAGAGTTTGGCCGCTTCGGGGGCAGACAGATCGGCCTCGCTCACCGAGAGCGTCGATTCGGTCGGGTCGATTGCGCGCACCTCGCGGCCGTCGCCTCAGAACCCCTCGTGCAGGAACACGTCGCGCTCGGGGAACATCGCCGCGAGCGCGTCGCGGGCGTCGGGCGTCCGGATTTCGAGGTCCGCGAGCGTCTCGGCGTCTTCGACCGAGTGGTACCCGACGAAGACCTGCGAGAGCGCGCCGATACCGGTCGTCACGTCCGAGTCGGTCGCGACAGCCGCATCGGTCGCGGCAGGCCCGTCCGGTCCGTCGGTCGGGCCGTCCGTCGGTTCGCAGGTCGCCCGACCGTCCGCGACGGCGACGCGGAAGGTTCCGTCGTTCCAGTCGGCGAGCGGGTCCGAGACGGCGACGGTGAACTCGGCGTCGAGGTCCAGCGGATAGTCCAGCGCCTCGATAGCGGTCGGCACGTCCACGACGCGGACCATCGGGCCGGGATGGACCTCGCAGTCGACGTCGCCGGGGTCGCGGGCCGCGTCGAGGAGAGTCGTCTCGTTCGGGTCGTAGAACGACACGCGCTCTACCTGCGAGTCGTGGTTGGCGAGAAAGCGCAGGAGGTTGGTCCGCGCCTCGCGGTCGGCGGCGACCAACTCCTTGGCCTGTAGTCGCTTGCCCTCGTCGTCGTCCCGGACGTGGTAGACGACGTATCCGCGGACCTCGCCCGCGTCGTCCGCCCACCCGTAGACGTAGGGGTCGCCCCGCCAGTTGTCGAATATCTTCTCGCGCCACCACTCCTCGGTCCGGTCGATGGCGAGGTCGTAGCCCTCGTGGGCCGCCGCGTGGACCGAATCGAGGATGTCGTAGTCGTCCGCCTCCAGTTTTCGGAAGGTCCCGCCGGCGAGCGGCGACTCTCTGGTGAACGCGAGCGCGTCGGGGTCGCACTCGTACTCTACGAACTTGGTCGCCAGCCCCCAGCCGTGGCGCTCGTAGAAGGGATGCTCGAACGCCCACAGCGCCGTCAGGAAGTCGCCGCGCTCGCGGTACTCCGCCAGCGACTCGGCGAGCAGTCGGCTGACGTTGCCCTCCCGGCGGTGTTCCGGCGGCGAGGCCACCGCAGACAGGCCGGGCATCTCGCACCAGCGACCCCGGACGCGCGTCCGGAACCAGTAGTGCCGACAGACGCACAGCATCTCGTCGCCGTCGAACAGCGCCCGCTCCTCGCCGGCGCGCTCGTCGGGGTCCGTCTCGTGGTCACTTTGGGGTCCGTCTTCGAGACTGAAGCCGTAGTGGAGGTAGTCCTGAAACTGCGTCTTCCGGTCGTCCGGAAGTGGCCGATATTCCATGCCGGAGGGGCGTCCGGGGCGACCAAATAGCTTGCTCCGGTGTGATACGGATTCGCAGGACGAACGCCCGAGCGAAACGTTTTCGTTGCTTTCGTGACACCACGGCGTATGCCAATCGCCGCCCGTGACGCCCTCGAATACGCCTCCAGAGACGAGTTCCTGAAGCTCTACGCCGTCCTCGCCGGTGGGTGGGCCGCGACGCTCGTCGGAACGTCTATCGCGGGGAGCGCGCTGAACTCCCTGCTGCGTCTCGTCGGAGCGCTCGTCTCGCTCGGAGGCCTGCTCGCGGTTCTCGTCGGACTCGTCGCCGTGCTACACAAGGTGCTGGCCGAAAGCTGAACCGCTACTTACCGACCGCGCGCCGGTACTGAATCGGCCACTCGACGCGCTCGTCGGCACCCAACTCCTCGGCCGCGTGGAGCGCGAAGTAGGGGTCCCGCAGGTGTTCCCGGCCGACGATGGCGAGGTCCGCGCGGTCGTTGCGAATCAGCGCGTCGGCCTGCTTGGGTTCGGTGATGCCGCCGACGGCACCGACCAGCGCCTCGGTCGCCTCGCCGACGCGCTCGGCGTAGGGCACCTGATAGTTCGCGCCGGCGTCGGGCACCCGCTGGTCGGGGTGGATGCCGCCCGAACTCACGTCCACGAGGTCCGCGCCCGCCTCGGCGAGCAGCGGCGCGAGTTCGGCGGTGTCCTCGACGGTCCACGACTCGCGGTCGGGGAGCCAGTCGGTCGCCGAGACCCGGACGAAGACCGGCTTGTCGCCCGGCCAGACCTCGCGGACCGCGGCCGTAATCTCGCGGACGAGTCGGGTCCGACTCTCGAAGTCGCCGCCGTACTCGTCGTCGCGGTGGTTCGTGACGGGCGAGAGGAACTCGTGGAGCAGGTAGCCGTGAGCGGCGTGGACCTCCGCGATTTCGAAGCCGGCGTCGAGCGCGCGCTCGGCCCCGGCGACGAAGGCGTCTACGACCGCCTCGATGTCGTCCTCGTCCATTCGTGCGGTCCGAGGCGGCTCGTCGTCTGCGTAGGGGTACGGCTCCGCGCTCGGCGCGACCGTCTCCCATCCGCCCTCGTCGGGTTGGAGCGGTTCGCTCCCGTCCCACGGCGGAGTCTTGCTGGCCTTCCGGCCCGCGTGGGCGAGTTGAATCGCGGGGGTCGCTCCTCGCTCGGAGACGAAGTCGGCGACGGGCGCGAGCGCGTCGGCGTGGTCGTCGCTCCAGATACCGAGGTCGTTCGGCGAGATGCGGCCGCGGGGTTCGACCGCGGTGGCCTCGGTCATCACGATTCCCGCGCCGCCGGTCGCGCGACTCCCGAGGTGAGTCTCGTGCCAGTCGGTGGCGAGACCGTCGCGCTCGCAGGAGTACTGGCACATCGGCGAGACCATCACGCGATTTCGGATTTCCGTGCCGCGAATCGACAGCGGAGCGAAGAGGTCGTCGGTCATCGCGTTCCCCTCGGAACTCCGCGCCCGAAAGGCCTCGGCTCACCCACGTTTCTTGCCGAGGGCTCGGATGTTTCCTTTTCGACGCCCCGAAACACTTATTACAAACATTACCGTTATTGGTGAATCAATGTGTGGGGAGGAACGAAGGGGGAGCCAGAAAGCGACGGCCCGATTTCGACATCGGCTGGCAGACCTCAAGCGGAACGGATGTAACATTCTACTCGTCGGTACCGACGCGCTGGACGCGGCCTGCGAGCGACTGCTCGGCGAGTCGAGCGCCGGCCCGCGCTATCGGCTGTTCGTGACCGCCGATTCGAGACCGCCGACCGCCTACGCGAGACTCCGGTCGGTCCAGTCGGGACCGTACAGCGATTCGGCCGCGGTCGTGAACTGGGAGGCCGACGTTCGCGGCGGGAGCGCGACCGAGAACGCTCCGGCCGGAAGCGGGCCGTTCGGCGAGGAGTCGTTCGGAGACGGGTCGCTCGGTGAGAGGTCGCCCGGCGGAGAGTCGCTCGTCGAGGAGTCGCCCGGCGAGAGCGTGCGAGACGGTTCGGACGCCTCGTTCTACCGGACGACCGTCGAGAGCGACGAACTCCGCGACCTCGGTCGCACCATCGAGGAGACCGCCGAGACGCTCGAGGCGGAGAGCGGCGGTCTCTCGTCGGCGGAGCTACGGCTCTGCTTCGACTCTATCGTCCCGCTGGTCGCCGACTACGACGAGCGAACGGTACGCCGGTTCCTGCTCGGAGTGACCGAGACCGTCGAGCGGTTCGACGGGATGGCTCACTACCACCTCCCGGCAGAGTACGACTCGGAGACGGTCGATGCCGTCGAGGCGCTGTTCGACGCGGTGGTGGAAGTCCAGTACGGCCCGGAGGAAATCGAACAGCGGTGGCACCTCGCAGAGCCCGACGTCACGACCGATTGGCTCGCGCTCTGACGTCGACCCACCCTCGGACACCGACTGACTCGCGCTCTGACCCGACTCTCACGCTGACGCCGACCCTCGCTCCGACACCGACTGGCTCGCGCTACGCCGACTCGCTCCGAGACTCGCTTCGGCCTACCCCTTCGATTTACTCGCCTCGCCCGCGGCGACCGACGGGTCGCGCTCGCGGCCGAGATACCAGTTATACTCGTCGAAGAGTCGCTTCCAGATCCGGGAGTCCGAACCCGGCGACTCCCGGTTGACGTGCCGAATCCGGCGCAGGTCGCGCTCGGCGAGTCGCTGGAAGTGAGGCTTGCCGAGCAGTTCCCGGATGCCGCGGGACTCCTCGGTGCCCTCGATGCGCTGTTTCCGGCGCTCGCGGTCCTCCGCGACGAGTTCGCCGGGGCTGAGGCTGTAGTAGTAGGATTCGACCGTGGCGTACCAGCCGCCGCTGACCGCCCGGTCGGTGCAGTCGAGGAGCTTCGCCCGAACTGCCTCGCGTTTCCGTCGGGAGTCGTCGCCCGATTCGGTCGCCTCGACGTGTTCGACGGCGGCGTCCACGAGCGCGTCGTGGGCCGACAGCACCGCGTGGAGGTCGTCAACGAGGTCGCTGAGTCGCTCCGCGGTCTTGATTCTAAAGCGGCGCTCGGCGCGCTCGTCGTGTTTCAGGTACTTGCCCTTGGCGTCGGCCTCGAACTCGCGGGCGGAGAAGTAGCCCTCGTTGAGTTTTACGAGCGTCTTGAGGTAGGCCGACTTCTGGTCGTCGGCCTCGACCGGGAGCGCGACGACCTCCTGGCCCGCGGTTGCGAGCGCGTGGAGAAATCGCTCGCCGTTGAGTCGCAGGTAGTCGTGGCGGCCGTCGTTGTCCTCGACGAGGTACTTCGACCCCCTGAAGAACGCTTTCGACACCATCGGCGTTACTCGGAACGAATCCCTACTGTCTGATAAACGTCTCGTGCGTTATCAACCGCGAGAATCGGTAGACGGGCCTCGTGGCTCGAGAGTCGCGCTCGACTCACCGGTCGGTCAGCGAGTCCCCCGCGAGGAGTCCGTCGATGGCGCTGGCGCGGCGTTCGAGGTCCGCGAGGTGGTCCCGGAGCAGGTGGCCGGTCGCGTGGTCGCCCAGACTCTCGGCGAGTTCGATGTGACTGCTGACGCTCTCGATGCAGTCGCCGTAGGCTTCGAGGTCGTTTTCCAGCGAGGTCCGGACGTCGTAGACGTCTTCGCCCTCGAAGGGGACCGGACTGTGGCGCTCGAACGCCGCGGGACTGCTCAGCGGGACGCCGCCGATTTCGTGAATCCGCCGGGCCAGCGCGTCGGTGTGCCGGTCGGCTTCTGCGGCCGCCTCGCCGAGGAAATGGCCGAGTTCGCGCGACTGCGGCCCTGCGACACTCCATCGGTGCTTGCGGAGTTGGTGGGACAGGACGACGCTCGCCGCGAGGTCGAGGTTCAGGGCTTGGACGACCTGTTCGGCCTTCTCGACGTCGAATCGGACGGCGTTCTCCTCGACGGTGCCCGCCTGCTGGAGTACCTGTCGCTGTTGGCTCATGGGTTGGTCTCCGGGTCGGCTACCACCGGCGGGCGCTTAAGCGTACTCGCAGGGTCGGTCTCGGTCGGCAGTCGCTCGCTTCCCCCCGGCTTCTACCCGTCTCTGACACTCCGAGAAAAACCGACTCCACGACGGACGGCCCATCAGCCGTCCAGCACCGGAACGAACTCCCGGCACTCCGCCAGCACCGCGGGGTCCAAGTCGGCGACCAAATCCCGCTCGCCGCAGTTCAGTCCCGCCTGCACGCTCCCGTCCGGGCGGACGACCCGCGAGTTGGCGGCGTACTGGGTCGGGTCGCCGACCGTCTTCCGGCCGGTCCGGCCCGCGCCGACGACCCACCGAACGCCGTCGAGCGCGCGGGCTCGCAAGAGGAGTTTCCAGTTCTGGCTGTGGGCCGCGGGCCACGCGCCGACGACGAACAGCGCCTCGATTTCCGGCGCGGCGAACGCCGCGCTCTCGCCGACGAAGTTGAGGTCGTAGCAGGTCAGCAGGCCCGCGGTTCCGACCGGCGTCTCGACCGTGACGCGCTCGTCGCCGGGTTCGAGAAGTTCCTCTTCGCTCCCCCAGAGGTGGCGCTTACGGTAGACCGTGGTCTCGACCGCTCCGGTCCCGGCGTCGCCGTCCGCACGTGGGTCCAGATAGGCGACCGCGTTGTAGTAGGTCTCGCCAGTGTCGGCGTCTCCTCCTGCGCGCTCGGCGAACCCGACGAGGAGTGCGGTGTCGGTGGCGACCGCGAGGTCGGCCAGTCGGCCGAATTCCGGGCCGTCCCGCGCGATGGCGGCGTCCCGGACTCGTTCGTCGCCGACGAATCCGGTGAGCGCGTACTCGGGGAAGAGCGCGACATCGACCTCCGGCGGCAGGTCGGTCACGCGCTCGCAGACGGCGTGGAGATTCGCGGCCACGTCGAGGTCCGTGACCGCTATCTGGCACGCCGCGACGGTCGGCGTCTCCTCGGTGAACGTCGAGTCGTCGGTCACGTCCGGCGACTCGGAGCGACGGGAGAAAAGCGGTTCGGAGCGAGGTAGGCAGGGGGAAACGTGTCGGAGCGAGGCAGGTCGATGGAGCCGCGGTCGCAGTCCCCGTGTGCGCTCGGATTCGCGGCGCACGCCGGAAAACGTCATTAATCCGCTGTTGAGTAAATATTTTACCCGCGGAGCGCAAAGAGGTGGGTATGTCCCAACAACCACTCCAGCGTCGGGAGCGTCTCTACATCGACGGTGAATGGCACGAGGCCGACGACGTGCTCGAAGTCACCGACCTCGCGGACGGCGGGTCGTTCGCGCAGGTCGCAGCCGCCAGCCCCGAGCAGGCCGATGACGCGCTCGCGGCGGCACAGCGCGCTCAGTCGGAACTGCGCGAGACGACCATCCCCCAGCGCGTCGAATGGCTCGACGCGATTGCGGAGGGCCTGCTGGAGCGCAAGGAGGAACTCGCCGAGGTCATCGTCCGCGAGGCCGGCAAGCCCATCTCGTCGGCGCGCGGCGAGGTCGAGAGCGCGGCCGAGCGGTTCCGCCGCGCGAAGGAGGAGGCCCGCTCGCTCAAGGGCGAGTTCCGCGAGGGCACGACCGCCGGCCACGAGGGCTGGGAAGCCATCGTCAAGCACGAGCCTATCGGCACCGTGCTGGCGATTACGCCGTACAACTACCCGGTCTCGACCACCGCGCTCTCGGTCGCGCCCGCGATGGCCGCGGGCAACTCCGTCGTCCTCAAGCCCGCGAGCGACACGCCGGTCAGCGCCGCGATTCTGGCCGACGTGATTTCGGAGTTGGACCTGCCGGACGGCGCGTTCAACTTCGTCCCCGGCCGCGGGAGCGTCATCGGCGACGTCCTCTCGGGCGACGACCGCGTGAACGCCGTCTCGATGACCGGTTCCAGCGCGGCGGGCAAGCACGTCGCCAAGGAGAGCGGCATGGTCAACCTCCACATGGAACTGGGCGGCAACGCGCCCGCGGTCGTCTTCCCGGACGCCGACCTCGCGGACGTCGCGGGCCAGTGCGCCAAGGGGTCGTTCAAGTACGCCGGACAGCGCTGTTCCGCCGTGAGCAGAGTGCTGGCCCACGAGGAGGTCCACGACGAAATCGTGGACCTGCTGGAGGCCGAGATGGATAGCTGGCAACCCGGCGACCTCTTCGAGGAGGACACCACGATGGGGCCGCTCATCAACGAGGGGCAGGCCGAGTGGGTCGAGGAACTGGTCGAGGACGCCGTCGAGAAGGGCGCGGACCTCGTTCGCGGCGGCGAGCGCGACGGCGCCCACTTCGAGCCGACCCTGCTGGCGAACGTGCCCCACGACGCCCGCATCGTCCACGAGGAGCAGTTCGGCCCGGTCGCCGCCGTCACGACCTTCGAGGACGAAGAGCAGGCGGTCGAGATAGCGAATCGGGGCGACCTCGCGCTCGACGCCTCCGTGTTCACGAGCGACTACGACCGCGCGATGGACCTCAGCGACCGACTCGACGCCGGCGCGGTCCGCATCAACGGTGCGCCGAGTCACGGTCTCGGCGACATCCCCTTCGGCGGGAACAAGGCCTCCGGCATCGGTCGGCAGGGCCTGCACACGACCATCGAGGAGATGGTCCGCAAGAAGAGCATCGTCCTCTGAACAGGGGTCCGGTGCCGAAGCGGTCTCGGCGCTCTCGTCTTCTGGAGTCGGTTTCTGTACTGGTTTGCGCTGTTCTGTTGAGACGAGTCGAATTCAGAGATGCCGGTGAGGGACGTGGGTATCTGGCCGGGGTCATCCCGGACATCTCAGTTCGGGTGCGACTCCTCTTCTACGGGATTGGGCTCGTCGGCCGGAGTCTAACCGTACTTCGGCTGTTCTCGTCATTGCTCCACTGACTGGCACTTGGCCTCTTTGTGATCTGGATTGTTCGATTCACGCACTAAACTCAGCACGTCGTGTTCACCGATACCACGCTATTCGTTCTCCAATGCGAGTAGTTGGAGTGCTTCTCGAATCTGGTAGTCTTTTTCGTCCAGATCTTCGGTTTCGAGTGCCTTGGTGAGTGCTTCGACCGCTCTGTTCTGTTCGGTCACGCGCGTGCCATCGACGTGTGTGGATTCGTTGGTCGTCATCGTGTGGTAGTTCGTGTCCTTCAAGGGGTTGGAAGCTTGGAATCGATAGCGAGAATCGCTGACAGGTGGGATCCTTCTTGATCGAGTTGGGCTGTTGGCTCCACTACTTTCCGCTCGGGATCGTAGTGGATGAGCCCGGCCTCGGATAACTTTGGAAGATGGACGTGATGCAAGTCGGTCTGAATCTGTGTGACTATCTCGTCAGAAGCCTCTGTCGGTAGCGTGTGGTGATTGTGTTTGACGATTGCGTTTGTAAGGTCGTTTATCGAGAGCGACTGGTGCTGATCTGTGAGTGCCGCGAGGACGATGCGACGATGTTTGTGTTCACAGACGTCGAGAAGCGTGTCCAGCTCGGGTGTCCCAACCATACGATTCTATAAGCATCCAAAGCGGTTCACCGCTGTTTTTGGATACACAAACCGCTTTTAAGTGGTGTTCACTCCGGTAGGCGGAGTTCGGCCAGCGTACTGCCGAGGATTGAACTGATCCCGCGTCGGAGTCGGGATGCGACCGCCTGCTGTGAGATGCCGAGTTCGTCGCCGATCTCGGCCATCGTCACGTCGCGTGGTGTGTTGAAATAGCCCCGTTCGTAGGCGAGTACCAGCGCCTCCTGTTGGGTGTCGGTGAGTGCGGCTTCGGTCTCCGACTCGATGGGCGTGAGCGCGTGCAGTTTGGTGAGCGTGATCGGGATGTCTAACTCCCGACAGCGTTCTTGAAACGCCGCGATGTCACGTCGGTCGTCACCCCGAATATCGAACGTCCACTGCTCGCTCGTGCCGACGGCCTCGATGAGGGGCACCTGCGTTTCCATCAGCGTGTTCAACACGCCCTCGTACTCCAATGTCCATTCGACACGCAACAGATACTCGTCTTCGACGGAATCGACGGATTGGATGGTCTCGACGCCCGGATGGTTGAGAAACGCATCCTCGATGTCGTCAACGTCAGTCCCGCGAACCCAGAAATAGGGGATTACGACGTCTTGGGCCGGGATAATTCGCTCCAGTTCAACTGTCACGCCCGGCAATTGTTCGAACACGGTACCGAGGGGAAACTGGTCGGACGGAACCGTAAACGTTGCTTCGGTGGCCATTGTCAGGTCTGTCTCGCGCCGTCAGTAAAGGACTGGTGTCCATGCAGTCAAGCGAAGAACGAAATCTCAGATATCGACACCCGACCCTTATCTGGAGTGCGGGGCGTTGGCGCACGCCAACGAGTGCTGGCGCACCGATAGCAACCGGAACCCTACTCGGCTACTCGTCGTCGTCCTCGCGGGAGTCGAGACCGAACGCTCGTCTGATGCGGTCGGACAGGGCGTCTCGCAGGTCCCGGAGGTCCGACTCGAACGCCGACCGGTCGGCGTTCGAGTCGGACCCTCCATTCGCTCCGAGTCCCGCCGATTTCGAATCTCGGTCGGCGGCGTCGTCAGGGTGGGCGGAATCGTCAGCGTGAGCGTGGACGTCGCTCGCATCGTGCGGATACGGAAATCGGTGTGCGCGCCACGCGGTCGGGAACGAGTCGCGCCGCGGGAGGTCCAGACCCTGCCCGGCGACGGTTTCGGCGTCGAGCAGGGAGTAGACCGCGCCGTCGTCGTGGAAGAGACCGTTGACCCGGCCCTTCTCGCGCGGTTTCCGGAGGTACGCAGGGCGGAGCATCAGACTCCAGAAGAAGTCGCCGTCGAGGGTCTGGGCGTCGTGGACCTCGCGGATGGTGGGCGCGAGGCTGGCGAGGTTCGGCGCGAATCTGGAGGGCGGTTCGTCGAGGGTGCGCTGCCACTCGGTACACCAGAGCGGTTTCGACGCGTCGCTTCCGGCGACCTCGGTGGCGATTTCGTCGGCGAGCGCGCGCTGTTTCCCGACGTACTCGCGGGCAGTCGCCCGGTTCTTCGGGAGGTTCATGTGGAACTGATAGGCGTCGAGCGCGTCGTCGCGGTCGTAGACGCGGGCGAAGCGCACGTCCTTGGTGCCCATCGTGAGCGTGGCGTCGGGCGCGGCGTCTCGCACGGTTTCGAGCGCGTCCGTCACGAAGTCCCGGCGGGGTTGCACGTCGCCGGGTTCGTTCATGATTTCGGTGGCGAGCAGTCGGTCGTCTCCGGCGTACTCCTGCGCCCAGCGCCGCGCGAAGTGGACGGGCGAGCGGTCGTAGCCCTTCCAGTTGCGCGGTTGGAGAACTTCGGACCGGGAGGGCGAGTGGACGCCGAAGGCCTTCTCGGGGTCGGTCGCGTGGAGGTTCTCCTCGGTCGGCGGTGACTCCGGCGGGGCCTCGAAGAGGACGACGACCGGTCTGATGCCCCGCTCGCGGCAGGTCGTCAGGAAGTGTTCGACGTGCGCGAAGAAGGTCGGGCCGTCCTCGCGCCAGAACTCGTAGGACGCGAAGACGCGGACGCTGTTCAGGCGGAGTTCGGCGGCGTAGCCCAGTTCTCGTTCGACGGTCTCGTTCTCGTAGTTCGCCCACATCTGGTAGGCGTTCCAGTCCTTCTGTGGGAGGTAGACCGCCCCGCGGACCGCTCGGAGGGTGTCGTCTCGACGGGTGACGTCGTCTCGATGGGGGATGCCACCTCCGCGGATGGCATCGTCCCGGCGAGCATCGCGGTTTTGCTGAGCGTCGCTGTTTCGCTCTCGTGTTCCGTCGTCGTCCACGGAGAACGAGAGCGAATCCGGAAGCAAAAGCATTCGATCGGGTAAGGCGACAGGTAGCGGTCGAGGAGTTCCGCACTTGTCTCACCTCCGAAGTGGAGCGACGCCGGAGTACGCCCCATCACGACGGACCGTGTTACTCTCAACCACCATTTCCGCTGTTTCGTCTGTTCGGCAGGGTTTATAAATCCCCCCACCCCGGAGTTCCTCTGAATTGTCGCGGGAGAGTAGGGCGGGCGAGTGCGGAGTTTGCGGCGAGTCGTTCTTTTCGAGTCGGAGTAGACGAAATAGACTAATTCAACTAGTTTGCGGATGCTGTTTCCGTGACTAGGACAAGAACCTTGCCATCTCTAGAGGCCACCCCACGGCCACCCCACCCACTTCGCACGGGATTCAGCGGAACGATGGGGTGGGGGTGTTTCTTAAATAACTCGCTCAGATGAATCAGCGGAATCAGCGGAACGGGTGGTTTCGACAAGTTCAAGGCCGGCCCTCTACTCCGGCACGAGTACCATGGGTTCGTTCGATTTCGTCCGGGAGTACTCTCCGTACACCAACCGCGAGGCGCTGTTGGACGACTACACGCCCGACACGCTGGTCGGGCGCGACGACGAACTGGAGGAGTACCACGGTGCGCTCCAACCGGCGATCTACGGCGAGCAACCCGACAACATCTTTCTCTACGGGAAGGCTGGCGTGGGCAAGACCGCCGCGACCCGATTTCTCCTGAACAAACTGGTGGACAACGCCGAGGAGTACGAGGACTTGGACGTTCGCACCGAAATCATCAACTGCGACGGTCTCAACTCCTCCTATCGCGTCGCCAGCAACCTCGTCAACACGATGCGACCGCCGTCGAACCACATCAGCGAGACGGGCTACTCCCGGTCGCAGGTCTACGACATCATGTGGGAAGAGTTGGACAACGCGGGCGGCATCATCCTCATCGTGCTGGACGAGATCGACCACCTCAAGGACGACTCCATCCTCTACCAACTCTCTCGCGCCCGCGAGAACGAGAACCTGACCGAGGCCCGCATCGGTCTCATCGGCATCAGCAACGACCTCACATTCCGGGACTCGCTCTCGCCGAAAGTCCGCTCCTCGCTGTGCGAACGCGCCATCTCCTTCTCGACGTACGACGCCAACGAACTCCGCGCGGTCCTCGAACAGCGCAAGAACGTCGCGTTCAAGGACGACGTGCTGACCGACGACGTGGTGCCGCTCTGCGCCGCGTTCGGTGCCCAAGAGTCCGGCGACGCGCGCAAGGCCCTCGACCTGCTCCTGAAGGCGGGCGACCTCGCCCGCGAGCAGAACGACGAGGAAGTCACCGAACAGCACGTCCGGCGCGGCCGCCAACTCCTCGAACGCGAGCAGGTCGCCCGCGGCATCGCGGACCTCAACGACCACGAGCGCCTCGTGGTCTACGCGCTGGCGACGCTCGAAGCCGAGGACGACACCCCGGCGCGCTCCCGCGAGATTTACACCCGCTACAAGTCGCTGGCCGACGCCGCGGGCAAGGACTCGCTGACCGCGCGCTGGCTCCGCGAGCATCTGGACGACCTCGCCATGCTCGGCATCCTCAACGTCACCGAAATCAACGAGGGGTCGGCGGGCGGCAAGTACCGGGAGTACGACCTCCAGCAGGACCTCGCCGTGGTGCTGGACGCGCTCGAAGAGACCTTCGAGTCGATGGGCGTCCACGCGAGCGTGAAAGGCTACCTCTGAAACTTTTGCTGCGCTCGGAAATTCGCCAGAGGCGAATTTCCTCGCTGGCAAAACTTTCATGAAAAACACGGCGGTCGTCCCGTTGGTCCTCCCTTGGTCCGCTCGCTCGTCGCGTCGCGCGGCGCTTCGCGCCGCGCTCTCGCTCCTCGCTCGCGGTCGTCACGCTAGCCCGACCGCACTACTGATTCTCGCAATGCCGAGGGTTTATACTCGAAGCCGGGACGAACCACTCGCGTGTCCGATCGCCGCTCGACAGTACGATTTCACGCGCCTCCGCGCACACCCCGACCGACCCACGGATACTTCCTGTTCGACGTGATACTCTGTCTGTATTCCGCCGCAGTCGCGGCGCTCGCCGTCGCAAACGGAATCCGGCAGACGGGCGAAACCGGGGGACTCTGGAGACAGAACCGTGGCACTCGACTATCAGCGCGTCATCGACTGGCTGGACGACCGCATCGTGAACCGGCCGGGGCGCATCGTCGCCGTCTTCCTCGTCGTGACCGCCGTCTTCGCGGTCGGCGCGACGCAGGTCTCGACCGAGGCCGGGACCGAGAGCTTCGCCGAGGACGTGCCCGAGCAGGTGGCCCTCGACGCGGTGAACCGCGAGTTCGAACCCACCTTCGGCGCGGGCACCGCGACGACCCAACTCATCCACACCGGCGAGAACGTCCTCTCGAAGCGCGGACTCGTCCGAATGCTCACGATTCGGGAGCGCCTCGCCGAGCGCGAGGACCTCCGGATAATCGGCACGACCGGTCCCGCCGGCATCGTCGCCACGACGCTCGACCCCGAGGCGACCACGCCGGAGGAGCAACGCCGAGCGGTCGAGCGCGCCTCGCCCGCCCGCATCGACGCCGCGGTCCGGCGGGCCGCCCGCGACAACCCCTCGTTCCGGACCCTCCTCAGCGAGGACTTCAACCCCGAGTCGGCCCGCGCGTCGGCCTCCATCACCGTCGTCGAACACGCCATCCCGGAACTCGCCGACGACGAGCAGGCCGCCGGGTCGAACCCGCTCACGCCCATCCAGCGGGAGATGCAGTCGGTCGCGGCCTCCGTCGGCGGCGACGTGCGCGTCTTCGGCGCGGGCATCGTGGACGCCGAGTTCGGTTCGGTCATCGGCGACACCCTGCTCGTCGTCGTGCCCGCCGCCGCGCTCCTCATCGTTCTCTTCCTCGTCGTCGCCTATCGGGACCTCGCGGACCTCCTGCTCGGCGTCGTCGCGCTCCTGATGGCAATCGTCTGGACGTTCGGCTTCATGGGCTTGGCGTCGATTCCGTTCAACCAGATTCTCATCACGGTCCCGCCGCTGTTGCTCGCGGTCGGCATCGACTTCGGCATCCACGCGGTCAACCGCTACCGCGAGGAGCGCGTGCAGGGCTTCGGCGTCGCCGACTCGATGCGGACCGCGACCGACCAGCTCCTCGTGGCCTTCTTCGTCGTCACGACCACCTCGGTCATCGGCTTCGCGTCGAACTTCACCAGCGCGCTCGTCCCCATCCGGGACTTCGGACTGGTCGCCAGCGTCGGCATCGTCTTCACGGCGCTCATCTTCGGCGTGTTCCTCCCGGCCGCGAAGGTCCTGCTCGACTACTCGCGCGAGACGTACCCCATCCCGACGTTCAGCCAGACGCCCCTCGGTTCCGAGGACTCGTCGCTCGGGCGCGCGCTGACCGGCGGCGTCGGTATCGCCCGGCGCGCGCCCGTCGTCTTCCTCCTGCTGACCGCCGTCTTCACCGCCGGTGCGACGGGGTACGCGACCGGCGTGGACACCTCCTTCAGCCAGGAGCAGTTCCTCCCGCCCGAGGAGACCCCCGACTACCTCCGCGCCCTGCCGGAACCGTTCCGGCCGAGCGAGTACACCGTCACGCGGGACATCAACTTCCTCGAAGACAACTTCGAGACCGGGCAGGACGAGGAGGTGGTCGTCTACGTCGAGGGGCCGATGACCCGCGACACCGCGCTCGAAAGCATCTACCGGGCCGGCGCGGACCCGCCCGACACCTTCGTCACGGAGGACGGCCGGGCCAGCGAGCGGTCCATCGTCACGGTCATTCGGTCGCTCGCGGCCACCGACCCCGAGTTCGCCCGCCTCGTCGCGCGCAACGACCGCGACGGCAACGGGATTCCCGACGACGACCTCGCCACTATCTACGAGGAGGTCTTCGACTCCCAGTACGAAGCCCTCGCGCGCCAGTACCTCACCGAAGACCGTCGGAGCGCCCGCGTCGTCTACTCCGTCGAGGCCGACGCCCCGGACGCGGAAGTCACCGCGGACGCCCGCCGGGTCGCCGACCGCTACCGCTTCGAGGCGACAGCGACGGGTAACATCGTCGTCTTCCAGGCCATCTCGGACCTCATCTTCGAGTCGGCCATCGTCAGCCTCGCGGTCGCGCTCGTCGGCACCGCCGCCTTCCTCGTGGTGGTTTACTGGGTTCTCGTCGGCAGACCGACGCTCGGCGTCGCCAACCTCGTGCCCATCGTCGTCACCGTCGCGGCGCTCGCGGCCACGATGCGACTGGTCGGCGTCTCGCTCAACGCCTTCACCGCGACCGTGCTGGCCATCACCATCGGGCTGGGCATCGACTACTCGGTCCACGTCGTCCATCGGTTCACGGACGAAATCGGCGAGGCGGCGGAGTCGCCCCGGACCGACGAACGGCGAGGCGGCGAGTCCGAAGCGTACGGTGACGCGCTCCCCGCACTCGGACGGACCATCACCGGAACCGGCGGCGCGCTGACCGGAAGCATGCTCACGACCGTCTTCGGCATCGGCGTCCTCGTGCTGGCGGTGTTCCCCGCCATCGGTCAGTTCGGACTCCTCACCGCGCTGAGCGTCGTCTACTCCTACGTCGCCTCGGTACTGATTCTGCCCTCGGTGCTGGTCGTCTGGGCGCGACTCTCGGGCGCGGGGTCGCGCGCCGGCACGCGAGACGAGTCGGACGCGTCCGGTTCAGACGCGTCCGACGGAGCGACCGCTCGCGGCGAAGTCGAGTAGCGAAAAAAGGTGCGTCGAAAGTCGGTCGAGCGGTCGGCGGGTTACGCCGACCCGTCGGCGATTACCGGGACGACCGCCTGCGCGACCATCGAAGAGCCGTTCGCGGTCGCGTCCGGCAGGTCGCCGGGCGAGACCTCCTCGCCGTTGAGGATGAACGTCGCGTTGCTCAGGTCGCCCTCGGCCGATACGTCGGTGACTCGACCGACGAACTGGTAGGCGTCGCTCGCGTCGCCGTCACCGACCTGTCCGGTCGCGGTCGAGTCCTGAATCGAGTCGCTCTCTTCGGTCTGGTTGCCGACCGCTTCGACCGTTCCGGCAAAGGAGACGCTGTAGTTCAGCGGCGTCCCCTCACTCCGGATTTCGAGCGTGTTTCCTGCCTGTGCCTCTCCTTGAGTCTGGTTACCCGCGGCGGCGTCCGTCTCGTTAGCTACTTCGGTCGTCTCGTTGCCCGCCGCGGTGGTCTCATTTCCCTCTGTCGTGGTCGTCGTGGTCTCGTCTGCTCCTGCGTCGGTTTCATTCTCTACTGTCGTGGTGGTCGTCTCGTTCTGCTGGCCGTCCTGTTGGCCCTCCTGCTGGCTCTGTTCGACGACTTGGAACTGGACGATGTCGGTGTTGTCGCCGTCGTCGATTTCCATCGTGTAGGTACCGGGCTGGATGCCCTCGGTACTCAGGTTGACCGACCAGATGCCGTTGCGGCCCCACTGGTCGACCGCCGCCGAGTCGAACTCCTCGGCGCTCGGGCCGTTGATGACTTCCACGGTGATGGTGTTGTCGTCGGGCTTGCGGTTCGTCACGCCCTCGACCACCATCGTCTGACCAGCCTCGATGGGGACGATGCGCGACTGGAGGCCGGGTTGGCTGCTGACGTTCGCCTCGCCCTGCGGCACGATAGCCGAGACCGAGGTCGCGGCGTCGGCGTAGCGGAACGACTGCCGAAGCCGCAGGTCGTCGCTACCCGCTTCGCCGGTCGTCTCGTCGATGATGCGGGCGACGACCTGGTCCTGCGTCAGGCCGGTGCTGAAGCTCTTGATCCAGTTCTCGAGCGCTGCGAGGTCGGACTGGTCCTGACCTGGCACGACGCCGTCACCGACGACGGTGTCGCGGCCCAGGCCGATGACCATGCCCGTAATCTGGCCCTCGTTCAGTTCGCGTCCCTCCTCGTTGATGAGTTCGATGTCGTCCTCTTCGAATACGTCGTTGTCGTCCACGCTGACCGTCTCGGTGACGATGCGTCCGCGCGAGTCGACCATCACGACGAGGACCTCTTCGAGGCCGGGCGCGACGCCCGTGACCTCGACGGTGCCGTCCTCGACGGCGATCTGCTCGTTGTAGGTGCGGAAGACCCACGTCGGGTTCTCGTTGGTCACCGGGGTGTCCTGCCGTATCCGCTGGTCGTCCTGCGCCGTCTGGTTGTCCTGCGTCGTGTTGTTTCCGTCCTGCATCGCCGCGGGCGCGCCGATACCGAACGACGCGACCATCGAACTGTTGTTAATGCCGCCGAGCGTCGGCTCGGTGACGATGATGGACGTCTGGTCGCTGGTGGCGCTGCTGAACTCGGACGTGGACAACTGCTCCTGGACGGTTCCGTTCTGCCCGACGACGTCGTCGCCTTCGACGACGCCGATGCGGTACCGGCCGGGGATGCTCAGCACGTCGCTGGCCTGCGAGAGCGTCACGTCGCGCTCCTCCCACTCGCCGTCGGAGTCCACGTTGATGAGGTCCTGCTGGTTGAGTTGGCCGTCCTCGTTGATGTCTGCCAGTTCCCAGTCGCCCTGGTCGCGGACGTAGATGGCGACCTCGTCGACGCCGGGCGCGGCGGTACCGCGCGCGTCGACTTCCTGTCCGGCGATGTAGGTCCCGGCCGGACTCTCGAAGGTCAGGCCGCCCTGCACGACGTTGAGCGTCCGGTCGTCCTCGGTGTCGCCTTCGTCCTGTGCGATGTCGGTGAGATTCTGGCCCTCCTGGTAGAGGTTCACGTCGACGTTCGTGTCGTCGAGGTACGAGGTGTCGATCTGACCGACGCCGAGACCGGTGTCCTCGTTGACCTCGACCTGCGCCCACGCGAGGTCGGAACTGCCGTCGTTGTTCGTGTCGAGCGTCCCGCGGTCGATGACGTCCTCCACGTCGCGGAACACGTTCTCGTTGACCTGGTTGTTCCGGAAGTCGTTGTCTTCGATGGTGACGATGTGGGACGCGCCCGCCGTCGAACCGCGGACGGTGTAGCGGACGTTCTGGCCGCGCGTGGCCTCGTCACCTTCGAGGTCGAGCGCGACGTTCGTCTCGCCGGTCACCGAGACGACCGTCGAACGGGTCGCCGACTCCTGGTTCAAGGTGTCCCATCCCTCGACGGTGATGGTGTAGTCGCCCGAATTCTGGTCGCTCAGGTCGATGGCCCAGTACGCCGACTGGACGCTGGTGTTGTCCGTCTCGAGTTGAGTGTTGTTGAACTGACCGATGCCCTGCAGATACTCGATGCCCGTGCCGGTGCCCCGCTGACCGGGGTTGTCTATCTTCTCCGGGTACTGGGCGTACGCGCCGTTGAGTTCCTGCAGTTGCGCGTCCGAGAGCGACTCGACGTTGGTCAGCACGTCGCCGGTTATCTCGTTCCCGTTCTCGTCGGTGACTTCGAGCGAGAGGTCCTCGGCGTTCTGGAAGTTCCAGTCGGCCTTGACGAGGAGCGTCTCGTCCTCCTGAACCGTCGAGCCTTCGACGTCGATACCGCGCTCGTTGAAGACCTCGAGGTCGGTCACTCGCGGCTTCTGGACGGTGACGCCGATGTTACTGCGCTGGCCGTTGACGGCGTACTGGCCGAGTTCCTGGTCCTCCGGGATGGGCGATTCGAGCGGAATGCCCTCGGCGTCGCCCGAGACTCCGACGAGCTGCGCCGGGTCTATCGGCCGGCCGTTCGGCTGTACGAAGTTGATGTCTTCCTCACCTTGGAAGACGACCGGTTTCTCCTCCGACGCGACGACCGTGTTCGGTCCGCCGACGCCCGGATTGAACGTCGGGTCCTGTCCGCCCCGCTGTACGTCTGCGCCGAGGACCGCCCCCGACATGGCTACCGTCGAAAGTACTAGTATCGCCGTGAGTGCGAGCGCACTCGCCTTCTTTCTCGTTATCCGTATGCGTGTCATGTATTGATGTTGGTCGCTGATACGGGACTCCCCTATCAGTGTTCGACTGCCGATTCCCCCTACCCCGTCGTCGTCGTTCGTCAGGCCGTCGTCACCACGTCCTGATTCTCGCGGGTTTCACCTCGGAAAGTGGGGACGCCAGATGAGCGTATAAAGAGCGGAGACCGTTTTTCGCCGTCCCGGATAAGTATCGGCTAATACCGAAAGGACAGCCCTAACTAAACGCCCGAAACCTCGGATACTCACATAGGGAGAGAACATCTCGCCGCGGTGGCCGGGATAGGCCGAGAGTAGTATCGAAATTCGGTCACTCTCCGCTGAGAATCGGTCTCGGGGTCTCGGCGCGGTTCGGCGGCGACCAACGTCACAGAACGCAGTGTTACGCCGCTTTTCGCCGGGAGTGAATTCGGCGGAGCTGTCACCAGAAAAATTGTTAGCCGAGAGGTAGGTTAGGGTAACTCAACTGGAATGTCGAGTTTTCACGAGAAGAGGCGTTCGACGTCGTCGGGAGGTCACACGAGTTCGCTTATATGCGGTTATCCGCCGATTGTTACCGGGTGTGACGGTCCGACGCGAGTCAGTCGGTGGCTACCGTCGGTAATCGACCATAGCACGCTGACAAACCGTCGTTACTGCGCGGAGGCGCTTATGCGAACGGCCCGACCGGGGAGTCCGAGGGACGTCGGTGACGCCCGCCCGTCGCGTTCCGGGACCGATTCGCGCCTCGCGGCAGGATTCGCACGCGAACGCTGTCGCTCGATTCGCCGTCCTCGGCCTCGATGGTGTAGACGCCCGGTTCCACGCCCGCGGTGTCGAGTTCGACCTGCCAGACGCCGTCGGTGCCCCACGAGTCGGTCGCCGCGAGGTCGAAGGCGTCGGCGCTCGGCCCGGCGACCACCTCGACGAAGACGGTGTTGTCCTCGGGCCTCCGGTTCGTCAGCCCCCGGACGACCAGCGTGTCGCCGACCCGAATCGGCTCGGCCGGCCCCGTGGCGTTGTCCGGTGTCGGGGTGTTGCCCGATGCCGTGCTGTTGTTCGGTGCCGTGTCGTTGTCCGGTGCTGTGGCATTGCCCGATGTCGTGCGGTCGGCCGCCGACCCGTCGGCGGCCGACCGCGAGAACACGCGCTCGATGCTCGTCCGCGCGTCGGTGTAGACGAACTCCTCGGCCAGCAGGAGGTCGTCGCTCCCCGAGTCCTCGACGGTCTGGTCGTAGTAGAGTTCGACCACCTGCCGTTGGGTCCGCGAGACGACTCGGCCGCCAGACCTCCGGGTGAGCGTCTCGCGGAACGCCGCCTCGAAGTCCCCGAGGTCGGCCTCGGTCGCGTTCCCGACCTCGCCGTCGCCGACCCGCTCGTCCCGGCCGGCGGCGAGGACCGTCGCCACGATCCGGCCCTCGGCCAGCGGCGTCCCGTCGTCGGTGACGAGCGGGAGGTCGTCCTCCTCGAAGGTGCCGTCGTCGTCCACGCTGACCGTCTCGGTGACGACTCGACCCCGGCGGTCGAACAGCGCGACCAGCACCTCGTCGGTCCCCGCGGCGGTTCCGCGGACCGCGACGCTCCCGTCCTCGACGGCGACCTGCCCCGCGATGTCCCGGAAGACCGTCGCGTCGAACGCCGGAGCGGTCCGGTTGTCAGTGGTATTCGCTCCGGTAGTGGTCCGCTGACCGTCGGCGACCGTCGCGGACTGGTGGCCCTCCGTCACTCGCCCGCCGGGTTCGGTAGTCGCTCCCGACGGCAGGGCGAGTACCGCGAGCAGTGCGACCCCGACCGCGAGCGCGGCCCGCGCGCGGCGTCGCCCGTTCCGGTCGGCCATCCGACTCGGCTATCGACGCGCCCGCGTAAGAAGTTCGCGGTGGTCTCGATTCGTCGCCGAGTCGATTCGCCGCCGCTTCGACTCTCTCACGGGAGCAGTCCCGCGATGGCCTCGTGCTTCCACCAGACCAGCGCGCCCAGCAGGACCACGGCCACGCCGAGACCGACCAGCGCCGGCGAGACGCCGCCTATCGGGAGGCCCAGTCCGCGGCGCTGGCGCTCGGTCACTTCTATCGGCACCCGGTAGGTGTCCGACAGCACCGTGTCGCCGCGCGCGTCCTCGTAGGTGAAATCGACCGAGACCGGGTAGACCTTCGGAATCGACCCGCCCGCGGCGGCGACCCGGAACTGCATCGTCGTGGACTCGCCGGCTTGGAGTCGGGAGACGAACGCCTCGTCGTTGTCGCTGGAGAGGGGGTCGCTGGCGAACAGTTTCGCCTCCACGTCCCGGAGCGTCTGGTTCGCGGTGTTCGTCACCCGGACCTCCACGACGTCCGCGCCGCCGACCGGAACCGACGCGTTGACGGGTTCGACCCGGAACTCGTCGCGCTCGGGCGCGACCGCGACCCGAGAGTCTATCGCGTCGCTGACCCGCAAATCGCCGTCGCGGTTGCGGTAGCTCACGCGGAACGACACCTGCCGCGGGCCGGGTTCGGCCTCGCCGTTCACGTCGATGGTGTACTCGAAGGGGACCGACTCGTTGGGTCCGAGGCGGCCGAGCGCGTACTCGGACTCGCGGGCGTCCAGATTCGGGTTGTTCGTGTTCAGGACGAGGACCGCGTTCGAGACGGCGCGCTGCCCTCGGTTCGTGACCTGCCCGGCGACGTTACCGGTCTCGCCGACCCGCAGGGTGCCGGTGACGTTCCCGACGCCGAAGGTCTGTTCCTCGCCGACCGCGACGCGGGCGTCGAGGCCCTCGCTGAGTCGCAGGTCGCCGTTGCGGTTCCGGTAGCGCACGAAGAACGTCGCCTGCCGGGAACCGGGGTCGGAGGCGTTGGGCACGTCCACGGTGAACTCGAAATCCGCGGCTTCGCCCGGTTGGAGGCGGCCGACCGCGACCTCCTGCTCGCGGGGGACCAGCCCGGAACTCCCGCCGTAGACG
This sequence comes from Halorussus gelatinilyticus, assembly GCF_023238445.1. GTDB lineage: Archaea > Halobacteriota > Halobacteria > Halobacteriales > Haladaptataceae > Halorussus > Halorussus gelatinilyticus. The sequence continues at coordinate 2,875,934 of NZ_CP096658.1, read as the reverse complement.
ACCACCGCGTTCGAGACGGGCACGTCGGCCGTGTTGACGACGGTCCCCGAAATCGTCCCCGAGTCGGCGACCTGCAGGTCGGCGCTCACGTTCCGGACCGCGAAGGTGCGCTCGCCCCCGACCGACACCGCGGCGTCGAACGACTCGGAGTATCGAATCTCGTTGTCGGCGTTCCGGTACCGAATCCGGAACGAGACGGGCCTGACGCCGGGGTTCGACTCGTTGGGGACCGCCACCTCGAACTCGAAGTTCGCCGACTCGTTGGGCGCGAGGTCACCGACCGCGAACTCGCGCTCGATGGGTCGAAGCCCCGCGTCCTGCGTCTGGAGGACGACCACCGCGTCCGAGACGTTGGTCTCGCCCGTGTTGAGGACGGTCCCCGAGACGGTGCCCCTGTCGCCCGCCACGAGTCCGGTGGCGGTCGCGCCCACGTCGAAGGTCTGCTCGCGCGCGACGGCGACCTGTACGTCGAGTTGGTCGCTGGTGCGCTGCTCGCCCTCCGAGTTCCGATACTGGACCCGGACTGGGATGCGCCGCGGTCCGGCGTCGGTCGCGTTCGCGGTGTCGATGCGGAACGAGAAGTTGGCCGACTCGCCCGGCGCGAGGTTCCCCGCCGCGAACTCGGTCTCGCGCGGCCGGAAGTTGGTGTTCTCGCCCCCGACGACGACCACGGCGTTCGAGACGTTGGTCTCGCCCGTGTTGACGAGCCGGCCGCGGACGACCCCGGTCTCGCCGACTCGGAGGGTGCTGAAGACGTCTCTGACCGCGAAGGTCTGCTCGCCCCCGACCAAGACCCCGAACGTGAGCGGTCTGGAGCGCTCCCGGACGCCCCGCGGGTTGGTGTACGCGACCGAGGCGTCGGCGAGGTAGGTCCCCGGCGCGGTGTTCCCGCTCGCGCCGACCGAGACCGTGAACGTCTTCGTCTCGCCGGGCGCGATGCGCTCGAAGAAGACGCTGGTCTGCTGTTGAGGGTCGTCCGCTCCGCCGAAGTAGACCGAGGTGTTGGCGACCGACAACTGGACTCGCGCGTCGGTCGCCGGCGTGGTCCCCTCGTTCGTGACTTCGAGTCGGTAGGTCGTGGTGTCGCCCGCGGTTATCGGCGTCAGGTCCTGCGCCCGGACGTCGAACTGCGGCCGGTCCTCGACGACGATTTCGAAGTAGGCGGTCTGGGTTCGCTGACTGTCGCCGTACTCCGGCGCGCGGTTCGGCCCGTACCGCACGAAGTTGGTGTAGTCGTAGGTCACCTCGACCGGAATCTGATAGGTGCCCGGTTCGACCGACTCGGAAATCTCGACGTTGAAGCCGAACGGCCCCGAGACGCCCTCCGGGACGCTCCCGGCGAACACCTCGCCGGTCTCGACCTGCAACTCGCCCGCGAGTTCGTCGGGGAGGCGGTCCTCCCGGATGTCGAGTCGGACGTTCCGCGCGGTCGTGACGCGCTGTTCGAACTCGCTGGGACCGCCGCGGTCGAGGTCGCCGTTGTTCGAGACGAACACCTCGAAGATGGCCTGCTCGCCCGGCCCGAACCGGTTGTCGGTCGCCGAGAGTTCGATGTTCGGGCGACCGACGACGGTGCCCTCCTCTTGAGCGAGCGCCGGTTCGGCGGGAGCGTGCGCTGGCTCGGCGGGAGCGTGCGCTGGCTCGGCGGGAGCGTGCGCTGGTTCGGCGGGAGCGACTGCGGGGAGAGCGCCCGACGCGACCACCAGTCCGACCACCAGCAGGGCGGTGGTTCTCATGCCCTCGTCTCCGGGCCGGAGAACAATAACGCCACGCGGGGTCGTGGCCGCTTGAACCCCGGAAACGACCGCTTGACTACGTTCTGGTCGTCGTTTCTCCCTCGCCGCGGTTGCCGCGCGAGAAGAGGAACAGCGCGAACAGTAGCGGCGAGAGGAGCGCGAGCGCGATGGCGGTGAGAACCACCAGCGCGCCGAAGGGCAGAGAGGTCAGAAGCCCGCCACCGCCCTCGCCGCCCTCGAGTTGCCCGGTGACGTTCAGTTCGCCGACCATCGTGGTCGGGTGAATCGTACAGATGTACACCGCCATTTGCGGCGTCGCGGTGAACGTTACCGACGCCGTCGCGCCCTCTTCGGTGATGAGTTCGCTCTGGACGATGGTGTTCCCTTCGGCGTCCTGAATCGTCATGTTGTGGGGCGCGCCGTCGATATTCTCGAACCAGAACTCGTACTCTTGGCCCGCCTGCAACTCGATGGTCGGGTTCGTGTTGTCCTCGGCCCCTTCCCACCGAGGATGCCACGCCGTGACCTCGCCGCCGAACCGGTAGGTCTCGGTCTCTTGGGCCGCGGCGGAATCGCTCGCGGCGATACCGGCCGTCCCGGCGGCGGCCGCCGCTCCGCCCGCCCGCCGGACGAACCCGCGGCGGGTCACGCCCTCCTCGTCCTCGCTCGTCGGTTCGGTTTCGCTGGCTATCTCGCTCTCGGCAGACGCCGCCCGCTCGCTCTCGGCAGTCGAAGATTCCCCCATCATCTCCCTCTTCCCGTGTCTTCGCCGGGAATCCGTAAGAGTCCACGGGCCACTGGACACGTTCGGTCGTCGCAGTCAGTTTCGAGGCAGATAACTGTAGAATAACGCTCGAAAATCGATTTCATAATTTTAGGAAATCAAACATTTATTTGTTCTTAATCGACGAACGACGGGACGGCCAACTACCGGAGTGCGCTCGGCCGACCAACCGCCGGGACGCGCTCGACTGAACAATTATCGGGTGGGAGGAAGGGCCCGCCCGGTCGCGTCCACTTTAGTCGCTCAGCGACCTCGACCGGGCGGGGGCTTCAGAAGAGATCAACACTCCAGTTCTGCGGCTCACGTTCACAGTCAAATCAAGTCGAAGCGGTCCCGCGTCGATAACCACTAACTCCCTCGAAACCGTTCCTCCGCCGTGAACGCCAGCACCGGCTTCGTCACCCAAGTCGGGATGGACTACGAGACGGCCTTCGACGCGGCCGCGGAGTTGGACTTCGACTTCGTGGAACTGCTGATGGACGGCGACCACGAGCGCCGGCGACTCGACCCCGCGGCCGTGCGCGAGGCCGCCGGAGACCGCGACCTCGACCTGCTGGTTCATCTCCCGTTCGCGCTCGACGTGGGGTCGGCCTACGAACACGTCCGCGAGGGGGCGATTCGGGAACTCGTCGCGGCCAGCGAGACCGCGGCCGAGATGGGCGCGGAGAAGGGCGTCGCTCACGCCACCTCGAAGGCGTGGAGTCCCGCGTGGGACGACGCCGACGTCCGCGAGACGGTCCTCGAATCGGTCCGCGAGTTGGACGCCGGGACGCCCGACGACTTCGAGGTCTGTTTCGAGAACGTCCCGAACGGAGCCCTCTCGACCGGGAACTTCCCGGACCTCTTCGCCGACACCGAGGCCGCGATGACCCTCGACACGGGCCACGCCCGCGTTGACGGCTTGGACTCGACGGAGTTGGCGGAGTTCGCGGCCCGCTACGCCGACCGCATCTCGCACGTCCACCTCAACGACACGCGAAACGCGCAGGACGAACACCTGCCGTTCGGCGCGGGCACCATCGACTTCGAGGCGGTGCTGGGCGCGCTCCCCGACGACTGGTCGGGGACGCTCTCGCTGGAGGTGTTCACGCTGGAGTACGGCTACATCGGCGTGAGCAAGGAGTATCTGGACGACGTTCTGGGGCGCGTCGAGGGGTGAGAAAGCGGATTGGTCCGAGTCGGAGGAAGTGAAGCAGTCGAGCCGGGAAAAGTGGAGAGCTAAATCGGACGAAGTGAAGGAATCGAGGAAGCCGGCTACAGGCTTGAGCATCGGAGTTTACTGCACAGCACCGCGACTGCGACCGCATGGAACTGCAACCGCCGCCGCACCGCGCCCCGAACCTCCCCGCGTGCGTCTGCACTCGCGCAGAACTGCGCGAGTGCAGACGCGGCGCGTCCTGTGTTCGATGAAGACGCGGCGCATCCCGTGGTCTGTGAAGATGCGCGAAATCGAGGTCCCTCGAAATCCCCCGGTTCGCCGGGCGGCGACGCTTGCCACCGACGAATCCTTTTGGGCGCGCCGCCGAATGGTCGAACGCATGACCGACTCCGACCCCGAGATTCTGGTCGCCGGCGAAGCCCTCATCGACTTCCTGCCCGACGGTCCCGGCCCGCTCTCGGCCGTCGAGAACTTCTCGCGGCGCGCGGGCGGCGCGCCCGCCAACGTCGCGGTCGCGCTGGCGCGACTCGACGCCGTGCCGTGGTTCTGGACCCGCGTCGGCGAGGACCCCTTCGGCGACCACCTCGCGGCGACCCTCTCGTCGTTCGGCCTCCCCGACCGATTCGTCGAGCGCGACCCGGACGCCGAGACCGCGCTGGCGTTCGTCAGCCACGACGCCGACGCCGACCGCGCCTTCACCTTCTACCGCGACGGGACCGCCGACACGCGCGTCGAACCCGGAAGCGTGCCCGACGAGACGCTGGACGCGGCGTCGTGGGTTTACGTCGGCGGCGTGATGCTCGCGGCCGACCCCGGCAGGACCGCGACGCTCGACCTCGCGGAACGCGCGACCGAGCGCGACTGCACGGTGGTCTTCGACCCGAACGCCCGGCCGGAGTTGTGGGACTCCGACGAGCGATTCGCCGCGCAGGTCCGCGAGATGCTGACCCACGCCGACGTGGTGAAGGCGACGCCCGAGGACCTCGACGCGGCCGGGTTCGCCGGCGAGTCGCCCGAGGCCCTCGCCGAGGGCGTCACCGGCGAGGGACCGCACACCGTCCTGCTGACGCTCGGGGAGTCGGGGGCGTTCGCGCGCTCGACAGACGCGGCTCCGTGGGGCGCGGGCGCGGCCTCTCACGGCGGGTACGAGGTCGAGTCCGTCGAGGACACGACCGGCGCGGGCGACGCCTTCACCGCGGGCGCGCTCGCCGCGTTCGCCGGCGGCGCGGGCGACCCCGCCGAAATCTCGCTCTCGGACGTCCTCAGCTTCGCCAACGCGGTTGCGGCGGTCACGACCACCGCGCCGGGCGCGATGACGGCGCTGCCGACGCGCGAGCAAGTGCGGCGGTTCCGGGAGTGAGAACGCTCGGCAGTTCTGGGAGCGAGGACGCTCGACCGTTTCAGAAGTACGGAATCGACGGCGAAAACCGACCGACGTCTCGCGTCTCGCACCCAAAACGAAAAGGCGCTGTACGTCGTCAGTAGCTGTCCATGCGTTCATCGACCGAGGCGCGACCGACCTCGAACCCCCGACGCTCGACCTCCGGACGCTCGACATGACGGGCGACGAATCACCTGCCGAAGGGGCGACCGGCGGAGAATCGGCGGACGGACGCCCGACCGGCGGGGACGGAGACGGGTCGGCCCCGACCGAGGGTCTCCTCGTCGTCTCGAACCGGGAACCCTACAGCCACTCCTACGACGGCGACGAAATCGTCGTGGACCGACCCGTCGGCGGCCTCACCGCGGGACTGGACCCCGTGATGCAGCGCGCGTCCGGGACGTGGATAGCGTGGGGCGACGGCGACGCCGACCGCGAGGTCGTGGACGACGAGGACCGCATTCGCGTCCCGCCCGAGGACCCGTCGTACACCCTCAAGCGCATCTGGCTGGACGACGACGAGATAGAGGAGTACTACTACGGCTACAGCAATCAGGTGTTGTGGCCGCTCTGTCACAGCGACCGGGGGCGAGTGACGTACGAACCCCGATTCTGGCACCGCTACCGCGAGGTCAACGAGCGGTTCGCCGAGGCCGCGAGTCGGGAGGCGCGACCGGGGTCGCTGGTCTGGTTTCAGGACTACCACTTCGGCCTCGCGCCGAAGATGGTCCGGGACCGCCTCGGCGACGACGTGACGCTGGCGCACTTCTGGCACATCCCGTGGCCGACGTGGGACGACTTCCGGGTCTGTCCCCAGAGCGAGCAACTGATGGATGGACTGCTGGCGAACGACCTGCTCGGGTTCCACGTCGGGCGGTTCTGCGCACAGTTCCTCGAAGGCGTCGAGGCGTGCTTCGACGACGCCGTGGTGGACTGGGACTCGGGCGTCGTCCACAGGGGCGACTCGCCGACGCTCGTCAAACCCTTCCCGATGGGCGTGGACGCCGAGCGCATCGAGCGACTGGCGGGGAGCGAGCAGGCCGACGAGTTCTGGGACTCCTTCCGCGAGGAGCGGGGCATCGCCGACGACGCCGTCGTCGCCGTCGGCGTGGACCGCCTCGACTACACGAAGGGCATCCCCGAGCGCATCCGAGCCATCGAGTACTTCCTCGACGAGCATCCGGAGTACCGCGGCGAGTTCGTCTACGTCCAGAAGGCCAGCGAGAGCAGGAGCGAGATTCCGGCGTATCAGGAGATACAGCGGGAAGTCTCGGCGGTCGCCGAGCGCGTCAACGAGCGGTTCGGCACCGACGACTGGAAACCCGTCGTTAGCGTCACCGAGATGCTCCCCGCGGAGGCGCTATACGGTCTCTATCGCCACGCCGACCTCGCGCTGGTGAGTTCCGTCCGCGACGGGATGAACCTCGTCGCCGAGGAGTACGTCGCGGCCCAACTGGACAACGAGGGCGCGCTGGTCCTCTCGGACTTCGCCGGCGTGGACGAGACGCTTGGCGACTACGCCTACACCATCAACCCCTACGCCACCGAGGCGTTCGCCGAGACCATCCGCCGGACCATCACGGACTCGGCCACCGAGCGGCGCAACCGGATGCGCCAGATGCGCCAACTCGTGACCGCCTACGACTTGGACGCGTGGATGGACGACATCTTCGAGACCGTGGCGGAACTCCGGAGCGAGAGCGCCGACGTCGGCTGACCCCGCCCGAATTCACGGCTTTTACGTGCCGACGGTGTGTTTCCCGCGCCGATGGAACATCGCTGGCTCTACGCGTGGGGACTCGGGTCGGTCGCGCTCGGTGCGGCCTCGCTTCTCGTTCCGCTGTACGTCGTCGCGTTGGGCGGCGACCCCGTGGCGCTCGGTCTGCTCGCGGCGAGCGCGGCGCTACTGGGCACGCCGGGCGCGCTCCTCTGGGGCCGGGTCGCCGACCGGACCGCGAACCGCCGGGCGGTCGTCGTCTGGAGTCTGGTCGGGGTCGCGGCGTCGCTCGCGGCGATTCCGGTGGTCGAGTCGGTCACCGCGGTCCTCGCGCTCAACGCCCTGCTGTGGTTCGTCTCCGCCGCGGGCGGGCCGGTGTTGACCCTGCTGGTCGTGGCCGACGCGCCCGAGTCGGAGTGGTCGCGCCGCATCGCCGCGCTGAACACGTATCAGGGGTACGGCTGGGCGGGCGGTCTCGTCCTCGGCACCGTTTGGCTCGGCGTCCTCGCGCCCCGGTTCGCGTCGCCGCTCTCGGCGCGCCGGTGGCTGTTCGCGGTCTGTGGTGCGCTCGCGGCGGTCTCCGCGGTGGCGGCCGCGAGGTGGGTACCGACGGTCTCGGCGGCGGCCGCCGACTTGCCGAAGGGCGAGCGTCGGCGAATCGGGCGACTCCTCTCGCGGAGTCACCGGAACGCCAAGACGGCGACGTTCCCGTTCACGCCGAACCGACTCTACTGGACGACGCGGGGGATTCGACCCCGGCAACTACTGGCGCGGTTCTCGCCGCGCCTGACGGCGTACTTCCTCGCCGTCGCGCTGTTCTCGACGGGGTTCGCCGCGTTCTGGGCACCGCTCCCGGCGTACCTCTCGACCGCGGGCTACGGGGGCGACGCCACCTTCGGCCTCTACCTCGCCACGAGTCTCGCCTCGGCACTGTGCTACGGCGCGGTCGGGAAACTGAGCGACCGGTTCGACGCGCGGCTGTTCCAGAGCGGCGCGCTCGGCGTCAGGGCCGCCGCGTTCCCCGCGGTGGCGGTCGTCGGAACCGTCGCAGGCGTCGCCGGTCTGACCGCGAACGGCGGCGTCTTCGCGCTCCTCGGGGTGACGTGGGCTGTCATCGCCGTCACGGGGACCGGACTGGTGACGCGCCTCGCGCCCGCGACGGTCCGCGGGGAGGCGCTGGGCGTCCACGCCGCGCTGGTGGCCGCCTCGGGCGGCATCGGCGGCTTGCTGGGCGGCTGGACCGCCGACTTCGGCTATCACGTCGCGTTCGCCGTCGCAGGCGGACTGGTCGCGCTCGGCGCGGCCGTCGTGGTCGCGATCCGCGGCCTCTCGACGCCGGGGGATTCGGGGTCCGGAACCGACGCGAGCGCGGCGCAGTCGTCGGAAAGCGAGTCCGGGACGGACTGAGGCGGGTCGAGAGCGGATCGACACGAACCGAATCGGAGCGGTGGACCGGGACAGTGCGAACGCTCGACCGACCGATTAGCCCGCGACTGCGGGCGTCGAGTCCACGCCCGGCACCGACGAGGCCGGGGCCGGGGTCAGGTCTCGGTAGCGGTCGTCGTCCGGGTTTCGGCGGTCGTTGCCTCGTCTTCGGCGGTCGCGGTCCCCGCGGGCGTCGTCGTCCGATTCGAACCGGAGGCCTGCCGCACGGCGACGAGTTCCGTCGCCGTCTCGTTGATGCGGTAGCGCGCGGTGTACGACGGCACCAGCAGGCTCTCCACCATCACGACGTCGCCGTCCCGGTCGACGAAGTAGGCGAAGTTACAGGGGACGTCCACGAGAAAGCCGTCGTCGGTCTGCTCGACCACTTCGGGCAGACAGGAGACGAACGTCTCCGTCACGGTCGCGTTCGGCGCGTTCACCTCGTCCAGAATCTCGTTGTGCTTGCGGACCTCCTCGTAGGCCGCGGCGTACCGCAGGACGCTGCTCGCGTTCAGCGGGTCGGGTCGCTCCGGGAGCGGTCGCGGGAGGGCACCGCCGACGCGGAGCGCCGACCGGAGTCCGAGCAGTTCGGTGGACCCGTCATCGACGACGTACCGGGCGAAGTAGGGCGCGCCGTCGGCGATGCCGGTCGGCGTCCCGTTCCGTCCGAACTCGTAGGAGAACCCGCAGGCCACCTCGACCACGAATTGCCCGTCGCGCTCGGCGACCGAGGTCGAGCCACATCGCACGTCGATGCTCGTGATGTTCACGTCGGTCGTCTCCCGCAGAATCTCGTTGTACTTCCGTACCTCCTCGTACGCGGCGATATACCGGTCGGCGTTGCTCGCGTTCAGCGGGTCGGGTCGCTCCGGGAACTGTCGCGGCGACACCGCGTGGTCCGGAGTCGTCGGTCGCGTCGGAGTCCCGACGGTCGTCCCGCGGTCGGTCGCCGTCTCGTTCTCGGCCGTCGTCGTCTCCTGCGCCGCGGTCGTCTCCTGCGCCGCTGACGGGGCCGGATTCGGTGCGTCGGCCGCCGGTCCGATTTGCGCGCCGGCCACCGGTCCGCAGACGAGCGCCGCGACGAGAACCGCAGTCAGGAGGGTCGTCCGTCGGTTCGAGCGAATCACGGAGACCGAAACGGCCCCGGTCCACTTTGTTATGACACCGCCGTCGCTCCGAAATCCGGCGTTACCGACCGCACCGCCAGCGGCGCGAAGTCAGTTCCTGCGCCGACCCGGAGATATTTGAACCGTGGCATCACAACCCACGGGCATGCACGACCGAGCCGAGGAGTTCGCCGACAGAGCCAGCCGCGAGTACGGATTCGAAGTGGACGTGCAGGAGTTCCCCGAAGGGACCAAGACCGCCGCGGACGCCGCCGACGCCGTCGGTTGCGACGTGGCCCAGATTGCGAGCAGCATCGCCATGCGGGCCGACGACCGACTCGTCGTGGTCGTGACCAGGGCGCGAACCGGGTCAGCGAGGCGAAACTCGCCGACCTCCTCGGACTCGCGGAGGGCGACGTGGAGATGGCAGACGCGGGCGAAATCAAGGCCGCACTCGGGTGGTCAATCGGCGGCGTGCCGCCGTTCTGCCACGACGCCGACGTGCCGGTCTACTTGGACGAGACGCTGACCGAGTTCGAGACGGTGTGGGCCGCCGCGGGCACGCCGGAGGCGGTCTTCCCCATCGACCCCGAGACGCTCCGGGAGTTGTCCGACGCGGAGGTCGCGGACGTGGCGGAGTGAGCGTCCCGGGCTCTGCGTCCGAACCCTTGATTTTCCGGGCGTCCCAAGCGCCGGACATGAGCCTCCTCGAAACCGCGCTCGCGACCCTACTGGACGCCAGTCTCGGCGTCTGGCTCGGGAGCATCGTCTTCTTCTCGCTCGTCGGCGCGCCGACGACGTTCGACGTGCTGGGCGACGACGCCGGGCGAGTCGTCAACGCCATCTTCCCGAAGTACTACTCGTTCGGCGCGATTCTGGGCCTCGTCGCGGTCGCCGCGGCGCTGGTCGTCGGCGTCGGCCCCTACGACGGCGTCCTGCTGGCGGCGCTCCCGCTGGTCGGCGTGGCGCTCAACCTCTACGCGCGGCAGGTCCTCATCCCGAAGATGGACCGCGCTGGCGACGACGGGTTCGCGAAGTACCACAAGCAGTCGGTCGCGCTGAACGGCGCGACGATATTCGCCGTCGCGGCCGGACTGGTCGTCTCGCACCTTCAAGTGGCCCTATATTTCTAAAGAAACGAAATACGATGCCGAAAGGAACCTACACGTTGCTCGTAGAACTCGCCGACGACGCCGCCGTCGCGTTCGGCGCGGCGGGCGAGCGCGACCTCGCGGCCGGGTGGTACGCCTACACCGGGAGCGCGTTCGGGACCGGCGGGTTCGCCCGCGTCGAGCGCCACCGCGAACTCGCCCGCGGAGAGCGCGACGCCCGACACTGGCACGTCGATTACCTGCTCGGCCACCCGGCGAGTCGGGTCGCGGAGGTGGTGACGACCGCGGGCGCGGACGTGGAGTGCGAGGTCAGTCGGGGAATCGAGACCGACGACGCGGCCGAGTCGGTCGCGGGTCTCGGCGCGTCAGACTGTGACTGCGACTCGCACCTGAAGTTCGCTCCGGAGCGCAAGAGGTTGGAACAGGTGGTCCGTCGGGCACACGCCGCCGGCGCCGACGACCGGTAGGCCATCCGGGACGAACGCCCCGGTCCGTCCAGCGGAGCCGCGGTCCGCCGAACGGCCGCATCCGCCCCGGCGATTATCCCTCGGGCGAACATATCAGCGGTGACGGACCGATGCAACTGGACCCGCTCCAAGACCCCGTCGATACGCCGGAGGAGGCCTACCGCGAGGTGCTGCTCCCGTTCGGGAAGTTCGCGCTCGCGTTCCTCGTCGTCTACCTCGTCGGTCGGTTCATCGTCGAACCCGCCGCCAACCGCATCGTGCGACAGCGGAACCCGAACAACCCGACGATTCTGGACGCCTTCCGTCGCTACCTGCGACTGGCGGTGGTCGTCGTCGGGGTCGCCTTCGGGATGGCGGCGGGCGGGTACGGGCAGGTGCTGACGAACTCGACGCTCATCGTCGCCGCGGCGACGCTCGCCATCGGCGTCGCGGGCCAGGAGGTCATCGGGGCGCTCATCAGCGGCCTGTTCCTGGTCGTCAACCCGAACTTCAACGTCGGCGACTGGATAGCGTGGGGCGACCGGGAGGGCGTCGTCGAGGCCATCAGTTTCCGCACGACGCGCGTCCGGACCGAGAACAACGAGACCGTCACGGTGCCGAACACGGAACTGACGACGAGTACCATCGTGAGCCAGTACGGCCGCACGGAGTTCCGCGTCTCGGAGGAGATCGGCATCGCGTACGACGACGACGTCGAGGAGGCCATGTCGCTGCTCGCGGAGGCGGCGACCTCTCACGCCGCGGTGATGTCCGACCCCGAACCGCGCGTCTACTTCTCGGAGTTCGGCGACGACGAGTTGGTGCTCCACGTCCAGTTCTGGATTCGGAACCCGACGCGCAAGGACATCCTGCGCGTCCGCTCGGAGTTCTCGCTCGCGGTCAAGTCGCGGTTCGAGGCCGCCGGAATCACTATCAGTCCGGCGTCCGAGCGCGAACTGAGCGGGGACCTCCGGGTCGAGCAGTCCGCGGCCGGCGGTGCCGACTCCGCCGACGAGCGGTAGACCGGCGGGACCCCGCCGGCACTCACGCCGAAAGGGTCCACAACCGACTGAGCGCGACCCAACACGTGACAACGCCCGCGCCGGGGACGGCGTACTGAATCGTCCCGGTTCCGTCCAGATACAGGACCCCGGCGGTGAACAGACCCACGCCCGCGGTCAGCACCGCGACCCACACGGGCCACTCTTTAGCAGACATGTCCGGGCGTTCGGACGGGCGGTACAAGTGTGTCTACCGAATCGCTGACAGCTCCTCGCCGGGACGGGGCTACTCGGCCACCGTCGAAACGAACTCCGCCGCCCGATTCCGGCGTACCGTTAACTGGCTCCGGTTCGCAGTGACGGCCATGGCACTCCCGAAGAACGTCGGCGGACGCGACAGAATCGCTCGCGCGGTCCTCGGGGTGGCATCGCTCGCGCTGGCGGGCGGTGCCGTCCTCCTCGGTTACGGCGGCATCGGCGTCCTCGCGCTCGTCGCTGGCGCGGGGTTCCTGTTCAACGCCGCCACGCGGTTCTGCGGCGTCAACGCGCTGTTGGGCATCGACACCTGCTCGCGGCGGTGACCACGGCGGTTCGACCCGCCGGGAGTCAGGGGTCGCTCTCGCTGGCGAACTCCATGCCGGTTATCTCGAAGCGGGCACCGCCGTCCTCGCTCTCCGTCACCGCGCAGTCCCACCCGTTGGACTCGGCCAATCGCTCGACGACAGCGAGTCCGAGTCCGATACCGTTGTCGTCGGTGGTGTATCCCGCGTCGAAGACGCGACCGGTTCCCTCGTCGGATATCCCCGACCCGTCGTCCGCGACGTACAACCCCGACGGGAGGTCGCCGACTCGAACGGTCACCTCCTCCCCGCCGTGTTCGACCGCGTTCCCGAACAGGTTTTCGAGGAGGTGGCGGACGTGAAGCGGATCGGTCTCGACCACGCGGTCGGTCTCGACGACGAGTTCGGCGTCGTCGCCCGTCACGGCCGACCACGCTTCGCCCACGATGCCCCGCAACTCGACCCGTTCACGGTCGGTATCCGCATCCGACCCTCGCGCGATGGCGAGTATCACGTCGACGAGTCGCTCGATGCGGTCGAGGGCAGTAGCCACCTCTTCGGCGGCGTCCGGGTCGCCGTCGGCGGCCCGGCGGTGATAGAGTTGCGCGATGTGCAACGGGTTACGGAGTTCGTGGGCGACCATACTGGCGAACGACTCGAGTCGGTCGTTCCGACGCTCGCGTTCGAGTTCGTAGCTCACCCACTTGCTGAGGAGGTTGACGAACGTCACATCCCAGTCCGAGAACTCCGGGGTCTTCCCCTCCATGTCGTAGAAGCAGAACGTCCCGTAAACTTCGCCCTCGACGGACACGGGTACACCGAGATAGCAGGCGATACCCCACTCGGCGTTCCCGGAGCGGTCGGCTAACTCGGGTGCGTCCACTTCGACGTCGTTCAGGACGAGGGTCTCTTCGTCGGTGACGACGCGCTCGCAGTTCGTGAACTCGAGCGGAACCGAGTCTCCCGCTCGGAGGTCCGCGTCCCTCGGAGCGGCGACCGCCTCGAAGACGTACTCGTCACCGTGGACGCGCGAAAGCGTCGCGTAGTCGGTCCCGACGGCCTCTCGAACGACGTTCAGGAGCGCGTCGATCTGTTCGGAGAACTCCCGGTCGTGGTCCGTGATGACCCCGTACGCGCGCTGGAGGGCCCGCTCGCGCTTCTGGAGTTTCTGCTCCCGTCGGACCCGGTCGGTGCTGTCGCGGAGTACCATCGAGAGTCCCGATTCCGACGGATAGGCGCGCACCTCGAACCAACGCTGGAGCGGTGCGTAGAACGTCTCGAAAGAGACCGTCTCTTGGGTGTCTATCGCCCGCTCGCACTCGGTCCGGAAGTCCTCCTCGACCGTTGCAGGGCACTCGTCCCAAATCACTTCGCCGAGGAGGTCCGACTCGGTTCGTTCGAGGACGCGCTCTGCCCCGTCGTTGAGATAGGTGAATCGCCACTCGTCGTCCAGCGCGAAAATCGCGTCGCCGATTCGGGCGAAGACCTCGGAGGTCGGAGCGTCGTTCGACCCCTCTCGGTCGGTCATGCAATACGGAAAGCCGGTCGAACATAAAGATGTACTCCTCCGAGCGACTTGCCCGACGGTAGGCGGTACGCCCCGCGAGTCAGTACACCGCGTCCTCGATGTCGTCGTCCAAGTCCGCGAACGTCCGGAGGTAGGTCCGGCGCTCGGTCCGGAGTTTCGCCAGTTTCTCGTCCAGATTTTCGACGTTGGCGGCGACGTCGTAGTCCGAGATGTTCAAGCCCGGCACCTCGCTCGGTACCGTCATGCCCGTCGCCTCGTCGTCGGTCCACTCGACCGTGCCGCGGGCGATTTCCCGGAGAATCGTCACCGACTCCTCGACGCCCACGTCGCGCCCGCCGAGGTTTCCGGTGTTGAGGACGAAACAGTCCACGTCGAGGTCGGCCACGAGGTCGCGGAACCGGTTGCCCTCCTCGCCCTTCGACCCGACGATGAACGGATTCGTGCCGACCACGCGGATGGACTCGCCCGCCTTCGAGGGGTCGCCCGCACTGGTCTGGACCGATTCGCCGAGCATGAACGCCGCGGCGGCCTCCTCGGGCGTCAACTTGGCGACCGGCGGCATGACCGGGTTGCGCGTGATGAAGAAAATCTGGTCCACGCCGTCCAAGTCTATGTCCTCGCCGGCCGAGGAGAGTTGCTCGCGCTCGATGACCGCCCGCCCGTTCGAGGTGTGGCGGTCGCTGTCGAAGTCCACCGCGCCGTCGTCGGCCACGTCCACGTTCTCCAGCACGGCCGACTCGTCGGTCACGGCGTCGTACATCGCGGGCTGTTCGTCGGCGTCGAGTCCGATGGTCTTGACGTAGAGCCCGCTGCCCTCGCTCCCGGCGATGGCTCCGTCCGGGCGGAGCGCGCACACGTCGTCCTGAAGCATCGTGGCCTCCTCGCCCGACTCCTCGTCGAGCCAGAGACCGTGGGCGGTCAGCGTGGACTTGCCGGCCGCGGAGAGACCGAGGAACGCCTGACCGACCGTCCGGAGGTCGCCCGACTCGTCGCGCAGGCGGACCCGCTTGCTCCCGGCGTGGAGTCCGAGGCCGCCCTGTTGCTTGGCGTAGTACATGAACAGCCGGAGGAACGACTTCTTGGCCTCGCCGGTGTAGTCGCTCCCGAGGACCGCGGTGACGCCCTCCTCGGGCAGGACGCGGATGGCGGTCTCGTCCCACTCCGGCACCTGCACGGTCACGAAGTCCGGGTCCGGGGCGGCGTCCGCGCCGTCGGCGGCCGCACCGTCCGCGCCGCTCTCCTCGCCAGCCTCGACCGGTTCGAAGAGCTTCGACCACGCCAGCGCGATGCGAGCGTACTCCTTCGAGACGAAGAGCCGACAGACGTACGAGTGGCCGGGGTGGCGACCCAACCGGCGGTCCACGCAGACCATCTCACGCTCGCTCGCGGCTTCCACGGCGTCCTCGACGTGCGCGTAGTCGGCCGGGCCGAACTCGTCGTCGACCGCGTTCTCGGTCCTGTCGGCGTTGCGCGACCGCTCGTCGCTGACGTACGACGGGGAACCGAACTCCGTGGTGGTTTCGAGGTGTGCGGAGAACTCGCGGAGTCGGTCCATCGACGGATCGTAGGTGACGTTGCCCGCTTCGACAGGGTCGGGGAGTGCTGTCTCCAACGACCGAACTGTCTTCCCGGATTCTGACATCGAGTGAAAACAGCGTACCCGGACGTATAATTATGCACCATTTACGCGCCCCTCGGGGCCTGTACTCCGGATTTTTGATTTCGGATGCGAGTAAATAATCGAGCTTTTCGGTCGGATGGCGACGATTGTGCGAGCGTAGGACGCGATTGTGCGACCCGATTCCCGGCGCTCCGAAACCGGACACTACTTTTAAGCGCGAATCGGGCCAAGTTTCGGGCGTGGACGAGAACACAGGCGGGTTGTCGGGACTGTTCGCGCCCGAGCGAGTCGCCGTAATCGGCGCGACCGAGAGCGACGGGTCCATCGGTCGAGCGATTACGCGGAACTTGCAGGACGACTTCGCGGGCGAGACGGTTCCGGTGAACCCCAACTACGACGACGTGCTGGGGTTGGACTGCTACCCCGACGTGGACTCCGTACCGGGCGAACTGCACCTCGCTATCGTCGTCGTGCCGCCCAAAATCGCGGTCGATGCGGTCCGGCAGTGCGGCGAGGCCGGCGTCCGGAACGTGGTGGTCATCACGGCCGGGTTCGGCGAGACCGGGAGCGAGGGCGCGAGCCGCGAGCAGGAACTGACCGAGGTCGCTCGACAGTACGACCTGAACCTCGTCGGTCCGAACAGCCTCGGCGTGATGAGTACGCCCTCGGGCCTGAACGCGACGTTCGGCCCCGAGAACGCGCTCGCCGGCTCCATCTCCTTCATGAGTCAGTCGGGCGCGTTCATCACCGCGGTCCTCGACTGGGCCAACGACGAGGGCATCGGCTTCAAGGACGTGGTCTCGCTCGGCAACAAGGCCGTGTTGGACGAGACCGACTTCGTGGACGCGTGGGGCGACGACCCCGACACCGACGTCATTCTGGGCTACTTGGAGGGCGTCGAGAACGGCGGGGAGTTCATCGACGCCGCGCGCGAGACGACCGACGACACGCCCATCGTGATGGTCAAGTCGGGTCGGACCGAGGCCGGAGCGCAGGCGGTCTCGTCGCACACCGGCACGCTCGCGGGGAGCGAGCAGGCCTACGAGGCCGGACTGGAGCAGGCCGGCGTCCTGCGCGTCGAGAACGTCCAAGAGCTGTTCGACTTCGCCCAGATTCTGTCCGGCCAGCCCGTCCCCGACTCCGACGACGTTGCCATCGTGACGAACGCCGGCGGTCCCGGCGTCATGACCACCGACGCGGTGGGCGACTCGAACCTCTCGCTGGCGTCGTTCACCGACGAGACTCTGGCCGAACTCTCGGAGGCGATGCCCGAGGAGGCGAACATCTACAACCCCATCGACGCCATCGGCGACGCCGACATCGAGCGGTTCGAGGAGGCGCTGGACATCGCGCTGGCCGACGAGAACGTCGGCTGTGCGGTGGTCCTCTCGGCCCCGACCGCGGTCATCGACTTCGACGACCTCGCCGAGGTCATCACCGACCTGCAGGCCGAACACGGCAAGCCGGTCGCCTCGGTGCTGATGGGCGGCGAGCGCACCGAGTCGGCCAAGGTGAAACTGCGCGAGGGCGGCATCCCGAACTACTTCGACCCGGCGCGCGCGGTCCGGAGCCTCGACGCGCTCTCGCGCTACCGGACCATCAGCCAGCGCGACTACGAGGCCCCCGAGCAGTTCGACGTGGACCGCGAGCGCGCCCGAGAGATTCTGGAGCGCGCCGACGAGCGCGGTGACAACCGCCTCGGCGTCGAAGCGATGGACCTGCTCGACGCCTACGGCATCCCGACGCCGGAGGGCACCATCGCCGAGGACCCCGAGGACGCGGTTTCGGCCGCCCAAGACATCGAGGGGAGCGTCGTGATGAAGATAGTCAGCCCCGACATCCTCCACAAGTCCGACATCGGCGGCGTGAAGGTCGGCGTCGAACCCGAAGACGTGTACGACGCCTACGAGGACCTCGTGACCCGCGCCCGGAACTACCAGCCCGACGCCGAGATTCTGGGCGTCCAAGTTCAGGAGATGGTGGACCTCGACTCGGGCACCGAGACCATCATCGGGATGAACCGCGACCCGCAGTTCGGTCCCCTGCTGCTGTTCGGACTCGGGGGCATCTTCGTGGAGATTCTGGAGGACACCGAGACCCGCGTCGCGCCAGTGAGCGAGCGCGAGGCAACCGAGATGGTCGAGGGGATTCGGTCCGCGCCGCTCCTCCGGGGCGCGCGCGGCCGGGACCCCGCCGACCGCGAGGCCATCGTCGAGAGCCTCCAGCGGCTCTCGCAACTCGTGACCGACTTCCCCGCGATTCTGGAACTCGACGTGAACCCCCTCGTCGCGGGACCCGACGGCGTGCAGGCCGTGGACGTGCGACTGACCGTGGACACCGACAAACTATGAAAACGATACTCGTCACCGCGACCGAAGAGAGCACAGGCAAGACCGCGGTCGCGCTCGCGCTGGCCAAGATAGCCGCCGAGCGCGGCCTGTCGGTCGGCTACATGAAACCCAAGGGGACCCGACTCCAGAGCAACGTCGGCAAGACGCTGGACGAGGACCCGATGCTCGCGCGCGAACTCCTCGATTTGGACGCCGAGATGCACGACCTCGAACCCGTGGTCTACTCGCCGACGTTTATCGAGCAGGCCATCCGGGGCCGCGAGGACCCCGACGAACTCCGCGAGCAGGTCCGCGAGAGCTTCGACAGTCTGGCCGAGGGCAAGGACCTGATGGTAATCGAGGGCGGCGGGAAACTCACCACCGGCGGCATCGTCGGCCTGACCGACGCCGACGTCGCCGACCTGCTCGACGCCGAGGTCCTGCTCCTCTCGAAGTACTCGCAGGCGGGCGACGTGGACGACGTGCTGGCCGCGGCCGAGGACGTGCGGGCCGGCGACGAGGACCGACTGCTCGGCGTCCTGTTCAACGCCGTGCAGGAGGGCAACTTCGACGGTCTCGAAACCGAGGTCGTCCCCTTCCTCGAAGGCCGGGGCATCCCCGTCCTCGGGGTGGTCCCCCGCGAGCAGGAACTGGCCGGCGTGACCGTGGACGGACTCGCCGAGGAGCTCTCGGCCGAGCAGTTGAACAGCGCGCCCGGCGACGCCTTCGTCGAGCGGTTTCTCGTCGGCGCGATGTCGGGCGATTCGGCGCTCCGACACCTCCGCCGGACGAAGGACGCCGCGCTCATCACCGGGGGCGACCGGCCGGACCTCCAGCGCGTCGCGCTGGAAGCGCCGGGCGTGAAGTGTCTCATCCTGACCGGCGGCTACCGGCCGCCGGGTGCGGTCGTCGGCAAGGCGGAAGAGAAGGGCGTGCCGGTCCTGCTGGTCCAGTCGGACACGCTGACGACCGTCGAGCGCGCCGAGGACATCGTGCGGAGCGGTCGCACGCGCGACGCCGAGACCGTCGAGACGATGCGGAACCTGCTCCACGACCACGCCGACGTGGAGGCCATCGTCGGCGACGCGGGGCCGACAGGAGACGAAGCATCGGCCGACGAAGACGGCGACGGTACCGAGTAGACGGCCCGGTCTGCTACGTCTCTATCGTCACCATCCCCTTCACGGTCTCGGGGTCCATCGCGCGCCGGAAAGCCTCGTCAACGTCGTCGAGGTCGGCCGCGAAGTCCACGATTCCGGCCGCGTCCACCTCGCCGTCCGCGAGTAGGTCGATGGCCGCCGGGTAGGTGTTCCGGTAGCGGAACGACCCGCGAACGTCGAGTTCGTTGTCCACGACGTCCAGCACGTCGAGCGGGACCTCGGCCTCGTCCGCGAGACCGACGAAGACCACCGTGCCCCCGCGCCGCACCGCGTCGAGCGACCCCGCGATGGCCGACTCCGCGCCGGAGGCCTCGACCACCACGTCTACGCCCGCATCGCCGTCGCCGCCTCGCCCCTCTCCGGCGGTGTGACGGGCGACCGCTTCGCCGAGGTCCTCATCGCGCGGGTCGATGGTCGCGTCCGCGCCGCGCTCCTCGGCCCGGCGGAGTTTCCCCTCCACCACGTCGGAGACGACGATTTCGGTCGCTCCGGCGGCGCGCGCGGCCTCCATCGCCAGCAGGCCGATGGGTCCCGCGCCGGTGATCAGCACGGAGTCGCCGACGCCGATTTCCCCGCGGCGCGCGACGTGGAGACCGACGCTGAGCGGTTCGCAGAGCGCGCCCTCCCGGACCGAGACCGACTCGGGGAGTCGGTAGGCGAAGTCTGCGGGCCACGCGACGTACTCGGCGAACGCGCCGTCGTCCGGCGGCGTCGCCATGAACGTCACGTCCGGGCAGAGGTTGTACTCGCCGCGCTTGCAGTGGGCACACCGGCGGCAGGGCACGCCGGGTTCGAGCGCCACGCGGTCGCCCGCCGCGAGGCCCGAGACCGCCTCGCCGACCGCGACCACCTCGCCCGCGCTCTCGTGACCCAATATCAGCGGGTCTTCGACCACGTAGTCGCCGATTCGACCGTGCTGGTAGTAGTGGAGGTCCGACCCGCAGATGCCGACCTCGCCGACCGCGACCAGCACCTCGTCGGGTGCCGGGTCGGGTCGCGGGCGCTCCTCGACCGCGAGCTCTCCCGGTTCGCTCAGGACTGCCGTGCGCATGGCTCGTCGTTCGTCGCGGAGGCCTAAAGCGATTCGTGCGCCGAGTCGGAATCTGCCTTCTGCGCCAACATCTACCACACTACCCCCGTCCATTATACTCCCTCCTCGAATACCGTCGAGTATGCCCGGCGCAGTGTTCCTCCGGGGCGAGTCCGTCACGCTCCGAACCATCGAGGAGGACGACATCGAGTTCATGCGCGACACCATCAACGACCCCGCGGTCCGGGAGGGGCTGACGACCGCCTCCCCCATCAACGCCGAACAGGAACGCGAGTACTTCGAGGAGCAGATTTCGAATCAAGAGGACGTGAACCTCGCGGTCTGTGCCGACGGCGAAATAACCGGGGTCATCGGACTTCACGACCTGAACCAGCGGGCGGGCCACTGCGAAGTCGGCCTGTGGCTCGCCCCGGAGTACCACGGCGAGGGGTACGGCACCGAGGCGTCGCGGCTGTTGACCGACTTCGCGTTCCGCGAACTCCGGATGCACCGCGTGATGGCGCGCGTCCTCGCCACCAATCCGGCGTCCGCGCGCATCTGGGAGAAGTTGGGCTTCGAGGAGGAGGGCCTCCACCGTGACGAGACGTTCACCGACGGCGAGTACGTCGATATTCGGTACTTCGGCGTGCTGGAGGAGGAGTGGGACGAGGGCTTCGGTGAGTAACCTACCCCAGCGCGTCTCGACCCGCTTCGAGCGCGGGCGAGACGTTCGTCACGTCGCCGTCCATCTCGACGAAGACGGTCGGTACGTCGTACTCCAGAACGACGACGTTGACGCCGTCCTCGAACACTTCGACCGAGGCGGTGTACTCGCCGAGCGGTTCGTGGAGTTCGCTTTTCCGGTCGCTGTGTAGCTTTTCGAGCGCCACGTCGTCTACGACGTCGCCAATTTGGTCGGCCGAGTAGCCGTCCAGCGCCGCCTCCGAGGCGTAGGCGACGGCGTAGTCTCGTTCGCGGAACTCGCCGTAGAAGACACCGCGCAGGCCGTCGCCGACGGCATCCTGAAGTGCCGCAACCAATCGCTCGATTTCCGAATCCATCTATCGGCGGCTTCGGAGTCGCTGATTATGTTTCTTCTGTCCGTCGTATCACACGTCTTACTCGCCCGCGACGCGGGCACCGGCGGGTTATTTAGTTCGGGAGCGAAAACCCGGGAGCGAATGGTAGTCGAACGAATACTTGCGCTGGCGACGATGCTCGTCCTCGCGGGGACGTTTCCGCTGGCGGTCGTCGCGGCCCGCGGGTTCCGCGGCGCGCCGTTCGGGTCGGTGTTGCGTCCGCTCCCGGTCATCCTGCTCGCGTACGTCGCGCTGAACGCGAACGTGGCCCTCGGGGTGTCCGTCCCGCCCGTCTACGACCTCGTGGCGTCGGCGGTGGCGACGGTCGCCGCGTTGGTCGGGGCGGCGAACGTCCTCGTCCTGCTCACCGAGCGGAGGAAGTTATGAACGCGATGAGCGACCTCACCTCGTTCGTCTTCATCGCTCAGACGACGATGCTGGTCATCACCAGCGTTCTCCTCGTCTATCCCGTCGTCGCCTACGCCCGGAACGTCGCGCACACGCGGGGCCTGCTGTTGCTGGCCGCCGGGTTCCTCACGCTGACGTTCTCGTACGTCGCGTCGGTACCGCTCGGAATGTCGCTGGTCTCGTCGCTGCTCGACTTCGCAGCGTCCGTCTTCGCGGCCGCCGGAATCTGGCAGTTCGCCCGCCCGTTCGTGCGCCTCGACGGTCGCGACGTGGAGACGCCGACCGGCGGCGACGCGACCGGAGGCGACGCGGCCGGCGACGACGTCACTGGAGGGTTCGAGAGTGCCGGAGACGACTGACGGCCCGGCGTTCTCGCTCGACCCCGGCGAGCAGGCGCTCGTGTCGGTGCCCTCGATGGGGTCGCCGCTGAACGCCCTGCCGGACGACGCGTTCGAGAATCTGCTGGTCGTCTCGGCCACCGCCGCGCCCGGCAAGGTCGAGTCGCTGGTCGAACGCCGCGGCGGCGACCCCCAGAAGGTCGGCGTCGTCCCGGTCACGGGGTCGCCGACCGAGTACGACGGGCCGCTCTGGACGACCGACCCGGTGGACCCCAGCGACCTGACCGGCATCAGCATCCGCCTCTCGAAGGCGATGGAGTACGTCATGCGCGGCGGTTGGGTCGTCGTGGACAACGTGAACGTCCTGTTGATGTACGGTCGGGAAGAGCAGGTCTTCCGACTGTTCGACTCGATGGTCTCGAACGTCCGCCGGAAGGAAGCCTGCGGTGCCTACTGCACCGTCCGGGAGGCGGTCACCGACGAGACGTTCGGCCGGTTCCGGGACGTCTGCGACCGGTCGATTTCGGTCGAGTAGCCGGCGCGCGAACCGCCGCGCTCCGGTCGGGATGCGTTCGCTCCCGCGCCGCGCTAATTTTCCGCGCGCTAACTCAGTATCTGAATACGGTAAAATTAATATCGCGTCATTTGCTAATAGTACCCATAGATGAAACGAAGAACGTTCTTGGCGAGCAGCGTGGCGTCGCTCTCGGTGACTGCCGGGTGTCTCGGAGGCGGCGGCGGAAGCGGCGCGAAACTGTCGGTGACGCCGACCGACGGTGACACGGACGGCTACCCGCCCGCGTTCGACGACAAACCGACCGAGCGGAGCATCGACACCTCGTCGTTCGGCACCGTGAAGGAGAACGGCGTGGAGGTGCCGCTGGCACCCATCGACGTGGCCCACTACTGGTACAAGCGTGGGGAGGCCCGCTTCGCGGACGCCCGCGGGAAGAAGTCCTACAAGGAGTCCCACATCTACGGTGCGGTCCTGAGTCAGGCCTCCAAGAAGCGACGCGCCGACGCCGATCCGGTAATGGACTGGCCCAAGGACGACCGCATCGTCTGTTACTGTGGCTGTCCTCACCACCTCTCGTCGATTCGCGCCTCGCAACTCATCAACGCGGGCTATAAGAACGTCTACGTCATCGACGAGGGGTTCTGGAAGTGGCACAAGAAGGGTTACCCGATGCGGGGAAACAACGTGACCAGCAAGCCCAAGAGCTGGGTCATCAGCGGCGAAACCGCGACCTCGCTCGCCGGCGAGAACGCGTGGGCGCGCCACCGACCGAGCGGACAGGTCGAATCGACCGACATCTCCGACGCCGGGAGCTACGAACTCCACCTCAAGTTCCACGAGGTCGGCCCGGACTCGACCATCGAGGTCGAGACGCCAAGTTACACGGTCGAAGGAAAGCTGAAGGACCTCGCCACCGGCACGGTGCAGGGCTGACCGCGCCGGAAGCGCGGCGACTCGTAGGGATCCCCCCTCAGACCGTCGCGTCGGCCGTCTCGTCGTCGAAGGGGTCTTCGAGTTCGCCCATCATCGCCTCGAAGGCGTCGGTCGCGGTGACCATCCCGACGACCTCCCCGTCGTCGATGACCAGCGCGAGTTCGTGTCGCTCCTCCTGAAATCGGTCCACGAGTTCGCTGACCGCGATGTCCGCGTCCACCGTGAGCGGTTCGGCCGCGACCTCCTCCCACGTCAGCGACCCCTCCACGAGGTCGGTGCCCCTGCCTATCAGCGGCGGCGTGTAGACGATGCCGCGGAAGTCCTCCAGCGCCTCGCCGACCAGCGGGAACCGGGTGTGAGGGCGCTCGCGGACGAGTCGGAGGTTCTCCTCGGGCGCGTTCGTAGTCGAGAGCGGGACGATGTCCTCGCGGTCCACCATGATGTTCCGGACCGGCATCGTCCCGATGTCCAGCGCCGCGAGAACCTCCTCTTCGCGCTCCTCTTCGAGTCCGGCCTCGCGGAGCATGTCGCCCATCATCCGGCGGGCGTCGCCGCGACTCGACACCTCGTCGCCCTCCTCGGCCTCGGTCCACGACCGAGTGATCTCGACGCCGAACAGCGAGAGCAACCACTTGGCGGCCTTGTCCGCGAGGACGATGATCGGCGACATGAGCTTCGTCCAGTAGTACAGCGGCGCGGAGCCGTACCCGGCGACGGCCTTCGTGCGCTCGATGCCGAGGTACGTCGGGGCCTGCTCGCCGACGACGACGTGCATGAGGTTGATGACGGCGAGCGCGGCGATAGCCGCCACCGCGTGGGAACCGAGACCGGTCAGTTCGGCGACGGGCATCAGGAGGTGCGCGAGCGCGGGTTCGGCGACGACGCCCAACCCGACGCTACAGACGGTGATGCCCAGCTGACACCCCGAGAGGTAGATTTCGAGGCGGTCGGTCATCTCCCACGCGCGCTCCAGACCCCTCGCGCCCGCGAACTCGCCTTCCGTGAACTGCCGGACCCGAGTCATGGCGAACTCGATGGTCACGAAGTAGGCGTTCCCCAACAGGAGCCCGATGCCGCCGAGCATTCGGGCGACGATGACGAACTCGACCATCGGTGGTATCTGACGAGAGCCGGACAAAAAACCCCGGTGGCTTCAACGCGCTCGACACCGGTCTCCGCTCTCGACGCCGCTGGCGGCGAGTCTCGTCGGCACCGCGCCGTTGCTCCTACTCTCGGAGACTGTTCGGCGCTCAATTTTATAATATGAATAATTTGAAAAGATATTATAATAAATGGGTTCTAGAAATAATTCATGGTCGGTTACGACAGACGGTCGTTCCTCAAAGTCAGCGGCACAGCACTCGGTGGCATCGCGGTCGGAAGCACGGTGACGGTCGCGTCGTCCGACGAGAGGTTCCTCGTGGATAGCAGCGAGACCAGCCAGTCCGAAGCGGAGGCGGCGGGTCTCGACGTGGTTCACGCGCTCCCCGAAATCGACCTGCTGGTCGTGGAGGGCGCGGAGTCCGACGTGGAGTCGCTCGGCGCGACGTACGCCGCCGACAGCACCTACTCGCTCGACCTCCCGGCCGGACGCGACTCGCCCACCACGGACGAGAGCGCGTCGGACGAACCGCGCTACTCCCCCCAGTGGGACAAGCAGGCCCAGAACGTCCCGGAGGCTCACGAGATTACGCGCGGCGAGGGCACCCGCGTCGCCGTCATCGACACCGGGGTCGCGGCGGGCCACCCCGACCTCCAGCACGCGGTCAACGAAGACCTCTCGAAGGACTTCACCGGCGACGGCTACGGCGCGGCCGGACCGTACGGCGGCTACCACGGCACCCACGTCGCGGCCAACGACCGGAACGAGGTCGGGACGGTCGGCTCCGCGCCCGGCACGGAAATCGTGGACTGTCGGGTCTTCTCGCCGAGCGAGAACGCCTCGTTCGCCGACATCGTGGCGGCGGTCGTCTACAGCGCGCGCATCGACTGTGACGCCGCGAACATGAGCCTCGGCGCGTATCCCGTCTCCCGGACGGCCAACGGCCAGTTCTACGGCAAAGTTCTCAACCGGACGACGAGCTACGCGAAGAATCAGGGCACCGTCGTCGTCACCTCTGCAGGCAACGACGCAGCGGACCTCCAACACGACGGCAAGTTCATCAGCCTCCCGAACGAGGCGGCCAACGTGCTGTCGGTCAGCGCGACCGGTCCGCTCGGGTTCAACCACGGTGCCGACGGTCTCGAATCCCCGACCTACACGCCCGCGAACTACACCAACTACGGCACCAACGCCATCGACGTGGCCGCGCCCGGCGGGAACTACGACCCCGACTTCCCGACCGGCTGGTACTACGACATGGTGCTGAACACGCTCGCGGAGCCGCAGTTCGACGCCGACGGCGACTACGTGGGCGCGAACTACACTTACTCGTGGATTGCCGGCACCTCGATGGCCGCGCCGCAGGTCGCCGGCGCTGTCGCGCTCGTCCGGAGCCAGAACCCCGGCTCAACGCGGGGCAGGTCCGCGAGCGCCTCCGGAACACCGCCGAGGTGCCCGAGGAGTTCGAGAAGACCTACTACGGCGCTGGCGAACTGAACCCCTACGCGGCGCTGAAGTAGCGCGCCGGTCGGCGTCGAGTTTCGGGATTCGCGTTTCGGGGTTCGGTCGCTCCTTTCGTTTTTCGGGCGCAGTCGTCCTAATTTCGTCTTCGCTATCGTCCCGTTTTCGTCCTCGCGGTCGCCTGTCTTCCCACCGTCACCGGCCGCACGTTCACCAGTCGCGCGTGTTCGTCCTTCCCCGTCGGTCGCACGGCTGACGTCTGCGTCGGCCGTGCGACCTCGAAACGCCGCTTGCTTTCCATACCGCGCCTAAATATCGTTTTCCACTGTTATAGACGCTCTTACGAAACTATTTTCGTTCTGGCTCTCTGCCGCCCGACCGCTCCCGGCCGACGAATCCGATTTCCGAGGGTTTATGCTCGCGCTGTTAGTAGGCTACTAACAACAGTGCCAGAGATGTTACGACGAACCGTCGCGCGGAGGGGTCGGGCGTGAACGCCAGCGACCTCTTCGCCGCCGTCACGGAGTACAGTCGTCCGGTCATCGCCGCCCTCCTCGTGCTGACCGTGCTGGTCGGGGCGGGCGCGCCGATGGTCGAGCAGTCGTCGTCGCTCGACCAGTTCCAGAGCGACAGCACGGCCGCCGAGAAGCTCGATTACATCAACTCGAACTTCTCATCGGGCGACCAGAACCAGACGACGGTCCAACTCATCGTCCGCGACGAGAACGGCAACGTCCTCTCGAAGGACGCGCTAATCGAGACCCTGCGACTCCAGCAGGCGTTGCGGAACAACGCCACCGTCAACCGGACGCTGGCGAACGAGACGCCGACGGCCGGCGTCGCCAACATCGTCGCTACGGTCGCCATCCGTCAGGAGCAGGCGTCCGAACTCCGCAAGCAGGGCGCGCAACTCCAACAGCGTAAGGAGTCGCTCAACGAGTCGCGGGCGCAACTCCAACAGCGGAGTCGGCAACTCAACCGCACCGCCGCGCGACTCAGCGCGAGTCTGAACCGGACCCGCGAGTTGCAGGCCCGGTACGACCGCCTCAACGCCTCGATCCGGCAGGGCGAAGTCAACAATTCGACGTACCGCCAGCGGTCTCAGCAGATAGAGACGCGACTCCAGCAGGTCCGAACCGGCGCGACCGCGAACCTGAGCGCGAACCGGTCGGCGACGTACGTGCGGGCCTTCGAGCAGGTTCGGGGTCTCCAACAGCGCCTCGACCGACTCAACGCCTCGCTACAGCAGGGCGAGATCAACCAGTCCACCTACCGCCAGCGCGCGGCCGGGATTCGGTCGCAGTTCGAGCAGGTGTATCGACTGGGCACGCGCGGAGTCCTCGCCGACGAGTACCGGAAACTCCAGCAGCGCGCCGCGGACCTGCAGGAGAAGGGCCAGCA
This sequence comes from Halorussus gelatinilyticus, assembly GCF_023238445.1. Taxonomy (GTDB): domain Archaea; phylum Halobacteriota; class Halobacteria; order Halobacteriales; family Haladaptataceae; genus Halorussus; species Halorussus gelatinilyticus. Next base: position 2,848,599 of record NZ_CP096658.1, on the reverse strand, counting down.
ACTCGCCGAGGACGCCCAGCAGTTGCAGGAACGGCGCCAGCAGTTGCAGAACGCGTCCTCGCCCACGCTCTCCGAGCAGATCGACCAGTTGCAGTCGATGAACCGGTCGGAGGTCGAGTCGTCGGTCACGACCGTCCTGAGCGAGGGCGGTTCCGGGCCGTCGAGTCAGGCGTTCGCGTTCATGCCGACCTCCTACGAACCCGGTAGCACGCAGGCCAACGCGACGATGCTCGTCGTGTTCCAGCAGCAGGGCGGACAAGCGGTCCAGAGCATGGCCTCGAACACCATCGTCGAGTCCCAGACCGCGATGCGCCAGATAGCCGAGCAGGAACTCGACCGCGAAGTGCTGGTCTTCGGGTCGGGCATCATCAGCGAGGAGACTCAGCAGTCGATGGCCGACAGCATCGCCATCGTCGGCCCGATGGCCCTGCTGTTCGTCGTCCTGACGTTGATAATCGCGTATCGGGACCTGCTGGACATCCTTCTCGGGGTGTTCGGCATCGCGGTCGTCCTCGTCTGGACGTTCGGCTTCATGGGCTGGGCGGACATCACCTTCAACCAAATTTTCATCGCGGTGCCGGTCCTGCTCATCGGTCTCTCCATCGACTACGCCATCCACGTGTTCATGCGTCACCGCGAGGAACGCGAGGAACACGAGGGCGAGAGCGTCCGACAGGGCATGTCGGTCGCGCTGGCGAGCGTCGGCGTGGCGCTCGTCTGGGTGACCGCGACGACGGTCATCGGCTTCATGTCGAACCTCGTCAGTCCGCTCCCGCCGATTCAGGACTTCGGTATCGTGAGTTCGGTCGGCATCCTCGCCGCGCTGGTCGTCTTCGGCGGTCTGATTCCCGCACTCAAGGTCGAAATCGACGGCTTCCTCGAATCCAGAGGCTTCGACCGCAAGAAGCGGGCGTTCGGGACCGGCGGCGGCGCACTCGGCTCGATGCTCTCGGTCGGTGCGGTCGCCGCCCGGAAAGCGCCCTTCGTCGTCATCGCGCTGACGCTCGTCCTCTCGGCGGGCGGTGCCTACGGCGCGACGCAGGTCGATACCAGCTTCTCGCAGACGGACTTCCTCGCGGAGGACCCGCCGAACTGGATGAAAGACTTGCCCGAACCGTTCGCACCCGGTACGTACACCGCGAAGGCGAACCTCGAATACGTCAACGAGAACTTCCTGCGACAGGACTCGCAGGCCCAGATTCTCGTGGAGGGCGACGTCGCCACCGCGAAAGCCCTCGAAAAACTCCAGCAGGCGAAGCAGACCGCCGCCGGAAAGGAGGACGTAGTGGTCGTCCTCTCGAACGGCGAACCGCAGATTCGGAGTCCGCTCTCGGTGATGGACCGCGTAGCGGCCCAGAACGAGTCGTTCAACCAGACGCTCGCGGCGGCCGACACCGACGGCGACGGCGTGCCCGACCGGAACGTCGAGAAGGTCTTCGATAAACTGTTCGCGGTCGCGCCACAGGAAGCGAAAGGTGTCATCAGTCGCCAGGACGGCGAGTACGAGGCCGCGCGGATGGTCGTCTCGGTCAAGGGCGGCGCGTCGTCCTCGACGGTCACGACCGAGATGCGCGCCATCGCCGCGAACGTCGAGGGCGGCGGCCTGACCGCGACCGCGACGGGCCAGCCCATCGTCTTCGAAATCGTCCAGAAGCAACTGCTCGATACGGTCATCCAGAGCCTACTCATCACGCTGGGCGCGACGTTCGCCTTCCTGATGATAGCCTACCGACTCGCCCACGGGAGCGCCGTACTCGGAGCCATCACCCTGCTCCCCGTGGCGTTCAGCGTCTCGTGGATTCTCGGGACGATGTACCTGCTCGGGATGCCGTTCAACGTCCTGACGGGGATGATCACGAGCCTCACGGTCGGCCTCGGGGTGGCCTACAGCATCCACCTCAGCGAGCGCTACACGATGGAACTCGGGCGGCGCGACACCATGTGGGCCGCCATGCGCGAGAGCGTCACCGGGACCGGCGGCGCGCTGCTGGGGAGCGCCGCGACCACGGTCGGCGGGTTCGGCGTCCTCGCCTTCGCCATCCTGCCCGCGCTCCAGCAGTTCGGCATCATCACCGGCCTGACCATCATCTACGCGTTCCTCGCCAGCGTCCTCGTCCTCCCGAGTCTGCTGGCGCTGTGGACGCGCTACCTCGGGCCGGACGAGGCTACCGACACCGACCCAAGTTCGACGGTCGCCCAAGGCGCGACGGAGGTGAGCGAGGACTGATGGACGAAGGCGACGCCATCGACGCGCTCGAACACCTCGGTCTCTCGAACTACGAGGCGAAGGTGTTCGCCGCGCTCCAGCGACTCGGGACGGGCACCGCCCGCGACGTGCATCGGGCGACCGACGTGCCCCGCTCGCAGGTCTACGGCGCAGCCGAGTCCCTGCAGGACCGGGGTCTCGTGGAGGTCCAACAGTCCAAGCCCATCCAGTACCGGCCCGTCAGACCCGAAGCCGCCCGGTCGCACCTCCGCGGCGAGTTCGAGCGCACCCAAGAGCGGGCCTTCGACTACCTCGAAGCCGCCCGGAAACAGCGCGGCGAGGGCGACGAGGAGCGCGAGGACATCTGGACGGTCCACGGCCGGACCAGCATCGACGGCCGCGTCGAGCAACTGCTGGAGGAGGCCGAGCGCCGCATCGTCTTCGGCGTGGGCCGGGACGCCCACGGCCTGACCGACGACCTCGCCGACCGCCTGCGCGAGCGGGCCGACGCCGGCGTCGAGGTGTTCCTCGTCGGCGACCCCGCGCTCGAAGAACTGTTCGCCGACAGCGACGTGGCAGTGATGCAACTCCCGGCCGACCACCCCCACGGCGACGACCCAGTGGGTCGCGTCGTGGTCGTGGACGGCGAGACGGTCCTCCTGAGCGTCCGCGACCGACGCGGCGACCCCGAGTTGGAGGAGGAGACCGCCATCTGGTCGTCGAAGACCGGCATCGCCGGGGTCCTCATCCAACTCATCGACGGCGGGTTGGGCGACGCGGTCTCGGTCTGACGCGGGCCGACCCGACGCCTCCCCGACAGTTTTCTCGGTCGGCGTCGTACCCCCACTCATGCCATGGTACGCGGTGGAGGCGCTGGACGACGCGCTCGACGCCACGAAGTCGCTGCTCACGCCGCTCGACGTTCGTCAGTGGCTCAAACTCGCGCTCGTGGTCTTCTTCCTCGGGAGCGGCGGCGGTAGCGGCCCGTCGTTCAGCGCCGGGGGTTCGACCGGGACGCCGAGCGACGGGCCGGGGACGACTCCGGGACCGGGCCAGTTCGACGTTCCGGCCGAGTTCGGCGACGTACTACCGATACTCCTCGGACTCGTCGCGGTCGGACTGCTCGTCGGTCTGCTGTACGTTCTCGTCGGGGCCGTGATGGAGTTCGTCTTCGTCGAGAGTCTGCGCCGCCAGCACGTTCGGATTCGGGACTACGCGGGCCAGCACTTCGGTCGCGCGCTCCAGTTGTTCGTCTTCCGGGTCGCGCTCGGACTCCTCGTCGTGGTTCCCGCACTCGCACTGGTGGCGAGCGTCGTCGGTCTCGCCACCGGCGGTCTCGAGCTCTCGCTGGGCCTGCTCGTCGGCCTGATTCCGCTGGTCGTACTCTTCGGGCTTCTGGTCGCCGCGATAGACGCCTTCACCGCCAACTTCGTCGTGCCGGTGATGATCCAGAAGAACGTCGGGGTCCTCGGGGGGTGGCGGCGCTTCTGGCCGACGTTGACCCGCGAGTGGAAGCAGTTCGGCGTCTACGCGCTCGTCCGAGTCGTCCTCGCGTTCGCGGCCGGACTGGTCTCCTCGGTCGTCGGCGGTATCGTCGGCGCGCTACTGGTCGCTCCGGTCGCGGTCGTCGGCGTCCTCGGGGTGTCGCTGGTCGGCGGTCTCGACGCGGTTCTGGGGAGTCCGCTCGCGCTGACCGCGCTCGTCGTCGTCGTGCTGGCGTACGTCCTGCTTCTCGTTGCTGTCCTCGCGGTGGTCTTCGTGCCGATTCAGACCTACCTGCGGTACCACGCGCTGTTGGTCCTCGGAGACGCCGACCGGGACTTCGACCTGATTCCGGAACTGCGCCGCGAGATACGCGAGTCGGGGTAGCGAGTTCACCGAAGCGCGGCCCGGAGTTGCCGCGAGACCGTCTCGTCGTCCAGCAGTTCGCCGTCGCGCCGGACGTGGACGACCGGCGCGTTCTCCATCCGAAGCCACTCGTCGTCGCCCTCGCCCGAGAGCGAGACCGACCGACAGAGGCGACGCCGGCGGCCGGACGCCTCGCCCGCGCGCTCGCTCTGCTCGCGCGCGTCGAACGCGAGCGGGTCGTCGCCTCGCTCGGTGGCGACGATAGGGACGTTTTCGAGGTGGGGGTCCACCTCCCGGAGGAGTTTGCGGTACTCGACCACGAGGTCCACGGCCTCCTCGGCGGCGTCCGCGGAGGGGAACGACTCGCCGCGGACGGGGACCGGGCACTTCCCAGAGAGCGGACAGACGACGGCGAAATCGCCGTCCGGGTCGGTCAAATCGGTTATCCGCTGGCGGAGGTGTTCGAGAGAGTCTGTCATGGGGACTCGATGGCCAGACCACAGACCAACCGTTAAGCAGTTTCGGAATCGGCATCGGCCGGAAAAGTGATACGAACCGGTCAGACTCGCGCGCAGAGGTGCTTCCGGACCGCAAACTGGCAGTCGGCCAGCAGCGCGTCGAGTTCCGCGAGGTCGGCCAGTACCGGGTGAGAGTCCGTGAACTCGCCGTAGAGGTGGGCTATCAGCTCCGCCTCCCGAATCCCGATCAGGCCGTCGTTTCGCGTCTCTCGAATCGCGGCCTGTCGCTCGGTCGCGAGTCGGTCGCAGGTCTCGCGGAACGCCGCGAGTCGGTCGTGGCGCGCCCGCAACTCCTCGAATCCGAGTTGCAGGAGCGGCGTCTCGTCGGCGGTAGCGAGCCGGTCGAGAATCCCCTCGAATTCGTCGGCGATAGCCCGAATTCGCTCGCGCTCGCCCTCGATGCCGTCGGCGAGCAGGCGACACTCCTTGCGGCGCTGGTCGGCCCGCGAGACCAGTTGGCGCTTCAGGCCGGTCGAGAACTCGCCCGCCGCGGGCGAGAGCGCCGCCGTCAGTTCCGGTGAGAGTTCGTCGGCCATCGCCTCCTGCATCGAGTCGGCGTCGGCGTAGGCCAGGACCGTCTCGCCGAACGCCTCGCGGACCGTCGCCGTGCCGTCCGCCGAACTGCTCGCGGTCGTCCCCACCGCCAGCGTCCCCCCGGCGGACCGCCCCGACCGTGCCGTCCGACTTCCGCGTCCGCCCGCGTCGGCCGGCACGTCCGCGACGCGCTCGCGGAACTCGCCGAACGCGGCGACCTTCTCCTCGATGCGGTCGCGCTCGCTCGCCGCGCGCTCGACGGCGGCGGGCGTCCGAGGGTCGAACGACGCCTCGCCGTCGCTCCCCGCGAATCGCTGGGTCATAGCTTCGAGTCGAGTTGGCGTTCCACGGCGTCGTCCGGGAGCGGTTCGCCGTCGCGTCGGACGTGGACCAGCGGCGCGTTGTCCATCCGGAGCCACTCGGACTCGCAGTCACCCGAGAGCGTCACCGACCGAGAAGTCCGGGGGAGACCGTTCTCGCGGGTTCCCGCAGCGCGCTCGCGGGTCGAGACCATCGTCGGCGGGTCGTCGGTGCACTCGTACACCGAGAGGCGGTGTTCGGGGAGGTCGGGGTCGGACTCGCGGAGGGTCGCGCGGTACGAACGCGCGAGGTCGGCCGCCTCGTTTGCGGCCTCCTCGGTCGGGAACCGGCGGCCGGTCAGCGGCGCGGGGCGCTCGTCCGTGTCGGCGCACGCGACGTAGAAATCGCCGTCCTCGGCGGCGATATCGTCGATTTCGCGGCGGATGGTGTCGAGAGAGTCGGACATGATTTAGGCTAACCTAATCTGAATTAGGCTGGCCTAAAAGAAGTTTCGGACGGCGGGTCGTGACGGCGCGTTCTCGCCACAAGGGTTATCAGTCAGTTATTTGAACAGACGGCCACACGGTACACTGTCCCGGATGTGAAACTCAGCTCGCCGACGAGGAAGACATCGAGTTCGTCGAGATGGACGCCGAGACGGGTTTCGTCAAAGCGTCGAAGCGGTTCTACACCGCCAACTGCGCGGAGTGCGGTCGAACGATCGGAAGCGGCGTCGCCGGTGCCAAATCGAACGCCGAGGCGGCCTGACGATGGTTCACTGTCCCGAATGCGAGACGACCTTGGAGGAGCAGGCCGACGTGGAGTTTCTGGACATGGACTCCACGACGGGGATATTCAAGACCTCGAAGCGGTTCTACCTCGTCGCCTGCGCCGACTGCGGTGCCGCCATCGGGAGCGGCGTCGCCGGCGCGGTGTAGTCCCGCAGTCAGAACGGCGTGTACTCGCCGACCAACTCGACCAACTCGTCTCTTCCGACCTGCCCGCGAACGCGCTCCTGACGCTCGCCGTCGGCGTACACCTCGAACGCGGGAGTCGCCTCGACGCCCCGTTCCAAGGCCAACTTCTGGTGGTGGACGACGTTGACCTTCGCCACTGCAGCGAACGTCTCGCGGGCGACAGACTCCACGACGGGATGGAGGCGCTGGCCCGCTCCGCCGTCGGCGTAGTAGTGGACCAACACGACGTCGTGGGCGGTCACGGTCTGGTCGAGGCTCTGGGAGCCATCGACGTAGACCGGCGACGCCGGCGCACCGAGGCCCTGTTCCTGCATGAGCGTGCGCTTCCTACGCTCCCGGACTGCATCGAGGTCCTCGTCCATATCGTACGAGAGTTGTGAAGGGGGTGACTTAATTTTGCGGTCCGCTTCTCAGGCTCGATAATTTAGGCCGCGACGGACGTCTCGACGCCGTCTTCGCCTGCGAGCTGTCGATACGCGCCGACGAGTACCGCGACGCTGAACAGCGAGACCAGACCGGAGACGACGCTGGTCAGGAGGGCGCTGACGAGGGGACCGACGCCTCCGAACAGAGTCCCGACGACACCGGCGAGTCCGGAACCGATAACGACGACGACGCCTAGCAGGAACAGCCGGAGGCGATTTCCGGACGCGAGTTCCCAACTCCGTTTGAGCGACTCACCGATTCCGGCGTCCTCGACGGCGACCACGAGGGCGGCGAACACGAGGCTGACGGCGAGGAAGAGTCCGGGGAGAACGAGGAACACGAAGCCGATGGTCGTCGCCACGAATACGATGACGCTAACGACGAAGAGTACGCCGACGGTTCGGACGAGCCGACGGGTGTGGTCGGCGGTCGGCACGGCGTCGATGTCCTCGTACAGCGCTCGCATCGCGACGACGCCGAGAGCGGTGCCGGCGAGGACGACCGCGACGGTGAGCACGGCGCTGACGGTCGTGGGGAGTCCGACGGCGAGCGGATACGCTTGCGACAGTTGGGCGGCGTCGAGGGAACTCCCGAGTACCCCGACGAACAGCGATTGGATGACGACTTGCGTGGCGATCTGGTAGGCGGCGTACGCGGCGACGAGAATCGCACCGCCGCGCGTGGCGAGTTGACTGACGGCGTAATTCAACGCGCTCGTAGTACTGAGTTTTGGTGACACGAACGTGATTCGATAGTAACACCAGATATATCTTTGTTTTCGAAGGAGACGGGCGCTCGACCGCGGCCGGGTGGAGAGCTACTCCTCTTGCTCGCCCGCCTTACCGTCGGTCAGTGCGTCGAGCAGGTACTTCGCTTGGGCCTCGTCCAGCGGGTCGTTGGCGTTCCCGCAGTGGGGCGACTGGACGCAGGCGGGACAGCCGCCCGCCGACTCGCAGTCGCAGGCCCCTATCATCTCGGCGGTCTGCGCCATCAGGTCCGCGACCGTCTCGTAGCCCTCCCGGACGAGTCCGACGCCACCGGGGTAGCCGTCGTAGATGAAGATGGTGCTCCGACCGGTGTGGGGGTGCATCGGCGTCGAGAGACCGCCGATGTCGCCGCGGTCGCAGAGCAGTTCGAGCGGGAACAGCGAAATCATGCCGTGTTCGGCGGCGTGGATGCCGCCCGCGAAGTCGCCCTGCTCGCGCATCGCGCTCTCGACGTCGCGGGGGACGGTGAAGTACAGCGCCTTGGTCCGGAGCGAGACCTCCGGGAGGTCCAACGACTCGCGGGCCAGCGTCTCGCCGGAGCGGTCGCGGCGCTCGAAGCCCGTAATCTGCTTGCGCATCGTCACGTCGGCGAACCGGACCGGCACGTCCTCGCGGGTTTCGAGGCGCTTCTCTCGGCGGTCCTCTTCGACGGTGATCTCCTTCTCGTGGAGGACCTTAGTGTGGTAGTCGGCCCACGTGGGACTCAGTTCCGCGACCTCCCTACTCAAATCGAGGTCCACGACCTCGTAGGACTGGCCCTGATGGTGGTAGATGGCTCCGGGGTGAGCGTCGGTCAGCGCGTCCTCGAAAGAGAGGCTGGCGATGGTGTCGCCGTTTCGCCCGTCGAGCAGGTTGACCTCGCGGTCGTCGATGGAGCGCAGGCTCATCTCGTGTTGGGGACTGCCGTCGCCGTCGTAGGTCCAGCGCAGGCCGTCGTGGGTGATGCGCTGTTCGAGCAGCCCCTCGCTTTCGAGACCGTTCACGAGGTCGGGGAACGCCTCGCCGAAGTACTCGCGGTCGTCGGGCGAGAGCCACGTCTCGCGGGCCGCCGACAGCAGGTGGTCGGGCAGGAGTTGGTCGTTCGCGGGGTTGACGACCGCGCGTTCGGGCGACCCGGCGAAGAACTCCTCGGGGTTGGCCATCAGATACTGGTCGAGTTGGTCCTCGCCGGCGACGAGCGCGACGAGGCTCGGGTCGGTCCCGCGGCCCGCGCGCCCGGCCTGCTGGAACGCCGCCATCCGGGTGCCCGGGTAGCCGTCGAGCAACACCGCGTCGAGACCGCCGATGTCCACGCCGAGTTCCAAGGCGTTGGTGCTCCAGACGCCCCGGACCTCGCCGTCTCGGAGTCCTACCTCTATCTCCTTCCGGCGGTCGTCTCCCAGCGCGGCCTGGTACGCCGTCACGTCGGGCGCGAGGTCGCCCCGCCCGCGCTGGCGGAGTTCGTCGGCGCTCTCCATCGCCCACTGCTCGGCGGCCTGTCGCGCACGGGTGAACGTCAGCGTCTGGTGGCCCTTCGACACGAGGTCGGCGAAGAGGCGTTTGGTCTCGGCGTGGTTCGACCGGCGCTGGCCGGAGGTCCCGGCCTGCGGGTTCTCGTACTCGGGCGGGTTCCAGAGCAGCCAGTGGGTCGGCCCGGTGTCGCTCACGTCCTCGTCTATCAGTCGGAAGGAGTCTTCGTCGGTCCCGGTCACGCTCGCGGCGTGTTCGACCGGGTTCCCGATGGTCGCCGAACAGCAGACGAACTCGGGGTCGGCGTCGAACCGGTCGCAGACCCGCCGGAGTCGCCGGAGCAGGAGCGCGACGTGGCTCCCGAAGACGCCGCGGTACTCGTGAACCTCGTCCAGCACGACCGTCTCCAGTCCCTCGAAGAACCAGTCCCAGAGGCGGTGCGCGTGCGGCAGGAGCGCGTAGTGGAGCATGTCGGGGTTCGTCAGGACGACGGTTGGTCGGCGGTCCCGAACGTCGCGCTTCTCGGACTTGCTCAGGCGGCCGGTGTACTGCTCGACGGAGACGCGACTGCCGAAGCCCAAATCGCGGGCGAGTTCCGAGAGCGTCTCCTCTTGGTCGTTGATGAGCGCGTTCTGCGGGGCGACGTAGAGGGTGCGCCCGCCGTGGTCCATCGCGCGCTCGAAGGCGGGCACGGTGTACGCGAGGCTCTTCCCGCTGGCGGTCGGGGTGGCGACGACGACGTTCTCGCCGGCGCGAATCGCCTCGACGGCCGCGACCTGATGACGGTAGAGGCGGTCGATGCCACGCGATTCGAGCGCGCTTTCGAGTCGGCCTTCGAGGTCCACGTCCGCGAAGTCGCCGTCCCGACCGGTGAGGGTCCGGTGGGCTTCGAGTTGCCCGTCGTAGTACGGTCGGCCCCGGAGCCAGTCGATGGTCTCGTCCACGAGTCGGCGATAGGGTCGGGGTACCTAACGCCTTTCGCCGCGGGGCGGAAGTGGCGGCGGTCGTCGCCTCCGACGCACTGCTCACTTCGCTTCCCGGAACTCGGAACGACGTTCGTAACCTGGGAAGAATCGTTAAGGGTGCGAAAGTCGTCGGCGTTCACGGGGGAGAACACAATGGCAGACGACGACCGACGACACGGCGCAGGCGACTACGAACCGGGCGACACGAGCATGCGAGTGGGGATGGAGTCGCTCCGCGAACGCGGCCTCGAACCGGAGGAACTCCGCGAGCGTCTCATCGACGCCATCGGCGCGGAGTTCTCGACGTACTACTACTACACCAACCTCCGGATGCACCTCGCGGGCCACGAGGATTACAAGGAGATCGCGGAGGACGCGCGCCTCGAAGACCGCGCGCACTTCGAGTTGGTCGCGCCCCGCGTCTACGAACTCGGCGGGTCGCTCCCGAACGACATCGGCGACTTCATGGGCCGGGCGTCCTGTCCGCACGCCGAACTGCCGACGCCCTACGAGGGCGAGGAACCCGACGAAATCAACGAGGACGCCTCCGCCACGCTGATTCTGGAGACGCTCCTCGAAGCCGAGCGGTGTGCCATCCGGACGTGGAGCGAAATCTGCGACATGACCCAGGGCAAGGACCCGCGGACCTACGACATGGCGAGTCGCATCCTGCAAGAGGAGATCGAACACGAGGCGTGGTTCGTGGAACTCCTCTCGATGGAGCGCGACGGCGAGGCCAACCCGGCGGGCCACTTCGTCCGCGGCGAACCCGGCGACGCGCCGCTCTCGACCAACCGACGGTTCAACGACTCGGCGTAGCGACTTGCGACCGCTTTCGGCGGTTCGCTCGACCGGCGCGCGCTCGGTGACGCAGACCACCGGAACGCGCCCGGCGATGCTTTCTACTGGCAAACACTGATACAATCCACCGGTAAACGCCTGACCGACCAGACTACCGGTCTGGGTGGACTGAAAGGGGCCGCCCGCTCGCGGTCACGCGAGCGAAGCGAGTGTGACCTCGGAAGACGCGGTTTGTCTTCCGGCGTGCAGCTCAGTCGTCTGAGCGGGCAGCATTCGAGGCGAGCGCTAGCGAGCCGAGAATATCCTGCTCAGCGACCGCGAGCGGGCGGGGGCTTTCGAGGCGTTCGTCGCTATAAGTCCGATAGTCGCTTCGAATTCAAACCCAATGCGTAGCCACCACGCTCATCCCCGTTCATCCGTAACCACGACCGTGAGTAGCTACACCGTCGAAATCGAGGTCCCCGAGGACGCCGCGATAGAGCAGGCGGGCGAGACCGTCGAAATCGAGGTCCCCGAGACCGAATACCTACTCTCGGCCGCGCGGAGCGAGGGCGTCTGGCTCCCCGCCGACTGCCAGCAGGGCTGGTGTACCACCTGCGCCGCGAAACTACTGGAGGGCGAGGTGGACCAGTCCGACGCCAAGCGGTACTTCGAGGAGGACGAGGAGGCCGGCATGATTCTGCCCTGCACGGCCAAGCCGGAGTCGGACCTCCGAATCTTGGCCTGCCAGTACGACGAGATGCTGGACCACCGCGCGGCGCACGACAAGCCGCCGGGCCGGTCGAAACGATGAGCAATCGCTGACCAGCTAAAGGACAGAAGTCTGCTGCTCTAAAACTCGTAGAGCGTCTTCGTCGGGCGAACTGCCCTGCGCTATCGCCACCGCCGTTTTACCGCCAGCGGTGCTACAGACAACTATGAGCGACTACCACGCGGTCCTGGTCTACGACGGCGAGTGTCCGTTCTGCTCGGCGGCCGCTACGGCGCTCCGGCGACTGGACGGCGTCGGAGCCATCGCGTGGGAGGACGACCCGGCCCAGCGGTTCCTCGACGCGCAGTTCGGCGAGACGCCCTTCGCGCTCGTCTTCGCCGACCGTCGCGAGGAGCGCGTCTACGTCGGCCGGGAGGCCGCGCGGGAACTCTGCGACCGCGCGGGAATGCCCGTGCTGGTGCAGGACATCGTGAGCGACAACTACGAGTCGCTGGCCGACGCGATTCGGACGGTGACTGGCGTGGACGGCGACCCGGACCCGTATCACGGCGAGTATCCGCTGTCGGAAGCCGGGAACGAAGCGTTCGGAGAGTTGGCGGCGAACGCGTGGCACACGGCGAAAGTGAGTCGGTGAACGGAGTTCTTGTAACCGCCTTTTTGGAGGAAGCGGGGGAACGGACTTCTCGGACTGCAAACCGCACAGCACCGCCCCGCACAGCGACGGCCACGTCCTCCCCAACCGCCTGCGTTGCTCGGTCGCTTCGCTCCACTGCGCTACTCAGCCCTCGCGCGCTGATGGCGCGTCGCCGGGCAAGATGGGAAAATTCGGGCAAGTTCCGATTTACTTGTCCCGCGTCACGACCTCACCCGGTTTCGTCGTCGCGCCCTCCGAGAGCGTCACGCCCGCGTTTAGACTCGTGTCGATGGCCGTCTTCGCGCCGTCGCCGACGACGACGCCGAACTTCCGGCGGCCGGTCGAGACGCGCTCGCCCTTGACGGTGTGGCGGACCGCTTCCCCGTCGTGGCGGAGGTTGGCGACGTTCGTGCCCGCGCCGAAGTTGACGTTCCGGCCGAGTACGCTGTCGCCGACGTAGCTCAGGTGGCCGACCGTGGCTCCTGCCATCAGGACGCTGTTTTTCACTTCGACGCCGTGGCCGACGTGGGCGTCCTCGCCGACGAGGGTCGCGCCGCGGACGTAGGCGTTCGGGCCGACGCTCGCGCCCGAGCGCACGAGCGCGGGACCCTCGATGACCACGCCGGCGTCGATGCTCGCGCCTTCCTCAACCACGACGTCGCCCCGGAGGTCGGCGTCCTCGTGGACCGACCCCCGGACGTCTCGCTCCAGTTCGCCGAGTTTCCACTCGTTGGCCGCCAGCAGTTCCCACGGCCGGCCCACGTCGAGCCAGCGGTCCATCGCGGCGAAGCCCACGTCGTACTCCTCGATGGTCCGCGCGACGACGTCGGTAATCTCGCGTTCGCCGCGCTCGCTGGCGGACACGTCCAGCCACTCGCGGGCCTCGGCGGGGAAGACGTACGCGCCGGCGTTGGCCAGATTCGTCGGCGGGTCCGCGGGCTTCTCCTCGACGTCGGTGACGACGCCCGCCTCGGCCGAGAGGACGCCGTAGTTCGAAGGCCGCTCGACCCGGACCGCGGCGATGCTCGGTCCCGAGGCGAACAGTTCGGCGACCGCGGCCGGGTCGTAGAGGTTGTCGCCGTTCAAGACCGCGAACGCGCCGTCGAGGTGCTCGCGGGCCGCGCGAACCGCGTCGGCGGTCCCGGCCTGTTCGTCCTGCACCGCGTAGCGGACCGGCACGCCGCGGTACTCCTCGCCGAAGTACTCGCGGACCGTCTCGGCCTCGTAGCCGACAACGACGACGAGTTCGTCCGCGCCAGCGTCCACGGCCGCGTCCGCGGCGTGCGCGACCAGCGGCCGGTGGGCGACCGGAAGCATCGGCTTCGGGAGCGACGCCGACAGCGGTCGGATTCGAGTCCCTTCGCCCGCGGCCAGAAGCACTGCTTGCATGGGTCTCGGTTCGGAAGCCACGGATTTCAGTCTCCCGGAGTCGGCGGAACGGAGTCGCACTTAAACCCCGTGACTAGTCCTGCCGAGGGTTTTATCCCCGTGGTAGTGTAGTTACACAGAAACAGGGAACCGCTGTGGGAACGACTTCGGCGCTTCGCTTGATGGCAAACACCTTAATGTCTAGGGGACCGTAACCTTCTCCGGACTGCGGAATATTTCGGGCGCTCTCCCACAACGCGGTCGGAAACAACGGACCATGACTCACAACGAATGAATATCGATACATCAGACAAGCGGCAATTGGACGAGTCTTCGAACGTCCTCCTGCTGGCACCGTTGACACCCACAGGGAACCGCGCATGCCTCGAACTCCTCGCCTCGACGACGGACCCGTCCGGGGCGAACGTCGCCGCGGTGACGTACACGCCGCCGCCGGAGACGTGGATATCCGACTGGGAAACGAACGTCGGCGACCTCCCGGCGGAACTGGCGTTCATCCACGCGAATACGGTCGAGACCAACGAGGGACCCGGAGGCACCGAGGTTCCGCCGAACGTGTCGGTCGCGCGCGTGGACCCGAACCAACCGATGGACATCATCGCACCGCTGAGCGAGCAGTTGACGCGCTGGGAGGGCAACGGCAACCAGACGCTGGTATCGGTCCAGACGCTGACGGTTCTCCTGGAGTACGTCGATTTCGACACGGCGTTCCGCTATCTCCACATTCTCACCCACCGGGTACAGGCGGCCGACGCCATCGGATTCTACCACATGGACCCGGACATCCACGACGAGGAGACCATCAACACGCTGAAGACGCTGTTCGACGCGGTGGTCGAAGTCTCGGACGACGGCCAAGAGTGGTCGGTCGCCGAGACCTACGGCGACCGGAGCGCGACCAGCGACCACGCTCAGTCCCACGACACCGACGTCTCGGTCCCGGATTCCGGGGAAGGCGTGTTCTCCTCGGTCCTGAACTCGGTGTCGAACCTGTTCTCCGGACCGAACGAACGCGCGGGCCAAAACGCCGACGGGGACGACGGGCCGCCGTCCGCCGCGGGCGAGACCGCCGAGTCGAGTCCGTCCGACGACCAGTCGGCCCGCGACGCCGGCGTCGAGCAGTTCCCCGAGGAGGCGATGCTGACCGACGAGGACCGCATCCGCGAACTGCTGACCCGGTACGGCGGTCGGATGAAGCAGGCCGACGTGACCGAGGAGACCGACTGGTCGAAGTCCACGGTCAGCCGGAAGCTGTCGAAGATGGAAGAGAAGGGCCTGATAACCCGCGTACAGGTCGGACGAGGCAACCTCGTCTTCCTGAGCGGCTACGAACCCGAGACGGCCAAACCGCCTTTCGAACAGGAGACGACCGACAGATGACGCGACGCTACCGAGGACAGAGCGACCGCTCGACGAATCGTATCGGCGAGCCGTCGGGTTCGCTACGAGACGCCAGTTTAACATCGAGGGAGTATGAGTGAATCATCACAGAGGGCGAGCGATATCGTAAGCATGCCTAAGGACGCTACAGTGCTGATCGTCGACGACGAGAAGCCGATAACCGACGCCTATGCCCAGTGGCTCGAAGACGACTACAACGTCCGAACAGCCTACAGCGGGACGGAAGCGCTAGAAAAGTTGGACGAGGAGGTAGACGTCGTTCTCCTCGACCGCCGAATGCCGAATCTATCGGGTGAAGACGTACTGGCTCGAATTCACGAACAGGGACTCAACTGCCGGGTGGCGCTTGTCTCGGCGGTCGAACCGGACTTCGACATCCTCGAACTCGGCTTCGACGCCTACCTCGAAAAGCCGGTCTCGGAGGCCGACGAACTGCTCGAAACGGTCGAGACCCTGCTGAAGCGCTCGACCTACGACAGCCAGATGCAGCGGTTCCTCTCGCTGGCGAACAAGAAGGCCGCCTTGGAAACCAAGAAGAGTCCCGAGGAACTCGACGCCAACGACGAGTACGACGAACTCACCGAGGAACTGGCGGAACTGCGCACCCAGCTATCGGACACTGCGGGGACGCTGGACGACGACGACCTGCGCGCGGAGTTCTACGACGGCGAGTAGGTCGGTCGCCCACCCGGCGCTTGCGAGGAGGCGTGGAGAGTCGTCCGTAACGAAACCGTCACGCCGCGTCAGCACCGAGCGTCCTTTAAGTGGCTCTGGCGACAAGGAGTAGATACGAGCGACGACGGCCTCGTTCTGCCGAATCCGATTCCGACCAGCCGCGCCTCCTATCACGTTCCCGAGAGGCGCATGTTTGAACTACCCCCACCGAGTACGGGCGAGTGATGACCGAGGGGTGGACGGACTCGCTGCCGACGTGGCAGTCGAGCACGCACGACGACCGAGACGCCGACCGACCGCTCAGCCAGCGCCCCGGCGACGGGGCGGTCGGCCGCGCCGACCTCCAGCGCGACCGGACGGTCCGCCAGTGGGGACCGGTCACGCCGAGCGCGACCCAGATCGGCCGCGCGGAGTCGCCCGACGCCGACCTCTCCGAGAGCGTTCGCCGGATGCACGAGGAGCGCCACTCGGCGATGGCGGGCCACAGCGCCCGGATGCACCGCCTCGACAAGCTCCGCATCTCCCACGCGCTCTGCAACGACCTGTCGCTGACGCCGTGGCAACGCGACCGCGTGGTCGGCATCATGTCGGACCTCGACCTGACCGCGTTCGGAAGCCAGCGCGCGATTCCGAAGGTCGCGCTGGTCGTCATCCGCCACGTCGTGGACCGCGAGCGCGAACACTATCTGGGTCTCCACGACGAGGAGTGGATCGGTCAACTCCCGCCCGAACGCCTCGGCGACCTCTACGACCAGTTCCGCTCCATCACCGACGAACCGGAGTTCTCGGACCTCGTAGAGAAACACGGGCTCGACGTGACCAGTCTCAACCGCCTCCGGCGAACGCTGAAGGAGCAGCTCGCCGACCAGCAGCTCGAAGAGGCGGTCTACGGCCGGAACCCTCACCGCGACCCGAACCTGCCGAGCCTCGACGCTCGCCGGGTCGACGAAGCTCACGAGGAGTAGGGAAGGGACTCGCGGACAGTAAGGACTCGCACGGAGGCAGACTCCAGAGAGTTACAACTCCGGAGCGTCGGTTCGTAGAGAAGCGGAAAACCGCGGGAGAACGCGAACGATTCTTCCTCGTATCTACCCGTTGTCGCCAGAACTACTTAAATGGAGAGCGACGCGGCGACGACGATAGCGATTTTCCTTCTGCCTCCCCGAAATAGGAGACTGGCGTCTGGCGAATCATCATTCGGCAGAACGAGGCCGTCGTCCCTCGTATCTACTCCTTGTCGCCAGAAGCACTTAAAGGAAAATCGAGGTCGAGAAGCGAACGACTACTCTCGCAGTCCCCCGCGCAGGTACCGAAGCACCACCGGCCACGAGTTCGCCGCCGCGGCCGCGTTCGCGGAGGGCGACCCGCCGTACTTCGGTCGCGTCGCGTCGCCGGTGTAGTCACGATACGGCAGGCCGAAGACGTGGCCCGCGCCCTCGTAGACCCGGAGTCGGTACGGCGCGTCGTGGCCGCGCCGGTCGAGTCGGTCGATGGCCAGCGACGACAGCGCCGCAGAGGGCCACGTCGCGTCGTCGGTCCCCGCGAGCAGGAGAATCGGTCCCTCGACGTCTTCGACCGGAATCACGGCGCGTTCCCGGACCGCCTCGCCGACCCACTCGCCGACGGTCTCCGGGACGCAGGCGGCCGTCTCGCACTCCGATTGCGCGTCTCGAACCGCGGAGAACGTCGTCCGGACCGCCGCGGCGTCCGCGAGCGGGTCGCCGCCCTCGGTCCACGCCGAGGCCCAGTCGGTGACCGTCGTCGCCGCGGCGTTCACGCTCGGCCCGTAGACGCCCCCGCCGGAGTAGCCGACGACCGTCGTCCGTCCCTCGAACTGCGCTCCGGCGATTAGCGCCGCCTCGACGCCCCGAGAGATGCCGACGTAGCCGACCCGCCCGTCGGCGACGCCCTCGCGGTCGGTGAGCCAGCGCGTCGCGCGCCGGAAGTACTCGACCGGCACGTCCGCGACCGACTCGGGCAGTCCGTCCGCGCCGGCGTACTGGAGCGCGAGCGTCGCGTAGCCGTGACTCGCCAGCGTCCGACTCAGCGCGTGGGGCACCAGCGCGTGGGACCCGTGGAGCGTGACGACGGCCGGGGCCGGGCCGGTTCCGGACTCGCCGCTTCCCCCGCCCGACCGCGCGTCCGGCGGTTCGTAGAGCCACGCCACGAGGTCCGAGTCCTCGACCGTCCGGCGCGAAACCCCCGCGTCGGTGACGACGCGCGTGGCCGTCGCCGAGGCCCGCCGCTCCCCGCCCACGCTGGCGGTGAGCGTCACGTCGACCGCGTCCCGCTCGCCGACGACGAAGTTGCTCGGCGTCGGCGAGGAGCCGTTTCGCGGCGCGAGTCGCTGAAGCAGCATCTCGACGGCCGGGGCGTCAGGCGAATCGAACCCGCTTCCCATCGCGGTCCAACCGCTCGACTTGCCGGAATCGGTCGGCGTCGAGGCGACGCGCCCGGCGAGCGACGCCGCTCCCGCCTCGTCGGTTCGGAGCTTCCACGAGGCGGCGAACTCGACGCCCCGCGAGTCGGTCGCGCTCGCGTCGAGCGCGACCTCGGTCTCGGGCGGGAACCCCGCGAGTCGAACCTCGGCGGGTCGGCCGACGAGCGTCCGGTCCGATGCTTGGATTCGCGGATTCCCGGTCTGCTCGCGCTCGTCGCGCCCGCCGCCGGAACACCCCGCGAGCGTCGCGGCTCCGGCGGTCGCGGCCGTCGCGGCCGCCGAGAGCAGGTCGCGGCGATTCCACGTCATCGTCGGGACGACGACGCGAGGCGACGTAAAGACTGGCGTCTGACAGAAGCAGTCCAGTAGAACGAGCTCGACTTCCCGCGTATCTACCCCTTGTCGCCAGAATCACTTAAATGACGACTCGTCGCGTCGGTGCTCGCGCGCCGACTGCGCGAACAGGCCGCCGACGTAGACGAACGACACCGCGACCAGCGTCGGCACGAGTTTCTGGGTTATCAGGAGGGCGTACAGCATCGCCAGCGCGACGAGCGTCCAGAGGAACCCGCTCCGGAGGAGCCACCCCGACGACGTGGCCAGCGCCGCGACCGACGCGCCCTCTCGCGTCGCCATCGACCGGAGGTGGAGCGCTTCGGCGACGGCGTAAACGACCGCCGCCAGGAGGATGGTTAGCGTCGGGAACCGGAGGAGGAGTCCCGCGGCCAGAATCGCCGCGACGAGCGACCGAACGCCGACCTTCCGCCACGAGACGCCGCGTGAGAGTTCCATACCCGGATTTGTGACGGCGAGCTTACAACTCTTGTGACTCGGCGCGGCTAGTTTCCGGCCGGCAACCACAAAATCAAGTCCCCCCGGCGAACACACCCGACTATCGGATGATAGAAGTCGAAAACCTGCGGAAGGAGTACGGCGGGTTCACCGCCGTCGAGGGCAGTAGCTTCTCGGTCCCTGAGGGCGAGGTCTTCGGCGTCATCGGCCCGAACGGCGCGGGCAAGACCACGACGCTGAAGATGCTCTCCGGACTGGTCGAACCCACCTCGGGGTCGGCCCGCGTCGCGGACTACGACGCCCAAGACCCCGAGATGCGCGAACACCTCGGCTTCCTTCCCGAGGAGTCGCCCCTCTACGAGGACATGACCGCGGTCTCGTACCTCCGGTTCTTCGCGGACCTCTACGACGTGCCCGACGACGCGGCCGACTCGCGCATCCACGACACCCTGGACCGCCTCGAACTCGACCACCGCGACCGCAAAATCGGCGACATGTCGAAGGGGATGACCCGGAAGGTCGCCATCGCGCGCTCGCTGGTCAACGACCCGGACGTGCTGATATACGACGAACCCGCGAGCGGACTCGACCCGCTCACCACGAACTACATCATCGAGTTCACCCGCGAGTTGGCCGAGTCGGGCAAGACCGTGGTATTCAGCGCCCACAACCTGTTCCACGTCGAGAGCATCTGCGACCGCGTGGCGGTGATGAACGACGGCCGCATCGTCGCCCGCGGGAGCGTCGAGACCATCCGCGAGGAACACGGCCGGACCGAGTACCGCGTCTACACCACGGTCGAGGTGCCGGACGCGGTGAGGGAGAACGGGCGCTTCCGCCGGACCGTCGAGAGCATGGACGCCGTGGAGGAGACCCGCGAACTCGCCGAGCAAGCGGGCGGCGAGGTCGCCGATATCGAGACCCACACCCCGAGCCTCGAAGACATCTTCCTCGACCTCGCCGACGAGTCGCCCGACGTGGAGGGCCGACCGTGAACCTGCGCAAGACCCTCCGCATCGCGCGCTGGGAGGTCTCGAAGAACGCGGGGCAACTCGACCGCCGGACCGTCGCGGTCGGTCTCGTCGTCCTGCTGGCGGTCGGCGCGCTCACCCCGCTGGTCGCCAGCGAGGGCGTCACCCTGAACGACGGCATCTACCGTGTCGGCGTCTCCCAGAGCAGTCCGTACCACGACGTCGTGACGAACGACTCGACGTTCGTCGCGGTCGCGCCGCGCGACGAGGGGTCGGAGGTGCTGGTCTGTACCGAGTCCACGCCGAACTGCGAACCCGGCGCGATTCGCGCCGACGCGACCGACAAGGGCACGGCCGCCCTCTCGAAGTTCCGGAAGTCGGTCGCGCGCTACAACGACCGTCTGATGACCGACGAGTCCGACGCGGCAGCCGCCTTCCCCGTCTCGGTCTCGGTCCGCTACGAAGAGCAGAGCGGGCTTCAGGTCGGCGGGTCGGGCGGCGGGTCGAGCGGACCCGCCACTCGGACGACCCGCGCGGGCGAGAAGCGACTCGGCGGCGGTTCGGGCGGAAATGACGGCTCGGGCGGCGACTCCGGCGGGTCGGGGACCGTCGCGCCGGACGCCGGCTCGGGCGGGAGCGACGGGGGAATCGGCGCGCCCGCGGTCGGGAGCGGCGGGTCGCTGTTCGGGTCGAACGCGCGGGGCGGCACCCCGGCGGACGTCGCGCCGCCGTTCCCCTTCGAGTCGCTGGTGCTGGCGTTCGCGTTCGTCCTGCCGATGAACTTCGTGATTCAGGCGTACGCCTCCACGATTCTCGACGAGCGCGTCAACGAGCGCGGCGAACTCCTGCTGGTCTCGCCGGTCTCGCGCGGCGACATCATCGCGGGCAAGACCCTGCCGTACTTCGCCGGGATGGTCGCCATCGCCTCGGTTACGGCGGTCGGCATCGCTACGCTGACGCCCGCGGCGGACGGCGCGCTGGCGGTCGCCTCGACCGCGGCCAAATCCGTCTCGGCCGTGGTCCCCATCGCCTTGCTCTTCCTCTCGGCGTCGTTCGTCGGCGGGATGTTCGCGCGGTCGTTCAAGGAACTCACCTTCGTCACGGTGACGCTGTCGGTGTTCCTGACGTCCTACGCGTTCGTCCCCGCGATTTTCACCAACGTCCATCCGGTAGCGGCGATCTCGCCCCTGACGCTCGTCGTGAAGGCCCTGCGCGGTACCGCCTTCTCGCTCGGCGAGTACGCCTTCTCGACGGGACCGCTCTACCTCTCGTCGGGTGCCCTCTTCGCGCTCGGCGCGGGCGTCTACCGCGAGGAGGACATGTTCACCCAGCGGTCGGTCCCGCTGAAGTTCCTCGACGCGCTGAACGGCCAGATTTCGGGGCGGCGCTCGATTGCGAAGATCAGCGCGCTCTCGATTCCGTTCGTCTTCGTCGGCGAGTTGCTGGTGGTCGCGCTCCTGTTCGCGCTCCCGCTCTCGCTGTCGATGCCCGTCCTGCTGGTCGCCATCGCCGGCGTCGAGGAGGTCGCCAAATCGGTCCACGTCTACGCCGGGTTCGCCCACTCCAGATTCGAGCGCACCTTCCGGTCGGCCGCGGTTCTCGGATTCCTCTCGGGTCTGGGCTTCTTCCTCGGCGAGAAGGCGACCGCGGTCGCACAGCTCGTCGGCCTGCCGAACCTCGAACTCGGGCGGGCGGCGTTCGGCACCGTGACGGGGTTGGGCGTCGAGACCTCGCCGCTGGTGCTGGTCGCGCTGTTCCTCGCGCCCCTCGCGCTCCACACCGTCACGGCGACGATGACCGCGGCGGGGGCGACGCGGAACCGCGAATGGTACGCCGGGACGCTGGTCGCGGCCACGCTCCTTCACGCGGTCTACAACCTAACGGTGGTGAGTTTCCTTGGGTAAGCGCCTGACGGTCGCCAAGCGAGAGTTGGCGTCGCTCCGGAGCGAGAAGACCATCGTACTCGCCATCCTCATCCAGCTGTTCGTCGCGGCGTTCTCGTCGTTCCTCGCGGTCGGGCTGGTCTCGCTGTACGACCCCGGTTCGGTCTCGAACGGGTTCGTCGTGGAGTTCGGCGTGACCGGCGAGGCGGGCGACGACCTCGCGCCCATCGTCGAGGAGCGCGACGGCTGGCGCGCGGTCGAGTACGGCGACGAGACGGCCGCGATGCGGGCCTTCGACAGGGGTGAGATTCACGCCGTCTTGGAGGTCTCGCGCCTGCCGGACGGCAGGGCGAGAGTCCGGGCGATAGCCCCCGACGGCAACGTCCGGACGACGCTCGTCGTGACCCAGATCAAGGGCGTGCTGGAGGCGTTCGAGCGCCACGAGCGCCAGCGCCTCTCGCACCGACTCGAACGCCAGCCGGTCGAACTCCCGGCCGACGCCTCGTCCAGCCCCTACTTCGGGTTCACCTACACGGTGCTGGTCCCCCTGCTGACGTTCCTACCGGTGTTCGTCAGCGGCTCCATCGCGGTGGACGCCATCGCCGAGGAGTACGACCGCGGGACGCTCGAACTCCTCCGGGTGACGCCGCTGACCGCGACCGACATCGTGGACGGGAAACTGCTGGCGATGGGTAGCCTCGCGCCCGTGCAGGCCGGCGCGTGGCTGGCGCTGTTGTCGTTCCGCGGGACCCGGATTGCGAACCCCGTCGAAATTCTGCTGCTCGTGACGGGCTTCTCGGTCGGCGTGGTCACGATGGGCGCGACGGCGGCGCTGGCGTTCCGCGAGCGCAAGCAGGCCCAGTTCCTCTTCTCGATGGGCGTGCTGGTCGTGTTCAGTTCGACCTACCTCCTGCCCGAATCGCCCGCCAACGCGGTGGCGAAGCTGGCCATCGGGAGTCCGACCGAAGTGACCCACCTCTCGGTGGTCGCCTATCTGGTCGTCTCGCTGGCGGCGTTCGTCGGTCTCCGCTGGCTGGTCGGGCGGCGCGGTCTCGGGTCGTAGCGACCCGGACCTCAGAGCGCCGCGAACAGCGCGAACAGCGCGAGCGGAACGTGGGCGCTCGCGTGACCCACCATCGCGGCTTCGAGGCTGTCGCGCCAGAACAACCACCCGAATATCACTCCGCCGACCGTGTTCAGGAGTACCGTCCGCGCGACCAGCAGGGGCGTCAAGCCGACCGTCTGCGCCAGCGCGGGGAGGTGGCCGACGCCGAAGACGACCGCGCTGACCGCGATGCTCGCCCACATCACGCCGCGACTCGGCGACCGACCCTGTCCGGCGACGCGAGCGACGACCCACGCGACCGCCGCCATGAACCCCCAGCGGAGCAGCACCTCCTCGGCGATGCCGCCGTAGAGGAACCGCATCGGGAGCGACGCGACGACCGCCCCGACCGTCGGCGCTTCGGCGGTGACCGACAGGTCCGTGACGGCGGCGAACGCGAGGTCAAGTCCGACCAGCAGTCCGCCGGCGAGCAGTCCCCACGGAATCGCGTGGCGGGCCTCGGCCGCGAAGCCTCGGGTCGCGGTGGTCTCCCCGCTCGCTCTCACGCCCTCGCTCGTTCCTGCGTTCTCGCTCGTTCCCACTTCCGTCGCGTTCGCGTCGGCCGCCCGCGCAGTCGGCGCGCGGGCGGCGACGCGCGAGCGGAGACCGACCCGCGGGGCGCAGAACGCGCCGACGGCCGAGGCGACCAACAGCAGTATGGTCGGCGTGACGAGCGAGAGAACGACCGCGACGCCGGGCGAGACGCCGGGAAGCGGCGGGAGCGCGTCGCCGAAGAAGAGGCTGATTCCGAGACCGACGACGCCGACCAGTGCGAGGCCGAAGACCCGGAGCGTCCGTCCGAGAACGGACCCGTTCTGGCGCGAGCGACCGACGCTCTCGTCCACGTTGGTTTCCATAGGCTCGCTTCTCGCTCGCGTCAGTTAAACGAGGAGGTTCGACTGCACGCGACGAAAGCGACGGAGACGGTCTCGATTAGCTACGCGCTTCGGGTTCGGTCCCGACTCGTCGCGTCGTGGGCCGTTACCCTTAGTCCGCTCACGCTCGTCGTACTCGTCAATGAGCGCCGACACGACGCCGCGCTGGGAGTACCGCGTCGTCAAGCCACCCCGAGAACCCACGAAGAAGGAGGTCCGGGACCCGACCCGACTCCTCGACGAGGTGGCCGCCGAGGGGTGGGAACTCGACGAGACCCTCGACTACGTGGGCGGCGGGACCAAGTTCCTCGTCCTCCGGCGACCCGCGAGCGCGACGGGCGGCGAGTCCGGAAGCGACGAAGACCGGAGCGAGATGAACGCCGAGGCCGACGATGAGTAAGTCCGGCGAGTCCGACGAAATCCGTTCGCCCAACACGCTCGCCGACCGCATCGACCTGAACCGCCCCGCGGAGTGGTTCCTGCTGGACGGGAACCGACTCGCCGCGACGGCGGTGGTCGCCGGGGCCATCTTCGCGGCGTTCATCCTCGTCAGCACCGTCGCGTTCCCGTCGTTGCAGGCCGAGATTCGGTCCGCGGACACCGTCGAGACGATGTTCTCGACCATGATCGGGACCGTCATCACCGGGACCACGCTGGTCGTCACCATCAGCCAACTCGTCATCTCCCAAGAGAACGGGCCGCTCGGCGACCAGCGCCAGCGGATGAGCGACGCGATGGACTTCCGGACCTACGCGACCGAACTGTTCGAGGAGGCCCCGGAGGCCGACCCCGCGGCGTTCCTCGGCCAACTGCTGGACGTGAACAAGCGCCGGGCCGACGCGCTGGAGGACGAACTCGCGGACGCCGACGACGAGTTGCGCCGACAGACCGGCGAACTCCTCGACAGCATCCGCAAGAACGCCGACATGTCGCTGGAGAAGCTCGAAGACGCCGAGTTCGGCACGTTCGGCGTCCTGGACGCCGCGCTCGACTACAACTACTCGTGGAAGATCTATCAGGTCGAGCGACTGACCGACGAGTTCGCCGACGCGCTGAACGACGACCAGCGGGAGGCCTTCCGGCGGTTGGAGACCGCCCTGACCATGTTCGGTCCGGCGCGCGAACACATCAAGACGCTCTACTTCCAGTGGGAACTCATCGACCTCTCGCGGTACATCCTCTACGCGGCGGTTCCGGCGCTCACGGTGGCGGGGACGATGCTCGCGTTCGTCGGCGCGGAGACGTTCGGCGAGGCCACGCTCGGCGTCCCGAACGTCACGTGGGTCGTCGCCGCGGCGTTCACCCTCACGCTCACGCCGTTCCTCATCTTCCTGACCTACATCCTGCGCATCGTCGTCGTCGCCAAGCACACGCTCGCCATCGGGCCGTTCGTCCTCCGGCAGGAGTACAGCGAGGAGTGAGGGGAACGGAGGTCAGAATCCGCGGCGCTCGTCGTCCTCGTCGGTGTCCCGCCGTGCGGTTCGCTCGGCCGTATCGCG
Source organism: Halorussus gelatinilyticus (assembly GCF_023238445.1). GTDB lineage: Archaea > Halobacteriota > Halobacteria > Halobacteriales > Haladaptataceae > Halorussus > Halorussus gelatinilyticus. The sequence goes on along the minus strand of NZ_CP096658.1, from coordinate 2,823,432 downwards.
TCGCGCCGCGCGTTCGGCCTCTTCGCGGTTCATCGTCCGGCGCTGGTGCTTCTCGCTATCGACGGCTTTCCACAGAAGCAGGCCACCGCCGACGCTCACGAGCAGGAAGAACAGCAGGATTGCGATTTCGGCCATGGTGAGTCGGGGTGACGGGTCTCCGAGACTATTCAGCCGAGGAACACGTCCACGATGTCGCTTCCGGCCGACCCGGTGTCCCGGTAGAGTTCGGAGTAGCCGCAGTTCAGGCAGGAGACGACCTGAAACTCGTTGGTCTGGATGTCGAACATCTTCGAGAGACCGCCGCCGGTCGTGGAGATGGTCCCTACGTCGGTTTCGGTGTGACCGCACTTCGGACAGCCGTCGTCGCCGTGCGCGTCGTGTTGGGAGGGCATCGGCGGAGGTTGTCGGACCGATGGCATGAGTTTTGTGGTCGCCGTCGGACAGTTCTCCGAGGAATCGATCGCCGGTCGATTCCACTCCCGGTTTTCGAACACCGGAGAAACTACGCGCTGATTGTAGGCCGTTTCTAACGCGGTCTACTTGGGTCTCGACGTCGTAGCCGGAGTCATGACGAAACGAGCGCCAGCCAAAGCGCCGCCGGGTCCCGACGGGCTTCCCGTGGTGGGGAGCCTGCCCGAGTACGCCCGCGACCCGTTCGACTTCGAGCGCCGGATGCACCAAGAGTACGGCGACGTGGTCCGGTGGAAGCTGCCCGGCGGGTGGATGTACCACCTCGCGGACCCCGACCACATCGAGCACGTCCTCGTGCAGAACAACCAGAACTACGTCAAGGGCGAGGCGTTTCAGGAGACCCTCGGTCCCGTGCTGGGCAACGGGGTTCTGAACAGCGAAGGCGAGTTCTGGCGGCGACAGCGCCACCTCATCGAACCCTCGTTTCACCCCGAGCGCATCTCGACGTACGCCGAGATGATGGTCGATTCGACCGAACGCGCGATTTCGGGGTGGCGCGACGGCGAGATTCGGGACGTTCACTCGGAGATGACCGCGCTGACGCTGGACATCGTGGGTCGGGCGCTGTTCGGCGTGGACCTGCGCGACGACTCCGAGAGGGTCGGCGAGGCGCTGGAGACGGTGATGGCCGGCGCGGAGTTCTCGCTGACCGACCTCCTGCCCGAGGCGATTCCGACGCCGGGCCGCCGGAAGTTCGAGCAGGCCGTCGAGACGCTGGACCGCGTGGTCGCAGAAATCGTCGCCGAGCGCAAGCGCAACCCGACCGAGGACGACGTGGTGTCGATGCTGCTGGCGGCCCGCGACGAGGAGGGCGAGGGGATGACCGACCGGCAGGTCCACGACGAGGTGATGACGCTCCTGCTGGCGGGCCACGAGACGACCGCGCTCGCCCTGACGTTCACCTTCTTCCTGCTCGCACAGAACGGCGACGCGGAGCGCAAACTCGTCGCGGAGTTGGACCGCGAACTCGGCGGCGACCGCCCGACGATGGCGGACGTGGGCGACCTGCCATACCTCGAAAACGTCGTGAAGGAGTCGATGCGGCTCTACCCGCCGGTGCCGGGCATCGTCCGCGAACCGGTCGAAGACGACCGCGTGGGCGACTACCGGATTCCCGCGGGCGTGACGGTCAGCATGAGCCAGCACGTCGTCCACCGCGACCCGCGGTGGTACGACGACCCGATGGCGTTCCGGCCCGAACGTTGGGGTAGCGAGGCGGCCCGCGCCTCGAACGCGAGCGGGGAGGGCGGTGACCCGCGAGCCGACGAGTTCGAGCAGTCGCTCCCGCGACTCGCCTACTTCCCGTTCGCCGCGGGGCCGCGGCGGTGCATCGGCGACCGGTTCGCCCTGCTGGAGGCGCGCCTCGTGCTGGCGACGATTCTGCAGGAGTACCACCTCGAACTGGTCTCCTCGCCCGCGCTCGACCTCCGGCCGAGCATCACCGCCCGGCCGAAGGACCCCGTCGAGATGAAACTCCACGAGCGCGCGGGCACTCGGTGGGAGGCGTCGGCCGCGGAGTCCGAGCGAGCGGACGCGGAGCGGGAAGCCGAGACGAGCGCCGAGTAACTATTTCTTCGAGCAATACGGAGATTTCTTTTAGAACGATAGAGTCACCGCATCGCCGTCACCAGCAGGACCACGCCGGCGACGGCCGCCAAGAGCGCGACCGAGAGTTCGCCGGTCGCGCCCCAGCCGGCAGGCAGACCCGACGCGAGCGCACCGGCCGCGAGCGCCCCGCAGACGCCGACCGCGAGCGCGCCGAGACCGTGGAGCAACTCGACGCGCCGGGTCGGCGCGCGGCGGCCGACCTCCGCGCCGAGCGTCGTGGCGAACTCCCCGGCGTCCCACACCACCAGCGCGGCGACCAGCGACCCGAACACCAGCCACGTCGGCGCGCTCACCGTTCCGACGAACGCCGCGGCGACGAACAGTCCGCCGCCCGCGAGCGCCGGCCCGGCCACTCGGTCGGTGACGAACCCGAGCGCGAACGCGATTCGGAGCGCGAAGACGCCACCGACCGCGAGCAGGAGGACCGTCGAGGTCAGCCCGAGAACGACCGTCTCGCCGCCGTAGAAGGTCACGACGCCCTCCGAGAGGGTCCGGAACTGCCCGGCGAGCGGCGCGTCGAGTCGCCCGGCGACGAACCCGACGAGCGCGTCGAGGAGCGGTCGGTGGAGGACGCGGACCCCCGCGACGACCGTCGCTCCGGCGAGGAACGGCGCGTAGCCGACCAGTAGCTCCGCGGTCGAAGCGCGCGACGAGCGCCGGACCAGCGCCGCGACGGCGACCAGCGCGGCCGCGACGAGTACGACCCACCAGAGCAGGCTCCGGAGCGCCGCCGACCCCGTGAGAGCGACCAGCAGAGTCCAGACGAGACCGGGGAGCGCCTCCTCGACGGTCCGGTCGGGGACCGTCGTCTCGGCGAGGAACGCGAGGGGAAGCACGAGAGCGCTGATCGCGACGAGTCTGCTGAAACCGAGTTGGAGACTCGCCGCGAGGTCCGCCACGCGAACGTCGCCGACGGTCGCCTCGCCCGCCAGTTCCTCGGTCGGCAGGTCCCGGAGCATCCGATAGCCGGCGAACGCCGCGGCCGCCGCGAGCAGGCCGAACGACAGCAGGTGGGTTCCGTCGCCCGACGGCGCGAGCACCCAGTCGGTCGCCGTCCGCACGGCGTCGCCGACCATCCCGGCCAGTCCGACGTCGAAGTTCGTCAGGAGCGCGTGGCCGCCGAGCGCGAGCGACAGTCCCATCGGCAGGATGGTCACTCGAATCACGGTATCGAGGAGTTTCGAGACGGTCCACGAGGTGGCGACGCCGCGGACCGACGCGGCCGCGCCCGAGACGGCGACCGTACTCCCGACGAGAACGGCCATCACGCCCAGAATCCGGAGGCTCTCGCCGACCACGCGCGTCGGCGACGACGCCGGGAACGCCAGCGCGAACGCGACCAGCGACTCGTAGCCGACGCCCGCCGCGATACCCGCTCCCGCGGGAACCAGCAGGAGACTCGCCGCCAGCGTCGCGGGCACGCGCCACTCGTTCCACGTCAGTAGCCAGAGCGCCGCCGCGAGGCAGACCGCGCCCGTCGCGGCCGCAATCGTCCCTTTCACCACGCCGACCGCCGCGCTCAGCGCCGCGACGCCGCCCAACGTCCCGACCAGCACGACCGCACTGCTCGCCGTCGTCGGTGCCCAGTTCGTCTTCGAGTCCGCCGCGTCGTGTTCGTCTAGCATGGTCAGAGCAGTGTCCTCAGCGAGCGTTCGAGCGCGATACCGAGCGGGTCGTCCACGCTCCAGTCGATGGTCGTCGCCCCGGCGGTCCGGAGGTCCCGGAGTCGCATCTCGCGGCGCGTCGCGGCGACCGTTCGGCCGGGCGAGTCGTCGGAATCGCCCGACACGTCGGGACTCAGCACCGCGAGGTCGTGGCCCCGCGCGGACAGCGACCGGGCGAGCGACGCCGGCCAGTCGTCCAGCACGGGCGAGACGAGGACGACCTGCGCGTCGCCCGGCAAGCGCGCGAGGAGTCGCCGCGTCGCGGAGTCGAGCGACGAACCGGCGGGCGGCCCGCCCGCCGGTTCGCCCCCGTCGGGAGTCGGCGCGGCCCGACTCGACTCGGCGTCCGCGTCGCGGTCCGGTCCCGCGTCCGAAGTCCGCGCCGGGCCTCCGCCCCTCGTCCGGTCGCCGACGTGATTCGCGTCGGCGACCGGGTCGGTCCCGTCGGTCGGCACGGAACCGGGTCCGTCGCGGTCGGCCGCGCGGCCCGCCGCGTCGAAGACGAGACGGGCGCTCCCCGCGCCGTCGGCGTCGGCCCAGAGCAGGTCGTCGGCCGGGAGTTCGCCCGTCACGTCGTCGGCGGCGAGACCGAGCGCGGTGACGCTGGTCGCCACGCCGGCCCCGGTCAGCGCGTCGTAGAGTCGCTCGCCGGCGTACACCGACAGCGCCGCTCCGTTGGGGTAGGCCGCGCTCGGCGTCGTCCGCGCGACCGGTCGGGCGTCCACCACGACGACGGTTCTGGCCGCGCGCTCCTCGCGGAACCGGACCGTCGTGAGGTCGCCCGATTTGGCGAAGCGCCGCCAGTCGATGCGGCTGATGGGGTCGCCCGGCCGGTACTCGCGCGTCGAGTGGAACTCGAGTCCTTCGCCGCCCGAGTCGGTGGTGTGGGTCCCGACGTTACGGGGCGAGGCCCGACCGAACGGCGGGTCCGCGGCCGAGCGCGCACACGAGAGCGTCGTCCCGCCCGACGCTTCGACCGCGGTCGTCACGCGGTCGGTCGCGCCGGTCGTCCGCACCCGGACCGCCGGGCCGTCGAACTCGTACTCGCCGCGCTTGGCGACCACCGAATAGGAGACCGTCTCCTCCTCGCCCGGCCGGAGTGCGACCGCGCACCGGGGCGACCCCGAACTGACGGCCAACTCGTCGGGCACGCCGTCCACGACGCGCACGTCGGTGAGCGCCGACTCCCCGGAGTTCCGGACCGTCAGCGTCACCTCGACCTCGCCGCCGGGCGGCGGACTGCTCGGGGTGAGCGTGCGCTCTATCTCCGGTTCCGACGCGCCCGACAGCGACGACAGCGCGCCGACGGCGACGTACGCCAGCGGAATCGCGGCGGCCGCGAACAGTCGCGCCTCGGCGTACAGTAGGCCGAGCGTCGTCAGCAACAGCGTTCCGGCGAGCGCGCCGCGGAACCGCGGAACGCGAGTGCGGGTCACGCTTCACCTCCCGCGCTGGCGCGCTCCGAGTCCGCGAGCGCGTCGTCGGCGACGCGTTCGCTCGAACCGGTCGCCCCGGTCTCCTCGTCCAGCGCGCGCCCGACCGCTTCGACCGTGCGCTCGACCCGCCGGCGTCGCTCGGCGGCCGGGTCCAGCCACGACCGCAGGCGCGCGACCAGCGAGAAGTCGGGGCCGGACTCCCCGGCGAGGAACGCCGCGGCGGTCCGGTCGTCGGTCCACGCGCCGGTCTCGACCGCCGACTCCGCCCGCTCGGGCGGGCGGTCGGCAGCGCGAGCGTGGGCGCTCGTCGCGGCGGACGCGAGGTTCGACCGGACCGCTCGGAGCGCGCGCTCGTCGCCGTCGCAGGCCGCCGCGACCCGCTCGTCGAACGTCCCGCCGGTCCGGGTGCGGTCGGCCGCACTCGCGCTCTCGGGGCGGTCGCCTCCTGCGAATCTCGCGGCCGGCCCCTCGGTCGGGGCGCGCTCGGGGGACCTCGCGCGGGCGGTCCACGCTGCGTAGCTCCCGACGACCAGTCCGAGGACCAGCAGGAGTCGCTGGGGGTCCTGCGACCGGACGACCGACAGCGCCGCCGACACCGGGTCGGTGAGACCGGGCGCGAGGACCACCCCAGCCGCCAGCAGGGTCGCCAGCGCGCCGAGACCGCCGAGGACGCGGGCGCGCATCAGTCGTCACCTCCCGGACGGGCGTCGGGGGCGTCCGGCGAATCGCGCTCGCGCTCCTCGCGGGCCGCGCGCTCGATGGTCTCGACGGCCTCCTCGACGCGCGCCAGCCTGTCGGTCGGCGAGCGGGCGCCGTACTCCACGTCCCGGAAGGCGTCGCGCAACGTGACGACAGCGGCGGGCGGCAGGTCGTCCTCGCGGACCGCGTGGTCGGCCAACTCGCCGGGCGTCGAGGCCGCGGGCCGCCGGACCGAGACCTCCCGGAGGAACGTCGCCCACGCCTCCCGGAGCGTCCGGTAGGAGTCGGCCTCCGCGTCGTCCTCGGGACCGGACACGTCGGGCGACGGCCCGCCGCCGAGCGAGCGCACGGGGCCGAGGCTCACGGTCCGCGTGCGCTCTCCGAGCCACGCCCGCAGGCGGGCGAGCAGTTCCGAGACCGTCGTCCGGCCCGCCGCCAACTCCCGGAGAGCGTCGCCGACCGTCTCGACGGCCCACGCGAGGCGGTCGGCCGCGCCGAACAGCGCCGCGACCGCGAGGGCCGGAATCGCGCGGACGGCCCGAACCAGCCAATCGAGGAGCGTTCGCGGCGTCACGCCGCGACGTGACGCCGCGAACGCGAGTCCGCCGAGGACGAGCGCGACGCCGCCGAGCGATAGCCCGAGGTTGACCAGCAGTCCCGAGACGGTCGTCCGTCGCGTCTGGCCCTCCGCGGTGACGGCGATTTCGGCCCGCCGCTGGAAGGGGAGCGCGGCCGTCGCCGTGCCGTCGATGCCGGTCGATTTCCGCGTGCCAGCCACAGTGACCGTGGCGTTCGTCAGCGGTTCACCGCCGTAGGTCGCGCTGACCTCGAGTTGGGAGCCGGGGAGCGCGAGCGGAAACTGGGGGTCGGCGGCGAGTTCCAGCCGCGGGAGCGTGAGCGTGCGCTCGCCCGAGACCGACCCCCGCGAGACCGCGAGCGTGACGTTGCCCGGCGACTCGGGGAGTTCGACCCGAAGTCGGCCGTTCCGGTCGGTCGTCCCGACCGTCTCGCCGCCGAGGCGTACGTCGGCGTTCCGGACCGGCACGCCCTCGACGGTCGCGGTGACGACGACCTCGTTGCCGGTCGCCACGTCGCCCGACACCGCGAGCGAGGCGTTCGTCGCCAGCGCGTACTCGGTGCCGTTGCTCTCGTTGTCGGCAGCGATGGCGACCGCACCCGGCGGCGACGACGACGAGCGTGTCGGCGGGTCGGTGAGCGAGCGCGGCGGGTCGGCGAGCGAGAGAACCGCGTCGGACGCCCACGCTGGCGGTCCCGAGAGCCGCGCTTGTTCGACCTCGGCCCGCTTCCCGACCGTTATCCGTAGGTTCTCGGCGTAGGGAACCCGTGCGGTGACGGTCCCCTCGGTGTCGGTCCTGCCGACCTGCTTCCCGTTGAACGCGACCGGGACGCCGATGGCGGGGTCCCCGTCGTCCGTGACCGTCACCTCGACCGTCGCGCCGGGGACCGGGGTCCGGTTGAGTCTGACGGCGTACCGGCTCGCGGTGGTGTCGGTCCGGGTCGTCTCGGTCGTCGTCCGGTCGTTTCGCGTCGTCTCGCCGCCGACGGTCGTCGAGCTGGGTCGCTCGCCGTCCGTGGTTCCGTCGGTCGGCGTCGAAGCGGTGGCCGGGGTCTCGCCGCTCGGGGTCGCGGTCCCCGACTCGCCGGGCCTCGTGCCGGGCGCTCCGGTCGTCGCGGTCGAGTTCCCTCCGCCGGTCGCGTTCGACCGGTTCGCGGAGAACCGCTCGCCGGGACTGCCGGTCTCGGTCGGCGAGTAGTCGCTCGGGTCCGCGCTGGTCTGGTTGGCCAAGGCCTGCTGTTCGGATTCGATGCGCTCCCGTCCCGGCGTCGGGTCGAACCGGACCCAGCCCACCTCGGGGAAGTACACCTCGACCCACGCGTGGGCGTTCATCCCGCGGACCTCGTAGGTGTTCTCGCCGACCGACTGGCCCGTCGAGTAGCCCACGACGTAGCGCGCCGGGATGTCCTGCGAGCGGAGCATCACGGTCATCGCGGTGGCGAAGTACTCGCAGTAGCCCCGCTCCATGTCGAAGACGAACTGCGAGGCCACGTCCTCGCCCGCGGGTTGGGAGACGTTCAGCGAGTAGTTCTTGTTCGCTTCGAGCCACGACTCGATGCGCCGGGCCTCCTCGTAGGCCGAGGTCGAACCGGCGGTCAGATCGTCCGTGAACTCGCCGATGCGCCGGTCGGTATCGGCGGGCAGGTCGGTGTACCGGCGCTCGACCTCGCTGGGGTAGTTTCGCCCCGCGGCGCGCAGGACGGTCGGGTCGCGGGCGGGCAGGTGGCTGACCCCGGTGTAGGTCGTGCCGGGCGAGACGGGACTCCCGGTCTCGAAGGCGCGCGCGTCGGTGACGTAGACGTCGCTCGCGTCGCTTTGGGTCCGGATGGCGTTCGCGCGCCAGACGCTCGGCAGTGCGGTCGCCGACCGCTCCAACGTGACGCGATACCGGACCTCTCGACCCCGTATCCCGCCGCCGCGAATCGGGCCGTCGTAGCGTCGGCGCTCGCCGGACTGCTTCCACCCCGACCCGGTGTAGGTGTCGTACGCGCCGGTCCGCCAGTAGGAGGGCACCGAACTCCGGACCCGGAAGTGGGTCTCGGCGTTCTGCGACCGGAAGGCGCTCGACCGGTTCTCGGCCGCGAGCGACCCGCCGACGCCGGTCCGCTCGCCGGGGTTGAGCGCGCCGAGTCCGCCGCCGCTCCCGGCGCCGCCGCTCCCCTGCGAGGCCCCGTAGGGGTTGACGCCCGGTTGCGGGACGGCGGAGCCGAGCGGCGTACTCCCGAGTCCGGCACCCGAGATGGCGGGGACGAGCGTGCCCGCGAGGACGACCGCGAGGACGCAACACGCCACCAGAGCGGCGCGGAGTCGGTCGCGGGACTGTTCGTCGTCGGGCAACAGGGGTGCGGGCTCGTCTGACATGTGGTGAGAGGTCGGCTGGCTCGGTTCCGTAGACCGGCGCGTAGTCTTGGCTGAAAGCTGTGCGTAGATAGGTAAAAAGACTGGTGAAAGGTAGCCTCGGCTGACAGGACGCGAGGTCGGGAGCGATCACCGGCGGGACACCCGACCATCGAGCGCGCTCGGTGGAACAGCCGACAGGTGGCGCTCGGTGTGATAACCGACATGTCGCGCTTAGTGTGATACCCGACATGTCGCGCTTGGCGAGCTAATCGACATGTTTCACTCGGTGGAACACTCCACGGGACGCGCCGCGTCTGCGCTCGCGGTTCCGCGCGAGCGTAGACGCAAGCGGGGAGGTTCGGGGCGCGGTCGCGGTGCGGGGCGGTTGCTGTGCGGTCAACTCCTCGGAGTCGGCAATCGCAGCGGTTCGGTGTCGGTGTCGGGTAGCGGTTCGCCGTTACTGTCGCGGTAGCAGTTCGTTGTCGCCGTCGGGGACTTCGGAACGATGAAACCAGCCGAGGGGAAGCTAGCGTCAGGCTTGAGCAAATCGTACCGCACCCGCACGGCACCGGCCTCGTCCTCCCCAACCTCCTCCCTCCGGTCGTCCCTCGCGCGCTGATGGCGCGGCCCCGTGCCGCGCCAGCGCGCGCCGAAACAGCGGTGAGGCCAACGCTCCGAAACGCGAGGCGAGACGAGGCGAGGCGAACACGTCACGAAAGCGAACAGCTTGCAGGGGGACCAACTTCTTTCACCCGCGATTCCGAATCACGCACCATGACCGACGAGTACACCGGGGCCGACCTGTTCGTGGACGCGCTCGACCGGTACGGCGTCACGCACGTCTTCGGCAACCCCGGCACCACGGAACTGCCCGTGATGAACGCCTTGGGCGACAGCGACCTCGAATACGTCCTCGGACTCCACGAGGACGTGGCGGTCGAGATGGCCGCGGGGTACGCCAGCACCCGCCGGTATCACTCGCACCACGACGATTCGGTAACGCCGGTCGGCGTCGTGAACCTCCACGTCGCGCCCGGCCTCGCCCACGGGTTGGGCAACCTCTACGGCGCGAGCGTGGCCGGCGCGCCGCTGGTCGTGACGGCGGGCAACCACAGCACCGACTTCCGCCACGAGGAGCCGATTCTCTCCGGGGACCTCGTAGAGATGGCCGACGAGTTCGCCAAGTGGAGCGCCGAGGTGGGCGACGTGTCGGCCCTGCCGACGATGCTCCGCCGGGCGTTCCGCGTCGCGCTCACGCCCCCGACCGGGCCGGTCTTCCTCGCGCTCCCCCTCGACGTGATGATGGCCGAGACGGACGCGACCCCGGAACGCCTCGGCGAGATTCCCGACGGCGGCCGGGGCGACCCCGCCCAAATCGAGCGCGCCGCGGACCTGCTCGCGGACCCGAGCGAGGACGTGGCGCTCATCGTCGGCGACGGCGTTGCTCGCTCGGGCGTGGACGCGATAGACGCCGCGGTCGAGTTCGCCGAAGCCACCGGCGCGCGCGTCCACGGCGAGATTCTGGCCTGCGAGGTCGATTTCCCGACCGACCACGACCAGTGGGTGTCGTACGTGCCGCCGGACGAGGACCTCGCGGCGACCCTGCTGGGCGCGGACAACCTCGTCTTCGTCGGCTGTTCGACCAACACGACGCTGACCCGCCACGACCGCCCGCTCGTCGCCGAGGACTCGACCTGCGTCCACGTCAGCGACGACGCGTGGCAGGTCGGCAAGAATCAGCCGGCCGACGCCGCGGTCGTCGGCGACCCCGGCCACGTCCTCCGGGACCTCGCCGAGACACTGCGCAAGCGCCTCACCGCGTCGGACCGCGAGGAGCGCCTCGACCGCGTGGAGATGGTCAAGAACATGGTCGAGAGCCGGATGGCCGAGATGGCCGACGACGAGGCCGACGACCCGCGCGCCTCGAAGGCCGAACTCGTGGACGCGATGGAGTCGGTCGCGCCCGACGCCTACATCGTGGACGAGGGCGTCACCGCCAAGTACGCGATGCTGACCCGCTGGGACCTCGAACCCGAGCAGTACGTCTCGAACAAGGGCGGCGGACTGGGCTACGGGCTTCCGGCCTCGGTCGGCACGGCCATCGCGGAGTCACAGACCGACGACCCCCGCGACGTAATCGGCTTCGTCGGCGACGGCTCGTATCTCTACTACCCTCAGACGCTCTACTCGGCGGCCCGCGAGGACGTGGACCTGACGGTCGTGATTCCGGACAACCGCAACTACCGCATCCTGAAGGACAACACGCTGGACCTCTTCGGCGGCGAGGAGGACGACTACGAGTTCGTCGGCATGGACTTCGACCCGCCGGTGGACATCCCGGCCAACGCCGAGAGCCACGGCGCTCGCGGGCGTCTCGTCCCGGAACCCGACGAAATCGAGTCGGCGCTCGAAGCGGCGTTGGACAGGGACGGACCGGACGTGCTGGACGTGTTAGTTCACGACTGACGGCTCGGGTCTCGGGAGCGACGGCCGAGCGTCGCGACTCCAGAAGCGACTTGTTCCGTCGGTCGTATCCCTCGGCCAATGTCCCCGCCTGCGAGTCGCCCCCGACACCGATGCGCCGCCGCGTGGCTCTGTCTGGCCCTCCTCGTCGGACTCGCCGGCTGTTCGGCCGCGCTCGCTCCCGGAACGGACGACGCACGGCCGCCAGCGCTCGAAGAGATACGTATCGAGAATCACGACACGACCGACCGGGCGGTCTCGGTACTCGTCGTCGAGAACGGGTCGGTCGTCCGCTGGGAGGAGTTCCACCTCGATGCTCGCTCGACCGGCGACGAACTCGACGCCGCGACGCTCGACGCCGGAGAGATGAACGGACCGCACGGCGAGTACGCCGTCTACGTCCGCGCCGGGAACACGACTCGGAGAGCGGACCTCTCCGACGGCCGAGTCGGGTCGCTGGCGACCGACTGCACCGAGCAGGGCGGCCGGGTTCGATTGGAGTTCACGGTCGCGGAGAGCGGGACGGTAACCCGAAAGCTCGGCTGCGAGTGACCGCTTCGACAGAGAGTAGAAGACTTATGACGGCAGAGTAACCTGTCTCCATCGAATGACGGAGCTCAGTCGTCGCCAGGTCCTCGCCGGACTCGGCACCGCGGCGGTCGGCGTCGGCGGCTACCGGTGGTTCGAGGACGGGCAGTGCCTCGACCGCAGAGAACCGAACTGGGCGTTCCACGGCGAGGGCTGGTCCGCGCCGTTCGTCGGCGAGTCGGCGGTCTACGCCTCGGAGAACCACGGCACGACGAGCGGTGACATGGTCTCGCGCGTCGTCTCGCTCCGGCGGTACGACGGAAGCGCGAACTGGGTGTTCACCGTGACCGGCGGCGGGGCCGGCGTCCCGCTGGTCGCCGACGGGAGCGTCTATTTCGGCACCGGCGCGGACTACGTGTACGCGCTCGACCGGCGAACCGGCCACGTCGAATGGGAGTACGACGCCGGCGGGCGCGAGACCTACGGCGGCGGCGCGTGGGGCCAACCGGCCAAAACCGACGGCCGCGTGCTGGTCGGTATCTCTCACTCCGAGGCGGCCGACGTGGACCCGACCAGCGACCGGTTCACCCACCGCGTCGTCGCGCTCGACGACGCGTCGGGCGAGGAGGTCTGGGCGACCGATGTGGACGAGACGGTCTGGGCCGGTCCGGAAATCGTCGGCGATACCGTGGTCGCGGGAACCGAAGCCGGGAGCGTCTACGGACTCGCGGTTGAGGACGGACGCCAGCGCTGGCGGACCGAAGTCGGCGAGATGGTCTGGGAGGACGTGTTCGCCGACGAATCGGCGGTCCACGTCGCCAGCGACGACGGACGGGTCGCGGCGCTCGCGCCCGACTCGGGCGCGGAGCGATGGACTCGCTCGATTTCCGGTACGGTCAGCGCCACAGAGCGCGACGGCGAGCGGTTCTTCGTCGGGACGGAGCGCGGAGCCGTCGTCGCCTTCTCGCGCTCGACGGGCGAGGAGCGCTGGCGCGTCACGGGCGAGCGGGACGGCGAAGCCGACGAAGCGCCCGGAATCGCCGACCTCGCTTCGGACGGGTCGCTCGCGTTCGTCTTCGACCATCGCGGGTACGTCCGGGTCTTCGACGCCGCGTCGGGCGAGCGCCGCGACCGGTTCCGCGTCGCGGAGAAGACGGGACGGGACGGGTGCGGGTGGAGTCCGAGATATCGCCGCGGAAAGGGACTGGCGCTCGGCGACGACGAGTTGTACCTCTCCGGGCCGTGGGTCCAGACCGTGGACCGCTACCGGAAGACGTGAGGTGACCGCTCCCGCGACCCTTCTCGAGCCGTGCTACCGACCACCACGGCTTTCGCGGTGGAGACCGATTCGGGAGACGAATGTCAGCCTACAGTCCGGGGTTCCGGTCGCTCGACTCCGAACACGAAAACCTCGCGCTCGACGTGGCGGGCGAGATTCCGGCGTGGCTCTCGGGGTCGCTGGTCCGCAACGGTCCCGGCAAGTTCGAGGTCGGCGGCGAGCGCGTCGAACACTGGTTCGACGGACTGGCGATGCTCCACAAGTTCCGGTTCGAGGAGGGGCGTGGCGGCGTGACCTACTCGAATCGGTTCCTCCGGACCGACGCATACCGCGAAGCCGTCGAGGAAGGTCGTCTCACCGGCCAGTTCGCCACCTCGGGGAGCTACCTCTACCGGTTGAAGTCGTTTCTCGGCGACCCGACCGACAACGCGAACGTCAACGTCGCGCGCGTCGGCGGCGAGTACGTCGCGCTGACCGAGACGCCCCGCAGAGTGCGCTTCGACCCCGAGACGCTCGCGGCCGCGGGCGACCTCGCCTACGGCGGCGACCTGACGGTTCACCACGTTACTGCCCACCTCCAGCGCGACGACCGGCGCGGCGAGTCGGTCGGCTACGCGACTCAGTTCGGCCGGACGAACCGCTATCACCTCTACCGCGTCCCGGACGACCCGCCTGCCGCGGGCGCGCTTCCCCAACGTATCCCGATAGCTTCGCTGGCGGTCGAGAAGCCCGCGTACCTCCACAGCTTCGCGCTCACGCCGCGTTACGCCGTGCTAATCGAACCGCCGTTCGTCACGAACCCGATGCGGTTCCTCTTGCCGGGGAACGGCGGATTCGTGGACAACTTCCGGTGGAAGCCCGAGCGCGGCACGCGGTTTCTGGCCTTCGAGCGCGACTCGGGGGACCTCGCGGTCGAGCGCCGCGTGGACCCGTTCTTCTTCTTTCATACGGTCAACGCCTTCGAGTCGGGCGACGACCTCGTCGTGGACCTCGTGGCCTACGAGGACGCCGGCATCGTCTCGAACCTGTTCATGGGCGCCGTCGAGGGCGAGGCGAACGAGGGAGGCGAACCCGGCGAGACCAGCGCCCCCGACTCCGGGCCGGAACTCGCCGCCGCGGACGGCGAGTTGGTACGGTTCCGGGTGCCGGTCGAAGGTGGCGGCGGCGCGAAAATCTCGCGCCGGACCCTCTACGCCGGCACGGAACTCCCGCGGACCTCCCCGGCGGTCAGGTCGGAGCGGTACCGCTACGCCTACGGGCAGGCGACCCGGCGCGAGGGTCAGAACGGACTCGTCAAGGTGAACGTCGAGACGGGCGAGGCGACCGAGTGGTGGGCCGACGGCCACTACGCCGGCGAGCCGATTTTCGTGCCGAGACCGACGGAGGGAGACTCTGGCCGCGACTCACTTCCGGAAGACCGCGGCGTCGTCCTCGCGCCCGCGCTCGACGTCGAGCGCGAGCGGTCGCTTCTCGTCGTCTTGGACGGCGAGCGCTTCGAGGAGGTGGCGCGCGCCGAGGTTCCTCACCACATCCCGTTCGGGTTCCACGGCGAGTTCTTCCCGGAAGTGACGACGTAAGCGGAGTTCCGTCACGACTCGGGGAACCCGCCCCGAACAACGGTTAAGTCGCTCGTCGCCGTTTCGAACCGAACCATGGGAACGAAGACCAAACAGCGTTCGCGCTACCGGCGGGTGCAGGACCGCGTTCGAGGCTTCAACAAGCGACTGCTGAACCCGTTCACGATGCGATTCGCCGGGCGACGCCTCGTGCCGTACGGTCTCGTGCGTCACGTCGGGCGGCGGTCGGGGAGACGCTACGACACCCCGGTCCTCGTGAGCGAGGTCGGCGACCGGTTCGTCGTGCCGCTGCCGTACGGGACCGACGTGGATTGGTACCGGAACGTCCGGGCGGCCGACGAGTGCGTCGTCGTCTACGACGGCACCGCCTACCGGACCGAGCGCCCGCGGTTGGTGGACCCCGCGGCGGTCCCCGAGGCGTTTCCGTCGTGGCAGGAGGGCCTGATTCGCGCGGCCGGGAGCGAGCAGTACCTCCGGATGGAGAAGGCCGAGGAGGTCTCCGCCGAGTACCGCGAGACGACCGAGAACCATCCGGCCGGGCCTGCGGTGGCGGGGGTGGCCGGCGCGGTGCTGTTGGCGGCGGTGCTGTGGCGGGTCGTGCGACGGGAGTGAGCGAGCAGCGGCGTGTTCGTGCTATTGGGCGTCACCTCGCGGAAGCCTCACGACGAACGCCGCACCGCCCGCGTCGCCGTCCTCGACCCGCACGTCCCCACCGTAGTTGTCCACGAGCGTCGCCACCAGATGCAGGCCGCCGCCGTGTCTGCTCCGGGCGTTCGGGTCGAACAGTTCCGGTTTCCGCGAGCCGGGAATGCCCGGCCCGTTGTCGGCCACTCGAAGCCGAACCGACTCGTCGCCGTCCGTGACCGCCAGTTCGACCCGCGGGTCGTCGGCGTCGTTGTGTTCGGCGGCGTTCTCCGCGAGGTTCTTCACGACGAACCGGACCGCTTCGTTGGCGGCGACGGGCGCGCGCTCCGGCAGGTCGGTCCGCACGGTGGCGTCGAACGTCTCGGCGACGCGCTGGGCTTCTTCGGCGGCGACGGCCGCGAGGTCGATGCGACCCACGTTACCGTCCCCGGAGACGGTTTCGGCGATTGCCCCCGCGTTCTCGACGAGGTCGGTGATTTCGTGGGCCTGTTCGCGGACGCTACTCGCGGCGTTCGATACGTCTTCGTCGTCGGTCTCGCGCCGGGCGATGTCGGCGTGAGCCAAGATGGCGCTGACGTGATTCCGAGCGGCGTGGCGAAGGAGGTCGTTCACGAACCGCAACGTCGTCGTCGCTCGTTCGGCCTGCCGAGCGTGAGCGTGGGTCTGAGCGTCGTAGAACCCGGCTATCAGCCCCGAAACCGCGCCCGCGTCGGCCGCCAGCAGGAGTTGAAAGACCGATTCGGACACGACTCGCCCCTCGAATCGACGGATGGCGATGCCGGCCGCCGTGGTGCCGACGAGGACGGCGATACCGAGGAGACACCACACGGCGACCCGCCATCGGTGTTCGGACGCGAAATCGGAGTCGGCCAATCGCCATCCGCCGTAGACGACTGCCAGCGCCAGCGTTCCGTCGAGTGCCAGCGCCAGCATCGGCCCAGTCACCTCGCTAATTCGGTTGATTTCGGACACGTGGTGCATGGCAGACGTGAGAAAGAGCGCCGCGCCGACGCCGAGGATTAGCTTCGAGGCCGACTCCGCGAGGAATCGACGCACCACTGTCGTTCACTTCCCCTGAAAGCGTCATTAGTTTTTGCATTAGTAACGAGACACCTCGATACCGTCCCGAAGGTAGTCGAGGGCGACCCGCCACGCGTCCGCCGCGGCGCGGGCGTTCGCTCGGTGAGTGCCGCCGAGTCGGTGGTCGGCGTCGGGGGCGCTCTCGCCGTCGAACCGGTAGGGCGTCCGAATCGCGTGGCCCGCGTCGGGGGAGACGAGGAGGTCGGCGGGCCACGGGTGGTCGTGGGCATCGAGTCGGTCGATGGCGACCCGCGAGAGGTCCGCCGACGGCCAGATGGCGTCCTCGCCGCCCGAGACCAGCAGGACCGGACCGTCGATTCGCTCGACGGGAATCGTCGCCCGGCGGAGTTGCTCGTCGGTCGCGTTGGCGACCGCCCGCGTCGATGCGTCCAAATCGTCGTTCTCCACCACGTCCTCGAAGCCGTCCTGCTCTTCTTCGACGAGTTCGTCCACCGGGAGGTAGGGAACCGGGTCGCCGTCGAGCGTCCACGCCGGGCCTTCGACCTCGACGCCGGGCATCCACGTCGGCGCGGGGAAGGCGTAGCCGCTGGCCGAGTAGGCGACGACCGCACCGACGCGCTCGAAGTGCGCGCCGGTCAGCATCGCGGCCTCGCCGCCGCGCGAGAAGCCGACGACGCCGACCCGCTCGCCGTCGGTCTCCGGTCGGTCGAGGAGCCACTCGACGGCGCGGCCGAAGTACGACAGCGGGATGCGGTCCAGCGCGTCGGGTCGTCCGGGACCGTCGAAGTACTCGACGCAGAAGGCGGCGTAGCCGTGGTGGGCGAGGCTGCGGGCGTAGCGGCGTTCGTAGCCTCCGCCGCCGCCCGACCCGTGGACGACGAGGACGCCGGGGTGCGGGCCGCGGCCCAGTCCCGCGAACAGCGTGCCGGTCAGGTCCTCGCGGCGAACGTCGCGGGTCGGAACGAGGTCGGCGCTCATACGCGAAGCGAGTGGCAGACGCGTGATAAGTACTCGGTTCCACTCGGGGCGACTCGCTCTCAGTCGGATTCGCCGAGTCGCACGCGCTCGCCCTCGGCGGTCTCGGGGAACATCTTGCCCGGATTCAAGGTGTCGCGGGGGTCGAACGCGCGCTTGAGGCGGCGCATCGCCTCGACGGTTTCCGGGCCGTGTTCCGATTCGAGGAACTCGCGCTTGCCCAGTCCGATGCCGTGTTCGCCGGTCGCGGTGCCGCCGAGGTCGATGGCCTTCTCGACGGTGGCCTCGTAGAGGTCGTGAGCGCGCTCGACCTCCGCGTCGTCGTCCTCGTCCACCAGCACGGAGTAGTGGAGGTTGCCGTCGCCGGCGTGACCGAAGCAGGGGACCAGCAGGTCCCGGTCGGCGGCCTGCGACTTGACGAACCGAACCATCTCGGGGTAGTCGCTGATCGGCACGGTCACGTCGCCGGGGTGGAGCGCGGTCAGGTCGGGGTCCCACAACTGGACGGCGTAGGCGAGTTCCTCGCGGGCCCGCCAGAGGTCGTCCATCGCGTCCTCGTCGGCGGTCTCGAACCGCCGGCAGTCGTGGTCGGCGAAGAGTCCCTCGCAGAACTCGATTTCGCGCTCGACGCCGTGGTTCGCGTGGAATTCGAGGAAGACCATCGGCACGTCGGGCAGGTCGGTGCCGGTGTAGGCGTTGGCCATGCGCGCGGAGTCCTCGTCCACGAGTTCGATGGTCGCCACGTCCGCGCCCGAGCGCACCGCGTCGAAGACGGCTTCCGCGGCGTCGTCGAGCGACGGGAAGAGCGCGCGAGCGCCCCGAATCTGCTCGGGGCGACCCGCGAGTTCGAGCGTCGCGCGCGTGACGACGCCGAGGGTGCCCTCGCTCCCGACGAAGAGGTCGGTGAGGTTGTAGCCGCTGGAGGTCTTGGCGGCCCTGCTCCCGGTCTCGACGACCGACCCGTCGGCGAGGACGACCTCCAGCGCCAGCACCCAGTCGGCCACCTCACCGTACTTCACCGTCTTCATCCCCGAGGCGTCGTTGGCTATCATCCCGCCGACGGTCGAGATGTCGCCCGAGGAGGGGAGCGGCGGGAAGAACAGGCCCTCCGAGGCGACCGCCTCGTCCACTTGCGCGCCGAGGATGCCGGGTTCCACGTCGATTTGGAAGTCGTCGGGGCGGACGTCCAGCACGGCGTCCATCCGCGAGAGGTCGAGGCTGATGCCGCGATGGGCGGGCACGGCGTTACCCTCCAGACTCGTCCCGGCGGCGTAGGGCGTGACCGGCACCCCGCGCTCGTCTGCCGCCGGGAGGACGGTCGCCACGTCGTCGGTCGATTCGGGCCAGACCACGGCGTCGGGAGTGACGCCCTCGCCGCGCT
This sequence comes from Halorussus gelatinilyticus, assembly GCF_023238445.1. Lineage (GTDB taxonomy): Archaea > Halobacteriota > Halobacteria > Halobacteriales > Haladaptataceae > Halorussus > Halorussus gelatinilyticus. The sequence continues at coordinate 2,804,748 of NZ_CP096658.1, read as the reverse complement.
CTTCGGCACCGAAGTCCGCGGCGTGACTCTCGCGCACCGAGTCGCCGAACGAGACCTCCCCGGAGAGCGCGAGGTCCGCGAGAAACGAGCAGTCGTGCGTCATACGCTACCGTGGACCGGGGGCGGCTTAAAGTTTGGACCGAGCGGCGCGGGGTAGCGGGGTTCTGGCGACCGAAAATTATAGTTCGTGCGTCCGGCCTTCGGTCCCGGACTCGGGCACCGCCGCGTCCGCCGCTTCGGAGTCCTCCGCTTCCGCCACCGAGAACCGCCGAATCGCTCCGGCGGGGCAGACCCAGACCTCGCGGTCGTACCAGCAGAACAGTCGGGTGGCCTCCTCGTGGGCCGCCGCGGCGTCTGCGGCCCGAACGGTGCCGACGTATCGCGGCGGGTCGTCGGCGTCCTCGCGTGCCAGAATCTCCCACTCGCGGTCGGCGTCTGCGGGGTCGCCGTCGCCGTCCGTCTCGCCGTCGTCCTCGGGACTCGCGACTCGCTCGTCGTCTCCCGCCGGATGCGACTCCGCGACCGGCGCGCGTCTCGCCTTCTCTACCATGCCGGGGCGATTCGGTCGCGGGGGGAAGACTCCTCGGGAGATTGTCGGCGACTGAGAACGGTGGCGATAGCGTTCGGGACGTGATTTATCCCCGACGAAACGCTCCCGAGGAGGCGGTTCGAGGGTTTCGGTCGTCCGGAGCGCGGCAAATCTACCCCCGCTAACATAATGATTAATTAGACTATATACTTAGGTAGACCACGCCATTTACAGACGAGATGGCGACAACGAGTCCGACAGTAGACGAACTGACAATCGCAGAACTCCGCGAGGGATTTCGGGGGACCGTCCTCGAACCCGGCGACGAGGGGTACGACGACGCGCGAGCGGTCTGGAACGGGATGATAGACCGACGGCCCGCGGTCGTCGCGCAGTGCGCGGGCGTCGCCGACGTGATGGCGGCGGTCGATTTCGGCCGCGAGAACGAGATGCTGGTCGCGGTCAAGGGCGGCGGCCACCACATCGCGGGCGACGCGGTCTGCGACGACGGACTGGTCGTGGACCTCTCGGAGATGCGCTCGGTCCGAGTGGACCCCGACGCTCGCACCGCCCGCGTCGAACCCGGCGCGACCCTCGCGGACTTCGACCACGAAGCCCAAGCGTTCGGTCTCGCCACGCCGCTGGGCATCAACTCCACGACCGGCGTCGCGGGACTGACCCTCGGCGGCGGGTTCGGGTGGCTGACCCGCAAGTACGGGATGACCGTGGACAACCTCCGGTCGGTCGACGTGGTGACCGCCGACGGCGAACGCCGCCGCGCGAGCGGGGACGAGAACCCGGACCTCTTCTGGGGACTCCGCGGCGGGAGCGGCAACTTCGGGGTCGCCACGTCGTTCGAGTTCGACCTCCACGAGGTCGGCCCGGAGGTTCTGGCGGGACCGGTCGTCTACCCCGGCGAGGACGCCGCGGACGTGCTTCGACACGTCAGGGACTTCAACGAGGAGGCACCCGACGAGGCGGCGGTCTGGGCCATCCTTCGGAAGGCTCCGCCGCTCCCGTTCCTCCCGAGCGACACTCACGGCGTGGGCGTCCTCGTCGTCGTGGCGTTCTACGCGGGCGACGTAGACGAGGGCGAGCAGGTCCTCGAACCGCTCCGGAGCTACGGCGACCCCATCGCCGACGCGGTCGGTCCCCACCGGTACGCCGAGTTCCAGCAGTCGTTCGACCCGCTGCTCACGGAGGGCGCGCGCAACTACTGGAAGTCCCACAACTTCGAGCAACTCCCCGACGAGGCCATCGACACGGCCGTCGAGTACGCGGCCGAGATTCCGTCGCCGCTCTCGGAGATTTTCTTCGCGCAGTTGGGCGGCGAGATGGCGCGGGTGCCCGACGACGCGACCGCGTACCCGCACCGGGACGCCGCGTACGCGATGAACGTCCACACGCGGTGGGAGGACCCGGAAGACGACGACCGCTGTATCGAGTGGGCGCGGGAGTTCTACGACGCGATGGCTCCCCACGCGACCGGCGGCGTCTACGTGAACTTCTCCAGCGACGAAGGTCAACAGGCCATCACGTACGGCGAGAACTACGACCGACTGGCCGAACTCAAGGCCGAGTACGACCCGACGAACCTGTTTCGGATGAACCGGAACGTCGAACCGAGCGACTGACTCCGAGCGGACCCGCGAGCGATTCGCTCTTTCAGGCGGAGGATTTGACCGCCGGAACCTCCACGCGCTCCAGCACGTCCGCGACGACCGCGCTCCGGTCGGCCCCGCGGACGCTCGCCTCGTCGGTCAGCACGAGGCGGTGTGCGAAGGTCGGTTCGGCGACGCGCTTCACGTCGTCGGGGACGACGTAGTCGCGGCCCGAGACGACCGCGCTGGCGCGCGCCGCCTCGAAGAGTCGCTGGATGCCCCGCGGCGAGACGCCCACCGCCACGCGGTCGTCTTGGCGGGTCGCTCGGCCGAGCGCGACCACGTAGTCGCGCAGTTTCCCGTCCACGCGGACCGATTCGAGGACGCGCTGGATGGCCGCGACCTCCCGGCCCTCCACGACCGACCCGACGCTCGGGGCCTTGGCGGTGCGGTCGGCGCGCCGGTCCACCAGTTCGCGCTCGCCCTCGAACTCGGGGTAGCCCATCGTCGTCTTGACGATGAAGCGGTCGCGCTGGGCCTCGGGCAGGCCGAAGGTGCCCTCCTGCTCCACGGGGTTCTGCGTGGCGAGGACGAAGAACGGGTCGGGGAGCGCGTGGGTCGTGCCGTCCACCGTGACCTGTCCCTCGCCCATCGCTTCGAGCAGCGCGGCCTGCGTCTTCGGCGGCGCGCGGTTTATCTCGTCGGCGAGGACGACGTTGGCGAAGACGGGACCGGGCGAGAACTCGAACTCGCCGGTTCCCTCGTCGTAGACGTTCGACCCGGTGATGTCCGCCGGGAGCAGGTCGGGCGTAAACTGGATGCGCGAGAACGAGAGACCGAGCGCGTCGGCGAACGACCGCGCGGTCAGGGTCTTCCCGGTGCCGGGCACGTCTTCCAGCAGGACGTGCCCGCGGGCCAGAATCCCCGTGAGGACGGTTTCGAGGAACTCCTCGTCGGCGACGACCGCCGAACTGACCGCATCGAGGACGCGCTCGCAACGCTGGGTCGCGGTGGGTTGGTCCATGACTCGAAGTTTTAGCGAGTCGTAAAGAAGGTTGGTACTCGGTTCGTTTCGGCGGGGTTCGATGTTTCTGTGAGCGTGACCGCCGAAACCGTCGGAAAGCACGCCCCGAAAGCCCCCGCCCGCTCGCGGTCGCTGGCCGACATATCCTCGGCTCACTTCGTTCGCCTGCGGATAGCGGTCGGCCAGACGACCACGGGCCCGCGGCCCGCCGGAAGAAAAACCGCGTCTTCCGAGGTCACACTCGCTTCGCTCGCGTGACCGCGAGCGGGCGGCCCCTTTATCCACCCGTGATGGTTTGCGAAGTCGAGCGTCTGCCCGTCGTCCATCTGTTCGGCACTCCTCGAAGAAACGACGAAAAAGAACCGGAGTCAGCCTACTCTTCGATGTCGATTGCGGGCCGGCCCGGTTCGGCCTTGCTCGCCAGTTCGCCGTCGGCTTCCTCGGCGCTCTGAACCACCACGTCGGCTCCGAACTCGCGTTCCAGCAGCCACGCGGCGCGTTCGAGCGCGGCGCGCTCGCGCTCGGGGGACAGTTGCTCGTCCAGCGCCTCCGAACGCGCGGCGAGGTCCTTGGCGAAGTCCGCGGCCGCCTCGCCGACCTCGCGCAGTTGCTCGTCGCCCATGACCGTGCCGACGACGTTGCCGTCGGCGTCGGCGGCGACCTCGTGGGCGCGGTGCTTCCACTCGGGCGCGACCGCGAGCGTGACGGTCTCGGGGTCCTCGATGCCGACGGTGTCCACGATGTCGCGCACGTCCTCGCGGGTGTTCTCCACGAGTCGGCGCTCGACGTCGTAGTCGTCGGGCGCGTCGGCGGCGGGCCAGTCGGCCTCGGCCAGCAGGCCGTCGCGGTCCAGTCGCTCCCAGACCTCCTCGGCGAGGTGGGGCGCGACCGGCGACAGAATCTTGACGGCCGTCACCAGTCCGCGCTCGAAGGTCTCCTCGTCGGGCGCGGTGTACTCCCGGTAGCGATGCAGGAGCGACACCATCTCGCGGACGGCCTGCAGCGCGTGGTTGAACCGGAAGTCCTCGAACTCCTCGGTCGCGGTGGCGACCGTCGCGTCGATTTCGCGCGACACGTAGTCGGCGACGGCGGTGGCATCGGTTTCGGTCTCCGATCCGGCCACTTCGCCGGCGGCGAACTCGTCGGCCAGTCGGTAGACGTTCTGCAGGAAGTTGTGCGCCGAGTGGACGCCCTCCTCGCTCCACGCGAACTCCTTCTCGGGCTGGGCGGCCTCCATGATGAACAGCCGGGCGGTGTCCGCGCCGTACTCGTCGATGATGCGCTGGGGCGAGACGCCGTTGCCCTTGCTCTTGGACATCTTGTTGCCGTCCGCGCCCAGCACCATCCCCTGATTCGTCAGGTCGGTGAACGGCTCGCGGACGCCCTCCAGCAGGTCGATGTCGTCCAGCACCTTCGTGAAGAACCGGGCGTACAGCAGATGCATCACGGCGTGTTCGATGCCGCCGACGTACTGGTCCACCGGCATCCAGTCGCTCGCGCGCTCGGTGTCGAAGGGCATCGCTTCTTCGTCGGGCGAGACGTAGCGCAGGAAGTACCACGACGAGTCCACGAACGTGTCCATCGTGTCGGTCTCGCGCACGGCGTCGCCGCCGCAGTCGGGGCACTCGACGCGCTTCCACTCGTCGGCGGCGTCCAGCGGGTTGCCCGTCGTGTGGACGAACTCGGGCAACTCGACCGGCAGGTCCTCGTCGGGCACCGGGACGTAGCCGCAGTCGTCACAGCGAATCATCGGGATGGGCGTGCCCCAGTAGCGCTGGCGCGAGATGCCCCAGTCCCGGAGGTTGTACTCGGTGCGGTGTTCGCCGTCGAACTCCTCGACGAACCGCTCGCGGGCCTCCTCGCTGGTCAGGCCGTCGTACTCGCCGCTGTTGACCAGCACGCCGTCGGGCGTGTAGGCCTCCTCCTGCACGTCCACGTCCTCGGGGTCCGCGTCGGCGTCCGGGGCCGGTTCCACGACCTGCTCGATGGGGATGTCGTGGGCCTCGGCGAACTCGTGGTCCCGGTCGTCGTGGCCGGGCACGGCGTACAGCGCGCCGGTCCCCACGTCGGTCAGCACGTAGTCGGCGACGTAGACGGGAATCTCCTCGCCAGTGGCGGGGTTGACCGCGTGCTCGCCCGTGAAGACGCCGGAGGTCACGTCCAGTTCGTCCTCGTCGGCGTGTTCGGCCTCGTGGATGTACTCGGCGACCTCGTCGTTGTCCTCGGCGATTTCCTGCGCGACGGGGTGGCCGGGCGCGAGCGAGAAGAACGTCGCGCCGTGGATGGTGTCGAGTCGCGTCGTGAAGATGTCCACGTCGCCGTAGCCGGGAATCTCGAACGCCACGGTGTCGCCCTCTTGGCGGCCGATCCAGTTGCGCTGCATCTCCCGGACGTTGGCGGGCCACCCGTCCAGTTGGTCCAGCGACTCCAGCAGTTCGTCGGCGTAGTCGGTGATGGTGAAGAACCACTGGTCCATCTCGCGCTGTTCGATGGGCGTGTCACACCGCCAGCAGACTTCGACGGCTCCGCCGTCTCCGTGAGGATCCTCCGGAGCCTCTCCCTCCTCGACCTGCTCGTCGGCCAGCACGGTCTCGCAGGACGGACACCAGTTCAGTTCGGCGCTCTGGCGCTCCACGAGGTCCTCGTCCAGGAATCGCTTGAACAGCCACTGGTTCCACCGGTAGTAGTCGGGGTCGCAGGTCGTGACCTCGCGCTCCCAGTCGTAGCCGAAGCCCATCGCCTGCAGTTGCTCTTTCATCGAGTCGATGCAGTCCAGCGTCCAGTCTCGGGGGTTGGTGTCGCGCTCCTCGGCAGCGTTCTCGGCGGGCAGACCGAACGAGTCCCACCCCATCGGGTGCAGGACGTTCTCGCCGCGCAGACGCTCGAAGCGGGCGTACGCGTCGGTGATGGTGTAGTTGCGAACGTGGCCCATGTGGAGGTTCCCGGAGGTGTAGGGGAACATGGCGAGGACGTACTCGGGGTCCTCGGCGCCGTCCGGGATTCGGAACACGTCGGCGTCGTCCCACGCGCGTTGCCACTTCGGTTCGACCGCCGTGTGGTCGAACCCTCGTTCGCGCTGCTCGGTAGTCATTATATCGAAATACGGGCGACCACGATACAATAGCTTTGCCTTCTGTCAGTCGTCCGCCGAACCCCCGAGACCGTCATCCCCTTGCCCCTACCGTCCGAATCGTCCCGCATGCGTCGCGTCGGTCTCCGCGTCCTGATGACTCTCGTCGGGCTGGTCCTGCTGGTCGTGTACGCGACCGTCGCCTACCTCGGCTACCGACTGCTGGCCGCGGTGTGGCTCGCTCGCGCCGACTTGCTGGAGGTCGTCGTCTGGACGACTGCGCTCACTATCGCGCTGGGCTATCTGAGCTACCGATTCGGTACGGTGGGACTCCTCTTGCGGGTCAGCGCCGCCGACCTCCCGCGAGCGCGTGCGCCGGAAATACATCACCGTCTCGACCGTCTCGCCGAAGAGATGGCCGTGACCCGACCGCGACTCGCCGTCGGGCGGATGGGCGCGCCGAACGCGATGGCGCTGGGCGGGGTCCGGGGCGGCGTGGTCGTCCTCGACCGCTCGGTGTTCTTCCTGCTGTCGGCCGACGAACTCGAAGCCCTGCTGGCCCACGAACTCGCGCACCTCGAAAGCAAGGACAGTCTGGTCCAGACGCTGGCGTACAGCGCCGGGCAGTCGCTCGTCTGGGTCGTCGTCGCCGTGGCGCTCCCGCTCGTCCTCGTCGGGTCGGGGCTGCGCCGGGCGCTCGACTGGATTCGGGGGAATCCGCCCGCCGACGCGCTCGCGCCGGTCGCCTCGCTCCGCAGGCGGGTCGGACGGGTCGTGATGGTCGGATTCGTCGCGCTCACGCTCGTCATGCTCGCCCACTCGCGGCGGCGCGAGTACGCTGCGGACGACCGCGCGGCCGCGGTCACGGGCGACCCGCTCGCGCTCGCCCGCGCCCTCCGGAAGATAGAGCGCGCGACGGAACCGCGGCTGAAGCTCTCTTCGCCGCTGTACGTCCACAGCGAGGAGCGAGCGGAGGTGACGCGCCTGCTCTCGACTCACCCCGAGATGGACGAGCGCATCGACCGACTGGTCGAGCGCTCGGACCGCGAGCGCGGAGCGGTCTCCATCGAGATTCGGTGAGACGGACCGCTCGTCGGCGAGCGGTCCGGGAACGGCGCGCTGGCCGAACCCGTTTTGCCCGTCGAATCCGTAGTACCAACGCTATGAAACGACGAACGTTCGTCAAGTGGGGGAGCGCGCTCTCCGTGGGTGGACTCGCGGGGTGTTCCGCGCCGACGGGGGACGGCGGCGGAGAAGCGACGGCGGGCGGAACCACCACGGAGGGCGGAGCCGCCACCGAGGGCGAAACCACGACCGAGGGTGGCGCGGGCGGCGGCACTCAGGAGATCGCCATGATAACCGAGGGAAGCGAGTACTACTTCGACCCCATCGGCCTGTTCGTGGAACCCGGCACGACGGTCGAGTGGGTCATCGAGTCGGGTTCCCACTCCTCGACGGCCTACGCCGAGAGCCTCGACTCCGCGAACGTGACCCGGATTCCCGAGCAGGCCGAACCGTGGGACAGCGGCATCCTCACCGAGCAGGGGGCGTCGTTCAGTTACACCTTCGAGGTGACGGGGACCTACGACTACTTCTGTCTCCCGCACAAGTCGCTCGGGATGATAGCGCGCATCGTCTGCGGCGAACCCGGCGACGTGGAGGGCGACCCGCCGGACGGTGCCGTGCCCTCCGAGCAGGCCATCGTAAACCAAGGCACCATCTCCTACGAGGAGTTCTCGGGCGGCGGTAGCGGCTAGGACAGAAACTCAGTCGTCGGTGGGCTCGTCGGAGACGCCGTTGAGGTCCGCCTCGGTCAGCGCCCGACGCCACGACCCGAAGCGCCGGTGATACGTCACGGGCGCGTACTGGCCGCGGTCGTCCATCTCGGCGGCCTTGGGCGCGCGACCGAGTTCGTCGGCGAGACGCTCTATCTCTCGGAGGAGTTCCCGCTCGGAGATGCCGTCGTTGGTGTCGAGCATCGCCTCGCGGAGCGCGTTCGACCAACTGCCGAACCGGAGCTGGTAGGTCCGATTCGAGTACTCGCCGCGCTCGGTCATGTCCCGCTGGGTCGGCGGCCCGCCCAGTTCGGTGTAGAGTCGCTGGAGTTCGGCCAGCAGTTCCCGGTCGGGGATGCGCTTGCTCCCCATCTCGTCGGGGTCCAATCCGGCGTCCTCCAGCGCCTCGTTCCAGCCCCCGAAGACCTCCTGATAGCGTTCCGGCGAATACGCGCCCTCCTCGTGCATGTCCACCACCGTCGGCGTCTTGCCGAGTCGGGCGGCCAGCGACTGCAGCGCGGACCGAAGCGTCTCCGGAGTGACTTGCTGGCTCATCGGTCGTTACGTCAGAGCGAGCAGTCTTAAACCTGAGCGTTTCCGAACCCGGCAGTTTATAAAATTTCTATTAATATAACATTCCGCAAGGTATCAACGTCTATAATTCTGTTTTCAGGTAAGCAAGTATTTATATAGGGTGACTACGAACGACGCAACTAAGCACGTGTCATTTGGAGAGAAGTGCCGGTCCGGGGCGGCTTTGACGGTCCCCCGCCGACGATTGTACCATACGTCGTCGGTACAATAAAGGATGCGGCCGCTTCTCACGGATGATAACGTGCCGGAAAACGGAGACATACGAAACATGAATCTCAAGGCACTCTTCGAAGACGACGGCGCGGTCAGTCCCGTCATCGGCGTCATTCTGATGGTGGCGATTACGGTGATTCTGGCCGCAGTGATCGGAACGTTCGTCCTCGGTCTCGGTGACCGAGTGAGTCAAGCGCAGCCCAGTGCGACCTTCACGTTCGATTATACACAGTCTGGTTCAGCGGACGCAATTAACATCACCCATGATGGCGGTGCAGGCGTGAATGCTGACCAAGTAAACGTTAGTGTCGGCGGAACGAACGCTTGGGGGAAACCAGACAATGCAGTCAATGGCTTCAATTCCTACTCAGATTGGAACAATAAAATCACAGCCGGTGACGAACTCTCGCTCTACGAGAGCAGCAACGAAATCAAAGACGGGCAAACTGTCAAAATCATCTGGACGGCCTCCGGTAGCGACAAGACGGCCGTCATCGGCGAGTCCGAGGTGTCGCTCTAATGGACCTTAAGAGCCTGTTCAGTGACGAAGATGCCGTCTCGCCGGTCATCGGCGTCATCCTGATGGTGGCGATCACAGTGATTCTAGCTGCCGTCATCGGGACGTTCGTCCTCGGTCTCGGCGACCGCGTGAGTCAAGCCAGTCCGAGTGCGACGTTCACGTTCGATTACAGCGAGAACGGCGGTAACATCACTGTCGATGTAGTGCATGATGGTGGCAATGCAGTCCCGGCCGACCAAGTGAACGTGACTGTCGGTGGACAGAACGTCTACGGCGATGGCGAACTCGCTATTAGTAATAGCGGCGACAACAGTAGTTTCCCGAGCGGCGACATCACTGCTGGTGATACGCTCACCATTAACAGCAGTACCTTCTCGGATGGCGATACGGTGAAAGTAATTTGGCACGCATCCGGTAGCGACAAGACGGCAGTCATCGGCGAATCCGAAGTCAACACGTAAATTCGCGCTTTTCCCAATTTTTTGCACTCGTCATTCCGACTCCAGCAACCTCTTTTTCGTCAGTTCGATGGCTATCGAACGAATCGCTTCGGCGAACTGATTGCTTTGGGCTACGAGAGAGACAGTTTGCGCAGGGAAGCCAGCGTTAGGCTTGAGCACATTATACTGCACAACACCGCTCCACACCGCGCCTCGTCCTCCCCAACCGCCTGCGCTTCTCGCTTTGCTCCGATGCTCGGCCACCGGAAGACAAACCGCGTCTTCCGATCCGTGCTTCGCTCCGCTCAGCACGACCTCGCGTGGATGGGTGCGACCACTCGCGGGTCGCGCCCGCATGCGCCTGTCGGCCGGTCAATCAACCGCACGTTCCCCCTCGACTGACCACCCGAAACCCCGGCTACCATTTCTCTGTCACAAATCGAATCTCATCCAAATCCCTGCGAGAGGCGTTCTAACCAGTAGCCTTACATCTATAATCATTGTTAATGCGTTTATGCCGGGAAGGCATACCGACGCAGAGAAACCAACGGAGAGCAGGCGCAGGTTCCTAAAGGCGAGCGGGGCGGGAGCGGTCGCGGTGTCGCTGGCGGGACCGAGTGCGGCCAAAGAACTGGGCGGTAACCAAGCATCGCAGGAGACGACCACCGAGGGCGGGCAATCGGGGGGCGACGTTCCGACCGGGGGCACGCTGGTCTACGGGATGAGCTCCCAACCCGACACGTCGAACATCCTGACGCTGGGGTCGGTCTACGCCGCGGTCGCGGTCGATAGGGTGTACGAGACCGGGACCACGCTCGACCCCGTGACCAGCGAGGTCCGACCGAACGTCTTCACCGACTGGACCGTCGAGAACACCTCGGGGCAGAACGCCAAGCCCGACGTGTACTTCGACGTGCGGGACGGGTTGACCTGGAACGACGGCGAGGACTTCACCGCCGAGGACGTGCTGTTCACGTATCGCTACTACATGGAGAACCAGCCGGGCAACTACGCCGCGGCCGTGTCGCCGATGGAGTCCATCGAGGAGTCATCGCGGAGCGACTGGGACTTCCACCTGAAGCTGAGCCAGCCGGTCGGCGTCTGGGCGTCCGAACAGCTACAGATTCCGCTCCTGCCACAGCACAAGTGGGAGGGCAAGAACTACCAGCAGTACGACCCGATGGCGGCCAACCCGGACAACGGGCCGGTCGGACTCGGGCCGGGGCGACTCACCCGGTTCGACCCCGCGACGTCGATGCAGGTCGTCTTCGACAACGAGTACTACTACGACACGCTCAGCACGCTGGAGTGGAAACAGAACCACGACCAGCTCCGGGCTGGCGGTCCCTTCATCGACCAGGTGAACTACAAGGTGTTCGGCAGCGAGACCGCGATGACCAACGCGTTCCTACAGGGGAACATCGACACCCACTACGGGAGCATGAAGACCGCGAAGATTCCGCAGGTCAAGAAGAACCAAGGGATGAGCTTGGTCAACGGGACCGACAGCGGCTTCTCGTACTACGCGTTCAACCTGCGGCGCAAACCGCTCGACGACGTGACGTTCCGGCAGGCGGTCGCGTTCCTGTACGACGACTACTTCTGGGTCCAGCGCCTGATGAGCGGCTACGTCTGGAAGGGTGACTTCGTGCAGTCGAACGGCTATCCAAAGCCCCGGCCGGACTTCCAGTTCGCCGGCGAAGACCAGATGTTGACCCACCCCGCGACCGACGCCTTCGACTTCCGGTCGGCCGACCAAGGCCCGACGCCGGACGTCGAGGGCGTCCGGTCGTTCCTCACCGAAGGACAGGTCATCGACGGCTCGTCGGGCACCTACGTCGGCAAGGACTACCCCGGTAGCCTCTCGGGTGTCAGCGCGAGTCGCTCCGAGTCGAAACACGACTACTCGTTCGGTCCGGTCCAGTCGCAGGTCCTGCGCGAACACGACGGCGCGGACCGCGAGCTTCGCGTGGACGGCCAGACCATCCCGCAGACGATGGACGGCGACGCCATCACGATGTTCATCGACCCGCCGAAGAAGGGACCGAAGGAGGCCAAGGCCATCCAGCGGTGGGTGAACAACATGAAGTCGGTCGGCATCCCGGTGAAGACCCAAGCGCTGTCGTTCAACACGATGACCTCCAAGGTCTACTATCAGGAGGACTTCGACATCTACCCGATGGGCTGGGGCGGCACCGGGCCGTTCGGCAGTTCGGCCTACTCGTTCTTCCACAGCGACAACGCCGACGACCACTCGAAGGACGGCAACTCCGACTCGTTCATGTACAACTCGACGGGCTACGGCCTCTACGGCGGGAGTTCGGACGACTTGCTCTCGAAGGCCCGGACGACGATGAACGCCGAGGAGCGCAACAGGCTCACCGCGCGGGCCATCGAGAAAATCTATCTCGATATGCCCTACGTCCTGCGGGACTACGCGAAGTTCCGCTGGCCGCTCAACACCGCGAAGTTCGGGGGGTACATCCCCGACATCGTGGACCCGGCGTTCGCCAACTTCGGCGCGCAGGTGAACAACCTACATCTGAAGGAGTAGCGCCACCGCAGCGCGACGCTGGCGCGATTTCTCACTTTTCGGCGACCCGACGCCAGAGCGAACCCGAAGTCAGATAACCGCCGGCCCGATACCCTCTTCCGTGACGATGCGAACGGTTACCTCGCGCGAGGCGTTCGAGCGCCTCGCGGCGACCCTCGACGCGCCGGCCCGAATCCCTGTCGAGGTCCGGACGACGGTCGGAGACCCCTACGACGCCTACCGCCGGGCGCGTGACGAGGAAGGCGGCGTCTACCTCGAAACCACCGGTGGACAGGACGGGTGGGGCTACTTCGCCACCGACCCCGAGCGGTGGGTGCAGACCGACGCCTCCGAGACGACGCCAGACGGGTTCGCGGCGCTGGACGTCCTCCTCGACGCGGAGCGACTGGTCCGGGGCGACTGCGAGGTTCCCTACCCCTGCGGCGCGTTCGGGTGGTTCTCCTACGACCTCGCCCGCGAGTTGGAGGACCTGCCCGAGACGACGACCGACGAGCGGGGTCTCCCGCGCCTCCAGTTGGGCGTCTACGACCGCGTGGCGGCGTGGCGCGAACCCCGGGACGGGGAGCAGACGGAGTTGCGCGTGACCTGCTGCCCCCGGATTTCGCCGGACGAGGACTTCTCGGCGGCGTACGACCGGGCCGTCGAGCGCGCCCGCGACCTCGCCCGTCGGGCGAGCGAGGGCGACGCGGAAATCGAGGGTCCGCCCGCCGACGCGGAGTCGGCGACGTTCCGCAACGAGGTCGGCCGCGAGGAGTACGCCGAGCGCGTGCGTCGGACGAAGGCCTTCGTCCGCGACGGCGACACGTTTCAGGTGAACGTCTCCCAGCGACTCGTCGCGCACGCGGCGGTCCACCCCGTCGCGGCGTTCGCGGCGCTCCGGCGGGTCAACCCCGCGCCCTACTCGGCGCTGGTGGAGTTCCCCGGCGTCGATCTGGTCAGCGCCAGTCCGGAACTCCTGATAGACTGCGCGGGCGACCGACTCGTGACCGAACCCATCGCCGGGACCCGACCGCGCGGGGAGGCGCCCGAGGCGGACTGCGAACTAGAGCGCGAACTGCTCGACAGCGAGAAGGAACACGCCGAACACGCGATGCTCGTGGACTTGGAGCGCAACGACCTCGGGAAGGTCTGCGAGTACGGCACCGTGGAGGTCGCGGAGTACCGCCGCATCGACCGCTACTCCGAGGTGATGCACACCGTCTCGAAGGTGGTGGGTCGCCGGCGCGACGACGCCTCGGTCGCCGACGCCGTCGCCGCCGTCTTCCCCGGCGGAACCATCACCGGCGCGCCCAAGCCCCGGACGATGGAGATTATCGACGAACTCGAATCGACTCGGAGAGGCCCCTACACCGGCGCTATCGGCGTCGTCGGGTTCGACGAGCGCGCGACGCTGAACATGACCATCCGCACGCTGGTCCGGGCCGGCGACCGCTACTACCTGCGCGTCGGGGCGGGCATCGTCCACGACTCGGACCCCGACGCCGAGTACGAGGAGACGCTGGCGAAGGGCCGTGCGCTCGTCCGCGCGATGGACGACGCGCTCGGCGACGACCGAGAGCTAGCAGTCGAGGAGTGAGACACCGATTTCGATTCTCCGGAGCAGTGTTCCTACTCTCCAAAGACGTATTTCCGGCTCGTAGGTGAGCGCAGACCACACCCGAACAGGTGCGGTCGGCGCGCGCTGGCGCGTCGCCATCTGGCGACTCGCCAACCGCGCGAGGGACGAACGACCGAGCGGAGCGAGGGAGTGAGGAGGTTGGGGAGGCGTGAGGCCTGCGGTCGCGGCGCGGTACGGTTGCGGCAGACTCCTGTGCTCCAGCCTGAAGCTAGCTCTCTGCTGTTCGTCGTTGACCGTCGCTCTCTTGCCGACTCGATTCTCGCCCCCTCGCGCTCTCCATCCCAGACTCGTCAGAACTCACGACCAACCCCCGCCGAAAGACGACGCCCCGAAGCCGGAGTCGAACTATTTAATCTCGCCAGTCCACTACCCACGCACGATGCAATTCGGGGAGTTCGCCGACACCGCCGCCGAAATCGAGGAGCTGAGCGCCGACACCGACATCACCGAGCGGGTCACGAGACTGTTCGCGCAGGCCGGCGACGACCTCCCCGTGCTGGCCCGGTTCGTGCAGGGCCGCGTCTTCCCGGCGTGGTCCTCGCGGACGCTCGACATCGGGCCGAACTACTGCTACGAGGCCATCGCGCGGGCCGCCGGCGCGAACGTCTCGGCCGACGACGTGGAGGACCGCCTCGCCGAGGTGGGCGACGTCGGCGAGGTGGCCGCGAGCTACGACTTCGGCGGCCAGCAGGGACTGGGCGCGTTCACCGGCGGCGGTGCGGGCGGCGCAGGCGGCGGCTCCGGCGGAACCGACGCGAACGACCTGACCGTCGCGGAAGTCGCCGTGGAACTCGACGCGCTCGCGGCCGCCGAGGGGTCGGGCAGTCAGGACAAGAAGATAGACGTGCTGTTCGCGCTGTTCAACCGCGCTAGCTCGGCGGAGGCTCGCTATCTCGCCCGGCTCGTCCTCTCGGAGATGCGCATCGGCGTCGGCGAGGGCACCGTCCGCGACGCCACCGCCGACGCCTTCGAGGTGCCCGTCGAGGCGGTCGAGCGCGCGCTCCAGGTCTCGAACGACTACGGCGAGGTCGCTCGCGTCGCCCGCGACGAGGGCGAGTCGGGCCTCGCGGCGATGGACCTCGAACTCGGCCGCCCGGTGCAGGCGATGCTCGCGCAGGCGGGAACCGTCGCCGACGCGCTCGACGACTGGGACGAGGCCGCCGTCGAGTGGAAGTACGACGGCGCGCGCGTCCAAATTCACTACGACCCCGACGGACTGAGTTGGGACGCCGCCGACGACGGCGCGGACCCGACCCGGAGCGACGCCACTGCCGACCGCGAGGTCGCCATCTTCTCGCGGAACATGGAGGACGTGACCGACCCGCTCCCCGAAATCGCCGAGTACGTCGCTGACCGCCTCGACCGACCGGCCATCCTCGACGGGGAAGTCGTCGCCACCGAGGACGGCGACCCGCTGCCGTTTCAGGAAGTCCTGCGGAGATTCCGCCGGAAGCACGACGTGGCACGGGCCCGCGAGGAGGTGGAACTCGACCTGTTCGCGTTCGACTGCCTGCACGCCGCCGGCGAGGACCTGCTCCGGACGCCCCTGCCCGAGCGCCACGACCGACTGAAATCGGTCTTCGACGCCGAGAGCGAGTCAGATGCCGAGGACGGGTCGGAAGCGTCGGCGGTCTCGTCGCTCCACATCACGGACGACCCCGAGGAAATCGCCGAGATAGAGGCCGAGGCCCTCGACGCGGGCCACGAGGGTATCATGCTCAAGAACCCCGATTCGACGTACTCGCCGGGCCGCCGGGGGAAGAACTGGCTCAAGCGGAAACCCGACGTAGAGTCGCTCGACCTCGTTGTCACGGGCGCGGAGTGGGGCGAGGGCCGCCGGGCGAGTTTCCTCGGGACGTTCCTGCTCTCGGCGCGCGTCGAGGCGGGCGAGAGTTTCGAGACGCTCGGGAAGGTCGCCACCGGCATCACCGACGAGGAACTCGAAGAACTGACCGAACTGCTGGAACCCCACGTTCGCAAGCAGGAGGGCCAAGAGGTCGAAATCGCCCCGGAAGTCGTCTTCGAGGTGGGCTACGAGGAGATTCAGGAGTCCCCGACCTACTCGTCGGGCTACGCCCTGCGCTTCCCGCGGTTCCTCGGCGTGCGCGACGACAAGGACCCCGAGAGCGCGGACTCGCTGGCGCGCGTCGAGCGACTGGCCGACGAGCAGTAGTGCGCGACCGTCTGACTTCTGCTACGCCCGGACTCCGCGCGACCGCAGTAAACTATTCCCCAATCGGCGTCGACGGAATCGACGTGGCGAGTTTCCGGACGAAGACCGGCCGGGTCGTCCTCACCGACGACGAACTGCGCGTCGAGGCCACCCTCCTGACGCAGGCCAGACGCTACTGGGAAGGGAGCAAACTCCTCTTCGCCTTCGTCTACGCCCTCACGCCAGCACTCCTACTGCTGTACGGCGTCGAGTTCGTCCGCGAGGGCGATTGGGCCACGCTCCTCGCCTCCGCCGGAAACGGTATCGGCGTTCTCGTCGCCACTCGCGCCTATTACCGCGTTTACCGCGGGTTTTCGACCGACGACCGCATTCCGATCGACGCGATAGAGCGCATCGAAGTAGACGAGACGTGGGGTAATCCCCGATTCGTCGTCGAGTATCGAACTGACGACCGCGACCCCGACGACTACCTCGGTGACAGCGACTCCGACGACGACCCCGGACCGGAGCGCCGACGCCTCTTGATGGCGTCCCGCCGGTTCGCCTACGGTGGCGAAGCGTTCGAGCGCGCGACTCGACTCCTCCGCGAGCGCGGCATCCCGGTCGAAGGCGGGGCGGTCGAAGGCGAACGGACCGCCCTCCCGAATCCCCCGTCTCGGCAGTAATTTCTTGCCCCGTAACGCCCAAATTCACCCGAGCGACCTCCCGTGGAGACGTTCCGAACCAAGCGCGGCCGGTGCGTGCTGACCGACGACGAACTCCGCCTAGAGTCTGGACTCTATCTGCAAGCCAGACGCTACTGGGAGGGGAACAAACCGCTTCTCGCGGGGTATATCTGCCTGTACGGTGCGCTCGCGGTCGCCGCCGTTCGGGTCGTCCGCGCCGGCGATTGGCGAGCAATAGCGGTCGGCGCGCTCGCCGTCACCGTCCTGTTCGTCGTCGGGCGTACGGTCAATCGCCGCCGCGGGGTCGGGTCGGCCGACCGCATCCCGCTCCACGACGTGGAGTCGGTCGCCGCCGTCGAGGGCGACGACTGGCTGACCCGACCCCGGTTCGTCGTCCGCTACTGGCGCGGCGGCGGGGTGAAGCGCCGCGACGTGATGATGCCCTCGGGCCTGCTCTCGTACGGCGAGTCGGAGTTCGAGCGCGCGAAGCGCCGCTTCCGCGAGCGCGGGATTCCGGTCGAGACGGTCCGACCCGGCGACGCGGACGAATCGTCCGCGTGATGGGACGCCGGTCACGGCAGGTAGTTCGCGGCCCAGTACCCCGCGTACACCGCGAGGAGGACCGCGCCCTCCGCCCGGCCGACGCGCCCGCGGAAGAGGAACGCCAGCACGAGCGCCAGCGCCCCGAGGAAGAACGGCCAGTGGACCGCGAAGACGGCCGCCGAGAGGTCGAGGGTCCGGACGAGCGCGATCGCGCCCGCGTTCGCCGTGACGAAGAAGAGCGTGCTCCCGACGACGTTGCCGATGCCGACGGCGGGCCGCCCTTCGCGGACGGGTTCGACCGTGAGGAGTAGCTCCTCCAGACTGGCGATGAAGCTCATCACCGTCGCGCCGAACGCCAGTCCCACGAGGTCGAACGCGGCCAAGATGTCGCGGGCACCCATCACGGCCAGTTGGGACCCCGCGGTCATCCCGACGATGGCGAGCAGGACGAGACCGACTTCGAGCAGTTCGCGCTCGTCGTCGGCGTCGTCGGCGTCGTCGGTGGCGTCCGCGGTGGCGTCGGTATTGGCGTCGGCGTCTGCGTCGGCGTCAACGTCGGCGTCGGCACCTCTCCCGTCCGCCTCGATTTCCTCGGCGTCCTCGGCCTCCAGAAACCGCGTCGAGCGCGACGACTCCAACCGATACACCGCCCAGAGGAGCGGCGCGAACGCGACCAACAGGAGCGCGCCGTCGAGCCGCGAGAGTCGGCCGTCGAGCGAAAGGAGTGCGAGGAGCGCTGGCGAGAGCGCGGTCAGCGCCAGATACTCGCGGGGCGTGGACTCCTCGAAGGGGACCGCCACGCCCGCGAGTCCGACCGCCGCGCCGAGGACGAACAGGGCTTCGCCGAAGACGGTGCCCAGCGCCACGTCCGGCAGGTCGCCCGCGGCGGCCGCGATTCCCAACACGGCGTTTTCGAGGTCGGTCCCGGCGAGGACGACGGTCAGCAGGAACGTCGAGACGCCCAGATTCACCGCGGCCTCGGCGACGTGTTCGACGAACTCCTCGACGCTCCAGACGACCAGCGCGATGCCGACCAGGAAGACGACGACCGGAATCAGCGTCGAGACGACCATCTCGCGGGAACTGCGGCGGCGAGTCGGAAAAGACCGGCGGCGCGAGCGCCCGAATCGGCGGGGTCGCGGGCCGGGTCGCTCTCCGATACGTCCCGAAGCCGGTGGGACTTTACGCCAGCGGTCCGTTCCGACAGTAGTGAATTCTGACGAAGTCCGCAAACAGTGGGCCGAACGGTCGGGGGAGTACTCGCCGAGCTACTACGCCTACTACGGTCCCAACGAGACGAGCGACCTAATTTTGGACCTACTGGACTCGTTCGTCGGGTCGGACGCGGCGGTCCTCGAACTGGGGTGCAGTTCGGGCCGCCACCTCGCGCACCTCCACGACCACGGCTTCGAGGACCTCCACGGCGTCGAGATCAACGACGAGGCCTTCGACGTGATGGCCGACGCCTACCCCGACCTCGCCGAGGCCGGGACCTTCTACCACGACGCCATCGAGTCGGCCGCCCCGGAGTTCCCGGACCGGCGGTTCGACGCCGTCTTCTCGGTCGAGACGCTCCAGCACATCCATCCCGACGACGACGCGGTCTTCGGGGAACTGGCCCGAATCACCGACGACGCGCTTCTCACGGTGGAGAACGAGGACCGCGACGGCGAGTCGCAAGAGGGCGACGCGACCGCTTCTCGCACCGAGGGCGATGGCGAAGACGACGTTCCCGACGACGTGGAGGAAGAGGCCCGCCGCGGCGTCAACTACGTGAGAGAGGAGTTCCCGCTGTACTACCGCGACTGGAGCCGGATTTTCACCGAACTGGGCTTCGCGGAAGTCGAGTGTCGCACGACCAAGCGCGACACGCTCCGGGCGTTCCGCCGCCCGAACTGACCGCCCGACGCCGGCGACCGGTTCGACCGCGATTGCCGGCCGATCGCCAGCCAGCGAACGCCCGACGACGCAGACCACCAGCGAACGCCCGACGCCACGAACAACCGGTCTGGGTGTCTGCGCGAGCGGAGCGAGCGCAGACTCGGAAGTCGCAGCCCGCGCAGGCCGGAGGCCGAACAGGACCGTCTTCCGGCGGACTGAAAGGGGCCGCGCGCTCGCGGTCACGCGAGCGAAGCGAGTGTGACCTCGGAAGACGCGGTTTGTCTTCCGGCGTTCGTCGTGGTCCCTGCGCGGGCCAGTATTTCGGGCGCGCAGAACTGCGCGCCCGAAATATCCCGCGGAGCGACCGCGAGCGTGCGGGGCTTTCTAACCGGTCTCTACCGAATCTCGTGAAGTTACTTTCACACCGACGACGATTATCGTCGCAGGAACAACTCCACAGTCGCCCCGATGCCGAACCGTTTTGACTCGCGCGCTCCAACCCGACGACATGACGATTCGAC
The DNA here is from genome assembly GCF_023238445.1 of Halorussus gelatinilyticus. Classification (GTDB taxonomy): domain Archaea; phylum Halobacteriota; class Halobacteria; order Halobacteriales; family Haladaptataceae; genus Halorussus; species Halorussus gelatinilyticus. The sequence continues at coordinate 2,785,027 of NZ_CP096658.1, read as the reverse complement.
ACGACGGACTCACCGCGGAGTGGCTCGGCTACGCCGGCCTCCGACTCGAATCGCCCGACGGCACGGTCGTCTACGTCGACCCCGGCCGGTACGGCACCCTGACGGGTGAGTGGCGGCCCGACTCGCCGGACGTCGGCCACCCCGAGGCGCGCGATTACCGGCCCGAGGACGGCGATCTGGTCCTCGTCACGCACGACCACCACTACGACTCCGACGGCATTCGGCGCGTCGCGGGCGAGGAGGCCACGCTGGTCGTCTACGAGGCGGTCTACCCGCCCAAAATCGACCGCGACGTGGAGGACTTCGACGAGTTGCCCTACGACGTGGTGAACGTCGACGAGGAGGAGGACCGACTCTTCGGCGACGTCATCGTCCGGTCGGTCGCGGGCTACAACGAACCCGACGGTCCCCACACCGATTCGAGCGGCGAACCGTTCCACCCCGAGGGCTTCGGCGTGGGCTACCACCTCACGATGCCGGGCCGGAACGCCGAGGACGTGACGGTGTTCTGGCCGGGGGACTCCGACGCGCTGGCGGGCCACGCCGAACTCGACGTGTCGCTGTTCTGCCCGCCCATCGGCGGGTCGTTCACGATGGACCGCCGCGAGGCCGCCGACCTCGCCGAACGGATGGACCCCGACCTCGTGTTGCCGATTCACTACAACACCTTCGAGGCGCTCGAAGCCGACTCGGGCGCGTTCGCGGCGGACGTGGCCGCGCGCGGCGTCCCCGTCGTGTTGGACGAGTAACCTCCCGTAGAACTATTTTCGCCGCTTACGTCGTTCGATTCGAAGATGCTCTCGTCCCGACGCTGGCACCGCGCCGCCTTCCTCGGTGGACTCGCGAGCGCGCTCTACGCCGCCCTCGTCCTCGCGTGGAGCCTCCGGCGTCGTCTGAAATCGCCTTCTCGACACCGCTCTGGCTGACGATTGCCGGTGCGCTCTTCGGGGCAGTCGGTGCCGTCGGCGTGCCGATTGCGCTCGCGGTCCGCTACCGCTCCGGAGTCCGGTCGCGCTGCTGGCCGCGTTACTGCTGTTCTGGCACGTCCTCGTCGAGTACCCGCCAGTCGGGAGCGGGCAGGGCGACGCGCCCGGATTCACCTTCGTCTTCCTCTTCGCGCCGCTGTACGTCGCGGGCTACCTCCCGCTCGCGGCGGTCGAGCGGTGGCTCCGCGGACAGACGGGTCTCGGACTCCCCCTCGCGTAGGTTCGGTCCCGAGAGGCGCGACCCTCCAACTTTTTGTTCTCGACTGGCAACTTCCGGCTATGGACTGGAACGCTCTCGTCGCCCCGGTGGTCAGTTACACCCTCGTCGCCGCGGCGGCGACGGTCGGCGTCGCCTACCTCGTCTTCAGCTCGGGACTCACGCTGCTCTTGCTCGCCGGGGCGGGCGTCCTCCTCGTCGTGCTGGGGGCGGGCGAGGCCGGGGCCGCGCCCGCCTCGGGGTTCGGCATGGCAGAGGACTCCGGAATGGGCGGGCTGACCGAGGGCATGGAGATGCTGCCGGGGTCGAGTTCCGACCTCTCGGTCCGGGCCAAGATGCTGTTCTACGGGCTGGGACTGGTCGCCTGGACGCTCGCGGGACTGGCCGTCCTGCTCCGGTGAGGACGCAACCGTCGCCGCGCCCCTCGTCGGCGACCCGCTCGCCCCAACCGCTTTTTCTCTCGGCGTCGTGACACCGTTATGGGACGCGAACGAGGTCTCCTTCGCGGTTCCGAAGGCCGATACCCCTACGTGACGTTCGGCTCCGGTCCCCGAACCCTCGTCGTCTTCGCGGGACTGAGCGACGCCTTCCAACCCGAGCGCCCGGCCAGGTATCTGGGCCTCCTGCTCGAACGCTACTACTACCGGCTGTTCGCCGACGAGTTTACGGTGTACGTCGTCGGCCGACGACGGAACCTGCCCGCCGGCACGACGACCCGCGAGATGGCCGCGGAGTACGCCGACCTGCTGGACGCGCACGACATCGCGCCCGCCGACGTGCTGGGCGTCTCGCTCGGCGGACTCGTCGCCCAGTACCTCGCGGCCGACGCGCCGGACCTCGTGGACCGACTGGTCCTCGGGGTCTCGGGCCACCGCGTCGGCGAGGCCGGACGCCGGACCCTCCGTCGGTGGGCCGAGTGGGCCGACCGCGGGTGGTGGTTCGACGCCTACATCGACTCGATTCCGGTGACGTACACCGGCTACCGGCGGTGGCTCTACCCGCCGCTGATTCGGACCGTCGGACGACTCCTCCTCTCGGAACCGGCCGCCGTCTCGGACGTTGCGGTGTCGTGCCGGGCGTGTCTCGACCACGACGCCACCGACCGACTCGGCGACGTGGACGCGCCGACGCTGGTCGTCGGCGGGACCGAGGACCACTTCTTCCCGCCGGAGATTCTGCGCGAAACCGCCGCGGCGGTCCCCGACGCGCGCCTCGAACTCGTAGACGGCACGGGCCACGGCGCGTTCGAAGAGCGAAAGCGCGCGTTCGACAGGACGGTGAAGGCGTTTCTGACGGCGTGAGTCGGTCCGCCGCGCTCGAAGGAGTACGTATTTGTCGTCGGTCTTCCATCTTCCCGACATGGAGGTCCCCGACGACTGGCCATACGCCGACGAACCGACCGTCTGTGCGGCCTGCGGAAGCGACGACGACCGCTACGTCACGGTGGAATCGCTCGGTCTGGTCTGGGGCGCGGCGATGGACGGCGGTCTCGCTCCCACCGCGGTCGGCGACTACAGCGGCACTCTCCGACTCCGGTGCTGTCACGACTGCTGGACCGAGGCCGGTATCGACGCGCTCGACGAGGTCCGGACGCTGGTGGACCCCGACGCCCGCGCGACGGGCGGTCACTCGTTCGCGCTGGACGACGAGCGAGTCGCCGCGGCCGCGCGACTCGACGCCGAGCGCGTGGCGGTCGGCGACCTGCGAAGCCTCGACTACCGGAGCGACCCCGAGCGCGAACACGTCCGGTCGCAAGACGAAGCCGTCGAAGCAGTGCTGGACGCGTGGTTCGACCGCGGGTGACCACTGACTCGACCGTGAGTGACGACTGGCTCGACCGCGAGTGACCGATTCGACCGCGAGCGAACCGACCTGTACTCCGGTTCCCTTGCTCCCGCTACTCGTTCTCTATCATCACGTCGGTCGCTTTGACGACCGCGTTCACCGCCGCGCCCTCCTCCAGGCCGAGTCGGTCCGCGGAGTTGCCGGTGATTATCGACGTGACTTCGGTTCCCTCGTCGGTCTCCACGACGACTTCCGCCATCAGCCCCTCGGTGTCGAGCGATTTCACGGTTCCCGCGAGTCGGTTGCGTGCGCTGAGTGCCATCGGGCGCGCTACGACGCGTTCGGACATAAGTAGCGAGGCCGGGCTCGGGGACCTCGAAAGACGGCGAGTATCGACCGTCAGCGTTCCGAGTCCTCGCCGTTCCCGTCGTCCGATTCTCGCGCTGACTCTCGGAAATCCAACACAATCTACTTATTCCGGCTCCGGCAAGTTAGAACGTGAGTTCTCCGACTACACCCAACTTCTGCTCGCAGTGCGGGTCTGCGCTGTCGCCCGGTGACGCCTTCTGTTCGAAGTGCGGGACGGCCGTGGACGGGGAGTCGAGCGACGCCGGGAGGACGGACGCCAGCGCGTCCGGTAGCGAGCGCGCCGCGGGACTCGGTTCGGAGACCGCCGAGCGGTTCGTCTCCGAGATGCCCTCCTCGCGCGGTCCGCCGGTCTCGAACCCCGACCTCCGCCGGCGCGTCGAGCGCTACGCCGTCGAGGGCTGGGACGTGAAACGCGACGACGGCGACCGGGTAGTGATGATAAACCGCACGCTCGGGTCGCCGTGGATTCACGCCTTCCTGTTGCTGGCGACCAGTCCGGTCGGCAACCTGCTGTACGCGTGGTATCGCTACTCGCCCGGTGCCGAGCGCGTCGAGTTGCGCGCCGACGGGACCGAGCGCCGCTCGGGCGACGAAGCCAGCCGTTGGACGCTGAAGTCGGCGGTCGGCGTCGCCGCGGGGCTGACGCTCGGATTCTGTCTCGCGCTGGTCGCGACGCTGCTCCTGTGGGTCACGTCGTCGCTCGTGCCGACGGTCATCGCCGGCGCGTGCCTGCTCGCGGCGCTGGCGTCGATTCCGCTCAGCACGCAACTCGCGCCGGGGTTCGAGTCGCCGACGACGTTCGGTCGCCGCCGCACGACCGACGAGCGCGTCGTCGACGAACCGACCCGGCCCTGCTCGGCCTGCGCGCGTCCGGTCGGAACCGGCGTGCGCCGGACCTTCGCCGAGAAGCGCTACCTCGCCGGCATCCCGGTCGAGACGCTCCACGAGGGCGAGAACACCTACTGCCGAGCGTGCGCGAACGGCGACCCGTTCGTCCGCGAGGGCGTCGGAGAAAGCGACGAGAACGGTCGGGAGAGCGAGCGAGAGTTCGCCTGAGGAACGCCGGCTGTTTTCGGACTACAGCACGCCCATCGCTTCGAGTCGCTCGGGCAGGTACGTCTCGGTCACGAAGTCCAGCCCGTGAGACGCGAGCGACTGCTGTTCGGACTTCTTCTCGATGTCCAACTGGATCTCTATCTGCTCTTCCCAGTAGTCGGTCTGGAAGCGCGGGTCCTCCAGTTCGGATTCGAGGGCGTTGACGTCGGAGTCGCTCAGGGGGTCGGTCGGCAGGTCGTACTCCACGATGTCCTCGGGCTGGATGCCGATGAACTGGGCCTCGGGGGTGGCGAGGTACTCGCTGAGGTGCGCGGACTTGATGGAACCGTAGGCCACCGACCCGAAGATGCGGTACGACCACGGGTCACCGTCAGTGAACACCGTGACCGGCAGGTCGAGTTCGTCGTGGAGGCGCTTGGTGATGCGGCGGGTCGCGCGCGCCGGCTGACCCTTGAGGTGGACGACGATGGTGTTGTACTCCTCGTCGAAGCCGTTCTCGACCAGTCGGTCGCGCATACCACCGGTCTCCACGCAGAGGACGAAGTCCGCGTCGTGGTCCAAGAACTCGATGGTGTCGGGGTTGTTCGGGATCTGGTAGCCGCCCTCGCCGACGTCCTTCTGACAGTGAATCTCGCGCTCGCCGCGGCGGGTCTGCTCGCGGAGGTGGAGCGGTCCCATGATGGTCGCCCCCGACTCCTCGGGGCGCATGTGGAAGTCCTCGCGGGTGACCTCCGAGACGATTTCCAAGTCCTCGACCAACTGGTTCGACTCGTCCTGCGAGGAGAACTGCGCTTCGTTCACGTCCCAGCTCTCGCTGAGGTAGTACAGTTCACGCAGGGTCGAAGAGCGGTCCGCCTCCAACTGCTCGGAGAGGAACTCGATAGTGTATATCGCCTTCAACAGTTTACGAGCGCCCCGGACGCTGTTGGCGCTCCGGGTGCTCTCGCGGTCGCCGTACACCCAGACGTTCTCGTCCTCGTCGAAGACGATGTTGCTCTTGGTCCGGGTCGGGACCGACATCTCGGGGATGTCGCCCCGCTCGAACTGGTCGTAGAACTCCGCGGCGAGGTCGATGAGTTTCTCTTGGGCTTCTGCTTCGTTGTCTGCGCTCATGAGTTGTTAGTGAGTTTCGGGTCCTCGATTCCTTCGACGTTCGCCGGGTCGAACGTCGGCTCTCCCTCGACTTCGTACTCCAGTACGGCCTCGTCGCCGCTCCCGACGGTCGGCGACCACTTGACGAACCACTCGCCGTCCATGTCCACGGCGGTCGCGCCGTCAGAGAGGTTCCGCGGCTCGACGCTCACGATGTCGGTGATTTCGGGCGAGGCGTTCGTGCTAGAGTTGTTCTCGACCGAGAGTTTGACGGTGCCGTCCTCCACCTCGCGCTCCACGAGAACGTTGTTCATGATGCGGGCCAGCGCGTCCTCGTACTGCGGTTCGCTCTGGCCGGTCACGTCGGCCAGCTTCTCGGCCATCTCCGGCAGGATGGAGGCGATGACGTTCTGCTTCTTCTTGCGCTTCTGGAGGGACTTGCGCTTGTTGAGGTACGACTTCAACTCGCGGGCGGCCTCCCGAATCGCCAACTCGATTTCGTCCTCGATTTCGGGGACGTTGGCGATGGCGTCCTTGCTCTCGCTGGTGAACGGCACGTTGGTCGAGGCGACGTGAACCATGATGACCGCCGGACCGTTCGGGATGCCGGAGCCGCCGGGCTGGCTGAGGTTGTAGTTGCGCCAGCCGATGGACTTCACCACGTCGGTCGTCGCGCAGGCCCCGCGCTGGTAGACCAGCGGAACCCGGTTCGCGAATCGCAGGACCTCGGCCTTGCCGTCCTCCTCCAACTCGCCGCCGTAGGCGATTCCGGCCTCCACGATGAAGGGGTCGCCGCCGTGAACGTCGGCGTCGCGGGTCGAGGCGGCGTAGAAGTCCGCGTCGAACTCCTTCTTCAGCCCCGCCTCCACGAGTTCCGCGGTGATGGGCGACAGGCAGTTGGTCGGGGGCGAGATGATGTCGGTCTCGGTCATCGCCTCCAGCAGGTCGCTGGACATGTCGCGGTCGTCCACGAAATCGCCGACCTTCGGCACGGCGTCGGGGACGGTGACCATCGTGTTCCAGACCTCCATGACGACGTTCTCGCGGGCGGTGTCGCCGACGGTCGCGTCGTCGTACTCCTCGGTCTGGTCGGCGGCCTTGTCGACGTACTCGCGCAGTTCGTCGTGAGTCGCTCGGTCTCGCTCGCGGCCCTTCTCGAAGCGCTTGGCGAGGCGTTCGGCGAGGCCGTGGACCGTCTCGTCGTCCTTCCGGGTGCTGGTCGCCTTGTCCACGAGTTGGTAGAGGTCGCTCGTGCGCCCCTCGGTGAGCCGTTCCCACGCGGCTTCGACGGCGTTCTCCTGTACCGTGTCGCCGAACGTCTCGCCGTAGTCTTCACCTACCGACTCGGCGGTCTCGGTGACTATTTCGACCAGTTCGCTGTGGGCGACGCGGTTGCGAGCGGTGACCGCCTCGGCCACCTCGTCGCCGAAGGCGGCGGTCGCGTCCGCGCTCTTGTTCGAGACCGCGTTGGCGACGGCGCGTGCGAGGTCCGACTTTTCGTGGGACTGCGGCGGTTGCCACGCCGCTTCCCGGCCGAAGTGCCGGTCCCGGAAGTTGTCGAGGATGGAGTCTGCGGTCTTGCGGCCGACGCGAGTGAACTCCTCCTGGACGAACCCCGAGACGCTGTGGGAATCGGTGCTCGCCAGCATCTTCAGGACGGTCCCCAACTCGACGCCGTGGGGGTGCGGGCGAATCTCCTCGGTCTCGGCGGGGAGTTCCGCACCGTCGGCGCGTCGGAACTGCTGGGGTTCGTCCATCCCCGGCTCGCGGTACTCGATGCGGGCGTGGGGGTTGACGACCGCCGTGTGCTTGATGTAGCGCTGGAGTTGCTGGCGGGCGCGCATGTTGCCCTCCATCTCCAGTTCGATGCGAGTCCCGTGGGTGTCGTTGACGTGTTTGCCCGCGGGCGGCGAGTCGGACTCGTCTTTGATCTCCGGTTCGTTCTCGTCGGTGTCGATGATGAGCTCGAAGTACTGCTCGGACCCGGCTTCGGTCTTGCTGGTAATCTTGGCCGGCTTGCCCGAGGTCAGCTGCGAGTAGAGAACGGCCGCCGAAATCCCGATTCCCTGCTGGCCCCGCGATTGCTCCCGAGCGTGGAACCGCGACCCGTAGAGGAGCTTCCCGAACACTTTGGGAAGCTGCTCTTTCGTGATTCCGGGCCCGTTGTCCTCGACGACGAGGGTGTAGTAGTCGCCCGAGTCGTCGATTTCGACGTAGATGTCGGGCTTGATGCCTGCCTCCTCGGTGGCGTCGAGGGCGTTGTCCACCGCCTCCTTCACCGCCGTCACCAGCGCCCGGGCGCCGCTGTCGAACCCGAGCATGTGCTTGTTCTTCTCGAAGAACTCGGCGATGGAGATCTGCCGCTGGCTCTCGGCCAGCTCCTCGGCGATCCCCTCCTCCTCGCCGAGCGTCGACTGGATAGATGGCATTCTGTAGTACGTCGTAGCCGCGTAGATGTTAAAGGCTTCTCGGTGCCAGAGCGGAAGTAAAAACCATGGAGAAATCCTATTTTGCTATAGAGAATACGCCCTCACTGCCGTCGGTTCTTTCGGAGGCGTCCCGTCGAATCCCCGCGTGAGCCGGCAGTACGCCTATCTTCGGACCGCGGCGTCGGTAGTATCAGGTATCCCGAAAGGATTTTCGTACGGGTCGCGGAGTGGGTCCATGGTCGTTGCGCTGGAGATGGGCTGGCGACAGCTGCTGTTCGAGAACTGGCCGGTCGATCCGGCGGTGATGGACGCCCACCTGCCCGACGGGTTCGTCCCCGACGTGTACGACGGTTCGGCGTGGCTCTCGGTGGTCCCGTTCACTAACGTCGCCGTCCGGCCGAAAGGGTTCCCCGAACCGTTCGGTATTCGGCTCCCCGAACTCAACCTCAGGACGTACGTCACCCGCGACGGCGTCCCGAGCGTCTACTTCTTCAGCCTCGACGCGCAGGGTATCGCCAGCGTCCTCGGCGCACGCCTGTTCCACCACCTGCCCTACTACTACGCCCGAATCACGTTGAGCCAAGACGACGGCCGAGTGCGCTTCGACAGTCGCCGTCGGCATCCGGGTTCGCGGCCCGCCCGCTACGCGGGAACGTACGGCCCGACGGGCGAACCGTTCTCGGCACCCGACGACCCGTTCGCGGCGTTTCTCGTCGAGCGCTACCGATTCCACACCGAGGCACAGGACGGGTCGGTTCGGTACACGACCGTCGATCACGACCCGTGGACGCTGTACCACGCTACCGCCGACGTCGAGACGAACACGCTCCTCACGGCCCACGGCTTCGCACGACCGGACGCCGACCCGGTGTACTACTACAGTCCGGGTCTCGACGTGGTCGCCTCTCGGAGCAGACGTGCGGACGAACTCCGATAGATTCGCTCGCGGTCGGCGACGTTCTCGGCCGGACTCCGCGAGCGCAGTGAACGCCACGAACGCGGCGCGGAGGTCCGGAACTCCGCGTTCACCCGCGGACGCTGACGCCGAGAAACAGCGAACGCTCTGCCAGTCGCGTCCGAGCGTCGAACCCCGACGCGGCCCTCGTCACGCCGGCCGACTCTCGGAGTTCGAGCCTGCGCTTGCGGACTTCGCGGAGCAGGCGACGCTAAGAAATCTACAGCGTCCTCTTACATTTCCAGAAAATGCTTTTGCATTTCTATATACACTTTAGCGCCGAACCGCGACTGTCGCGGAAGGGCCTCCGTCGGGGTCGAACCCCCCGATGTTCCGGTGGCGATGTCCCCGGCGCGACGCTCGCGCTCGGTGACGCGGACCGCCGTCCGGGCGGACCGAATGCGGCCGGTCGCCGGCGGCCGGGCTTTCTACAGTTCCGACCCCGAGACGAGGCGTACGCTTTTGTCCGCAGTCGCCGAACGACCGGTATGAGCAGACGAGTCAGCGCCCTCCTGAGTTGGTGCGGTTCCTTCGCGGTCGCGTACCTCCTCGGGTCGCGGACGCGCGACCGGCGGACCGGCCTCCTCGCGGGTCTCGGCGCGGGAACCCTCGCGGCGGCGGTCGGGTGGGTCGCCTACGGCGTCGCCGAAGCCGTCGAGCGCCGTCTCGAAGTCGAGGCCGGAGTCGAACCGCGGGCGGGCGTCGAACACCCTCCGCGCGACCAGTAGCTCGACCGTGTCAGCGCGACGCGCGGGCCGGCGGCACCTGCTGTTCGTTGCTGTTCGCCAACTGGTCGGTCGCACCCGAGGCCGACCCGGCGTGTGACTACGGTCCGGGCCTCGATACTCCGGCGTCGCCGAACCGGGAACTCGACGTCGCCGTCGGGTAGCCGAGAGCCAGCGGCCGCGTCGAACCGACGAGTCTCCCCACCGGAGATGGTCGCGCGAACCGCGGGTCGTCGTGCGAGCGCGGCCCCGGCGGGCGAAAGCCACCTATGGCTCCGGGTCGTTACGTTCCACGAACTCGATGGCGGGAGACGAACCCGGCGCGCGAGCGACGGCGGAATCGGAGCGCGAGAGCGACCAACACGGCGATACTGACGAATCGCCCCGAACGGCCATTCGACTCGACGGCGTGAGCGTCGATTTCGAGGGAGTCCGGGCGCTCGCAGACGTGGATTTGCGGGTCGAGGACGGCGAGTTCGTCACGGTCATCGGACCGTCGGGGTGCGGGAAGACGACCACGCTCCGGGTCGTCGGCGGGCTCCAGTCGCCGACCGCGGGCACCGTCAGCGTCGGCGGCCATCCGCCGGACCGCGCGAGGGAAGCCGGCGAGTTCGGCTTCGTCTTCCAGCGCCACGCCCTGCTCCCGTGGAAGTCCGCGCTCGAAAACGTCGTCTTCCTGCGGAAGCTGGCCGGGAAGCCCCCGGACCGCGAGCGAGCGCGCGACCTGCTGGAGACGGTCGGTCTCGCGGGGTTCGCGGACGCCAGACCCGCCGAACTCTCGGGCGGGATGCGCCAGCGCGTCGCCATCGCGCGGGCGCTCCACCTCGGGGCCTCGGTTCTCCTGATGGACGAACCGTTCGGCGAACTCGACGAACTCACCCGCGAGGAGATGGGCGTCGAGGTCCGGCGCGTCTGGCGCGAGGAGCGCAAGACCGTCCTGTTCGTGACTCACAGCGTCCCCGAGGCGGTCTTCCTCGCCGACAGGTGCGTCGTGATGAGCGACCAGCCCGGCGAAATCGAGGGCGTCTTCGACGTGGAACTCCCCCGACCGCGCGACGAATCCGTGTACGGCACCGCGGCGTTCCAAGAACAGGTCGCGCGCGTCCGGGCCGCGCTCCACGAGGGGTACGAGCTTCGATGACCGGGCCTCCGCTCACCGGATCTCCGCTGACTGGAACCCCGTTGACCCGAACCCCGCCAACCGGAACCGCGACGGGACCGATTTCGACGGAGGAGAGGGCGTGAGCTACGCCGACCGCGTACCGGCCGCGACCCTCTCGCTCCCGGCGGGCGCGCTCGCCGTCGGCGTCCTCGCGTGGTGGGCCGTCGTCGGTCTGCTGGACGTGCCGCCCTATCTCCTGCCGTCCCCCGTCGCCGTCGCAGACCGACTGGTCGCGCGGCCGGGTCTCTACCTCCGGAACGCGGCGATTACGCTGGAGACGATTCTCACCGGCGGCGCGGTCGGCGTCCTCGGGGGGTTCGTCGCGGCCGGGGTCGTGGTCCACTCGACGTTCCTCCGGCACGCGCTCGCTCCCTACCTCGTCACGTTGCGCGTCCTGCCGAAAATCGCGGTCGCACCGCTCCTGCTGGTCTACCTCGGAACCGGCGCGGGGACCGCGACGACGTTCGTCGCGCTCATCACGTTCTTCCCGACGTTCGTGAGTTCGGCGTCGGGTCTCCGGGAGACGCCCGAGGAGTACCTCGACCTGCTCCGGTCGGTGGACGCGGGTCCCGTCGAGACGTTCCTCCGCGTCCGGGTCCCGGCCGCGCTCCCCGACGTCTTCGCGGGCCTGAAGCAGTCGGCCGCGCTCGCGGTCGTCGGCGCGGTCGTGGCGGAGTGGATTCTGACCGACGAGGGACTGGGGTATCTGGTCCTCGTCGGTTCGGAGAACGTCCAGACCGACGTGGTGCTGGCGGCCGTCGTCGTCCTCTTCGCGGAGGGGATGGCTATCTACGGCGCGGTCGCGGCGGCCGAGAACCGGCTCTCGTGGTGACTACCCCGATCGACCCTACCCCCGATCGACCCGACGCTCGACCAGCGCCGGCAGGAGGTAGAACGCGACCCCCAACAGCGCCAGCACGCCGAGCGCGGCGACCATCCGGGCGGTCTGGAGCCGCGTCGAGGCCCGGAAGACGCGGTAGCCGATGCCCGCCTTCAGCGTCAGGAACTCCGCGACCACCGCGCCGACGACGCCCGCGGCGGCCGCGATTTTCAGCCCGGCGAACGCTTGGGGCGCGGCCGCGGGGAGCCGAACCCGGAGGAACTGGGCCGCCGACGAGGCACCGACCGAGCGCGCCAGCGCGAGGTACTCGTCGGGCGTCGCGGCCAGTCCCTGATGGGTCGCTATCGTCACCGGGAAGACCGCGAGCGTGCCGGCGAGGAGCGCCCGCGCCGGAACGCCGTCGCCGAACCACCGAAAGAGCAGCGGCGCGACGGCGACGACCGGGACGACCCGGAGCGCGACGACGTAGGGCCGGACCACCGCGCGAGCCGTCTCGGAGGCTGTCATCGCCGCCGCCAGCAGGACGCCGACGAGCGCGCCTCCGCCGACGCCGAGGCCCGCCGTGGCCGCCGTGACGCCCGCCGCGCCGACGAGCGCGGGCCAGTGGGCCGCGAGCGCCGCGCCCACGTCGAACGGCGTCGGGAAGATGACGTCCGGGACCGCGGCGGTCCGGGCGGCGGCCCACCACGCGACCAGCGCGAGGACGGCGACGGCGAGCGGCGGCCCGGCGCGCGCGCCCAGCGCGGACGCGGAACTGGCCGCGCGTCGGACGCGAGCGTCCGACGCGCTCGCACTCGACGCGCCTGTGCCTGACGCGTCCGTGCCCGACACGTCCGCGCCTGACGCCCCTGAGTCGGGCGCGGGCGGCCCGGAGGCGGTCATCAGTTCTGGCCAGTGGTTGCGGAGTTTGCCCCGCCACCAGTGGTCGTGGAGTTCCCTCCGCTACCGCCGGTCGTAGTCTGATTCGACTCGGGCGGCGTGACCTGCGCGGCGTACTCCCCGACGTACCGGTAGTCCGTGTCGAGGTACTCGTTGGTCCAGACGGTCGAGGGGTCCACGTCGCCGCCGAGGAGTTCCGCCCCGCGGAGCGCCTCGTACATCGTCTGCCACGGTTTCGCGTCGCTCCACCCGAACGCGTGCTGGCGGACCGACTCCGAGAGGACGTACCGACTCGCCATCTCGACCCACTTCGCGCGCTGGACGTCGGCGGTCTCCGAGACGGCGGGGTTGGCCGCGATTAGCGCCTCGGTCGCCCGCTCGGGGTTGTCCGTCGCCCACGCCGCGCCCCGAGCCGTCGCGTTCAGGAACCCGCGGACGGTCTCGGGGTTCTCGGCCGCGAACTCGTCGTTCGCGGCCACGACGTGGCCGTAGGACGGGATGGTCTTCGCCACCGGAATCGAAGAGACCGTCTCGGCCTTCCGGCGGGCGACCACCGCGTCCGCGAAGACGCCGCCAGCGGCATCTATCTTCCCGCTGAGCAGTTGCTGAACCGTGTCGAACCCGGTGTCTACGAGTTCGACCTCCGAGAGGACGCCCTGCCGTTCGAGGAGCAGTTTCGTGAGAATCTTCACCATTCCGGGACCGGTGCCGACCGTCTTGCCCGCGAGCTGGTCCGCGCTGGTCAACTCGCCGCCGAAGGTCTCGCCGGTGGTGAACACCACCACCGGACTCCGTTGCATCATCACGCCGACCGACCGGGGCGAGAGGCCCCGCGAGTTGACGTTGAGTATCTGGCTCGCGCCGGTGACGGCGAACGGGGTGTTACCCAGTCCGACCTGCTTGGCCGCGAAGTCCGACCCCTGCCCGGCCTCGATTCCGGTCAGGTTCACGCCCTGCTCGTCGTAGTACCCCCGCGCCTTCGCGGCGTAGTAGGGCACGTGAAGCCCGTTCGGTTTCCAGTTGAGCAGCAGCGAGACGCCGCTCGACTGGCCGGACGTGACGCCGACCGCTCCCGTCAGTCCGACCGCCGAGGCACCTGTCGCTCGAAGGAATCGTCGTCGTGTCTCCCCCATCGTTTCCGTCGGAACCACGGTTGTCAGCGACATAATCGTTCGGGCAGACCGCGGGGCGAGACCGAGCGGATGGGCCGATCGGACCCAGTTCCGTCGGCGGGTCCGGTCGAACTCAGTCGTGTCGGTGAACCCGACTCCGTCCGAGTTCAGTTTCTGTCGGTCTGATTGGTCTCCGTGGTGGCCGTTCCCTCGTCCGTGGCACCGCTTCTGGCCTCCGCCGGAGTCGTCTGCGTTTCGGTCGTCTCGTCGGCGGCCGCGGTGGTCTGGGCCGTTCCGCTCGCGGCCGCGGTGGTCTGGGTCGCCTGCGCGGTGGTTTGGGTCGTCTCGGTCGTCTCCGTAGCGGTCTGGTTCGCCTGCGCCGTCTCGGCACCCGTCGAGACGCCCGAGACGTTCAGCGCCGTGAGGTTCGCCTCCTCCACGACCGCGCTCTCGGCCGAGATGGCGGGCTGGCCGTCGGTCTGGGTCCCGGAGGCGTTACCGGTCCCGGCGTCGGTGGTCACCGAGACGTTCGCGGCCGCGCTCGCTCGGACCGTCGCCTGCTCGATTTCGAGACCGTTCACGGTCTGGTTCCGCAGGACCGCCTCGTCCATGACGAGTCGGGTCTCGATGCGCAGGCGGCCCGACTCGCCGACCAACGCGGTCGCCAGCGCCTCGTTGTTGATGCTGACGTTCGTGAGCGTCAGGTCGGTCACGTTGCCCGTGGTCTCGATGCGCCGAATCGACACGTCGCTGTACGTTCGGTTCGTCGTGTTCCCGCCCGACTCGTGCTGGACCGTCAGCTCCCCGATGTTGGTGTCGAGGACGGTCACGTTCCGGAGGACTAGCCGTTCGATGGTGACGTTCCGGGCGGTCACGTTCGTCGCTCCCTGCTGGCCGCCGGCCTGCGCGGTCGTCTGCGTCGCGTTTCCGGCGGTCGTCGTCCCGTTGTCGGCGGCGGTCGTCCTGCCGTCTGCGGCGGTGGTGGTCCCCTCGTCGGTCGCGCCGCTCCGGGCCTCCGCGGGAAGCGTGGTCGTGGCCTCACCCTCCGCGGTGGTCGTGGTCGTCGTCTGCGTCGTTTCTTGTCCGACCGAATCGGCGGTCCCGGCCGTCAGCGAACCGGTCGCGCCGAACGCGACGCCGCCCGCGAGGACGACCAGCGTCGCTATCAGTGCTATCAGTGTCGTCGTGTCGCTCATTCCGCGATTCGGTACGCCGACGCCGGGGATAAACGGCCGAGACGCTTCCGGGTCTCCGTCGGCACCGTTCCGAAGTACAGGCGGATTACGACCGCGCGGGCGTCGTTACAGTCGGCTTACCCCCGGAGAACGACCGTCGTCGGTCGCGCGGCGGTCCCGACGACCTGTCGTCGGGAAGCGGTCACTACGCCGGCAAAACGGACGCGACCGGCGCGGAACGGTCGCCGGATTTTAGCCGGGCCTCGCCAGTCGAGCGGTGACGTCGCAAAAAGAGGAGCCTCGACGCTCGGTTGCGGGTCGGTCAGTCCTCGAATCCGCCGGAGGACCAGACGGTTATCTCGTCGTCGGCGGCCACCGCGACGTACTGGGTCTGCTCGACCGGGTCGTCCCACACCACCGGCGCGGGGGTGATGCGGTCGGCGTCGGTCTGGGCGCTCCAGATGCGCTCGCCGGTCTCGGTGTCGAGCGCGTAGACGTGCCCGCCCGACGAGGGAACGAACAGGACGCCGCCCGCGGTCGCGGTCGTCCCGCCCGGCCAGATGCGCCAGTGGGACCACTCGGGGTTGACGTCGGGGAGTTCGGTCCGCCACGCGAGGTCGCCGCTCGCGGGGTCCACCGCCTGCACGTACGCGCTGTGGGTCGTGTCCTCGGAGGCCAACCGCGACCCTCCCTCCGCGAGCGAGATGTCGCCTTCGGTCGTGTACTCCCAGTCGGGGTCGTAGGACACCCGCTGGGCCGCCTCGACCGCCGCGATGTACCGCATGCCGGTGTCGGGGTCGTAGGCGCACGGCGGCCACTCGGTCGCGCCGATGGTGCCCGGCCAGCAGGTCGCGGCGTTCTCTTCGCCCCGCGGCGGGAGCGCGAGGAACTGTTCGGCCCACTCGTGGTCCTGCTTGGTCCACGGCGCGGTGCGTTCGAGGAGTCGGCCGGTCTCGGCGTCGTAGACGTAGGTCCAGCCGGCCTTCTGGTCGGTCGAGACCGCCCGCCGGGTCTCGCCGTCTACCTCGATGTCGAAGACGGTCGGGGTGGCGTGGCTGTCGTAGTCCCACAGTTCGTGGGGAATCTGCTGGCTGGCCCACTCGATGTCGCCCGAGTCCAGATCGACCGCGACGATGGAGTTCGAGTGGTGGTTCGGTCCGGGCCGGACGAGTCCGTTCATCATCGGGCAGGGGTTGCCCACCGCGTAGAAGACGTTGTTCGTCTCGGGGTCGATGGAGGGACTCATCCACGGCGCGGCGCTGGCGAACCGCCAACTCTCGTCTACCCACGCGTCCTCCGGTGCCATGTTGACCGTCCACCGGACGTCGCCGGACTCCGCATCGACCGAGGAGGCGACGCACCAGCCCCCGAAGTCACCGCTCATGCCCACGAGAATCCGGCCGTCGTAGGCGATGGGCGCTTGGCTGATGGACATCCGCTTGGGGTACTCCATCTCGCGCTTCTGGCGCTCGGTCAGCATGTTGGTGTCCCACTCCTTCTCGCCGGTGTAGCGGTTGAGCGCCACTAGATGCGTGTCGGTCGTGGCGAAGAACACCTTGTCCTTCCAGACCGCCACGCCCCGGTTCCGGCCGGTCTGGCCCACCGCGTCCTCCGGGAGCGCGTACTTGAACTGCCAGTACTTCTTCCCGTTTCTGGCGTTGGCCGCGACGATGGAGAGGTTGCTCGTCGTGTAGTACATCACCGGCGGGTCGCTCGGGACGATTATGGGGTTCGTCTCGATGCCCGCGCTGTCGGTCGGGATGGTGTACTTCTGTTCGAGGCTGGCGACGTTCTCGGGGTCGAGTCGGTCGACGGGCGTGAACCCGCGCTGGCCGAGCCCCTTGTCGTAGTGGAGCCACGAGTCGCGGCGCTCGCCGTCCTCTCGGAGCATGTTCGTCGTCACCGAGAGCTTCGGTATGTCGCCCTCCGCCGCACCCGGACCCGGCGGCTGTTGGAGTTGGCCGCCCTGCTGTGCGTTGGGGCTCGGCTCCTCGCCAGCGATTTCGATGTTGCCGACCATCGAGTTGGGGTGGATGGTGCAGATGTACTGGGACATCTCCTCGGTCGCGGTGAACACCAAGTTAGCCGTCGCGCCCTCCGAGGAGTACACGTCGGTCCCCACCAGTCTGTTGCCGTCCGCGTCCTGGATGACGAAGTTGTGCGGTGCGCCGTCGATGTTCTCCCAGCGGACCCGGTACCGGTTGCCGGCCTCCAGGTTGAGGGTCGGGTTGACCTGCCCCTCCAACCGCTGTGGCTGGCGCGCGTGCCACCCGGAGATGCCGCCGCCGAAGACGAACTCCGTGTCGTACTCCGGCATGAAGCGGACGTGTTCGTCCTCGCCGCGGGCCTCCGGCCCGGTGTCGATGTAGTGCGGTCGCTCTTCCGGTTCGATCTCCTCGTTCTCGGGGTCGATATCGGCGGGCATCGTTAGTTAGGAATCTCCAAGTCGTTGTTTCGCTCGGCGCGGGCCTGCTCGTCTATCCAGTAGGCGTCCTCGGGCAGCAGGTTCTGCGCGATGGTCTGTAGCGCGAACCCGGACGACAGCAAGCCCGCGAGTTCCTCGTCGCCCGTACCGTCGGCTTCGGCGATGCGCCGCGCGCCGTCGGCCATCAGGTCGAACCCGGCCGCCATCGCGCGGGCGTCCCACGCCGCGTCGGCCAGGATGTCGTCGGTCAGTAACACCGCGTTCGTCCAGATGTGTTCGTCCAAGTCCTCCAACCAGAGCAGGACGCCGCCCGCGGCCGCCTTCGTCATCGCGGGGACGTGTTCGACCATCTCCATCTGCTCGCGGGGGAGTTGGTCGGTGGCGACCCAGTGGCGCTCGCCGATGCGCTCGCGGTGGCCCACCACCGTCGCCAGCAGGTCTACGAGTTCCTGCTCGGAGAAGCCGTGGTCAGACAGCGTGGCCGCCCCGTCGCTCACGACGAATCGGCGAACGCTGTCCTCGATGTACTCGGGCGCGAACTCCGGCAGTCGCTCGGTCGTGCTCTCGAAGAAGCCGACTTCGCCGAGGTGTTCGTAGGTCGGGCGGGCGGCGGACGCGACCGCGGCGAACTCCTCGCGCGGCCCCTCGTTCATGCCGGGGACTCCCCGGTCGGGTACTGCGGTCAGGTCGGCCGCCGCACCGGCGAGGTCGGCGCGTCCCTTCGCCAGCAGGTCGGCGTCGAGCGACCCCGCCAAGTCGTTTCGGATGGCTTCGCCGACGGACGCGAGTTCGTCGCTCGTTCCCGATTCGATTGCGTCCCGGACGTCGCCGAGGGTCGCGCCCCCGGCCGCGACCGCGCCCCCGGCACCGAGTGCCTTGAGGAACTCCCGGCGCTGTTCGTCAGAAATGTTCCGCTCTCCGTGGCCGTGAACCATGCTTCGAAAGCAAACGCGGGGAGCGGGATAAGCGACCAAATCCGTTGCTTTCGGTTGCAAGCTTCAAGCACTCGTTCGGACGGCGACGACCGTTTCACGCAACGGAATCGCCGGCGCGTCCCGAGCGCGTCTTCGAACGCCGCCAACCGCGGGCGAGCAGAGGATTCTCGGCCGGCAGGAGACGAACGGTGCGGACCGCTCCCGGTCGTAATCGCTCGTTTCGGCCCGAATCCATTTACCGAATGTCGGTGACTTGGGACGAGATGGTTCCGTTACAGCAGTTCGAGTGGCCGACCACGACCGAGGAGTTCCTCGCTCAGTTCGGCGACCTGCTCTGGGACGTGGCCGTCTTCGTCGTCGCGTTCGCGGTGGTCTATCTCCTCGGCCGCTACGTGCTGGTGCGGCTCGTCGGGCGGTCGCTGTCGGCCCGCGGATTCGACACCGCGGTCGTGCAGTTGGCGACCACGACGGCGGGCGCGGTCGCGCTGTTCGTGGCGGTCGCCGTCGCGTTCACCGTCGCGGGGTTCGGGAGCTTTCTGGCGGCGTTCGCCACGCTGGGCGGTGCCTCGGCGCTGGCGCTCGGGTTCGCCGCGCAGGACTTGATCGCAAACTTCGTCGCGGGCGTGTTCATCCTCAAGGACAAGCCCTTCGAGGTCGGCGACTGGATAGAGTGGAACGACTCGTCGGGCGTCGTCCGGGAAGTGGACCTCCGAGTGACGAAGGTCGAGACGTTCAACAACGAGGTCGTCACGGTGCCAAACTCGACGCTGGCCAACAACGCGGTCACGAACGCGATGGCCAACGACCGCCTCCGACTCCAGTTCGTCTTCGGCATCGGCTACGACGACGATATCGCTACCGCCCGCGACATCGTCCTCGAAGACGCCCGCTCGCTCCCCGACGTGCTGGACGACCCCGAACCGACGGTCCGGACGACCGAACTCGCCGACTCCTACGTCGGTCTCGAATCCCGCATCTGGATAGACGACCCCGGCCGGGGGAAGTTCAAGTCGGTCCTCTCGGAACACGTCGAGGGCGTCAAGGAGCGCTTCGACGCCGAGGACATCGAGATGCCCTACCCCTACCGGCAACTCACGGGCGGCATCTCCGTCGAGGAGGCGAGTCAACTCGACCGAGCGGACGTGACCGGGGAGTAAGTGTCGCGTTCGCTTCGTTTTCTCAACTGGGTGACCCGTCTCGCGCGCGCGTGTGCGAGGGATTTATCAGGAAGGAACTGCTACCCTGAATCAGGTTTTATGAGTCAGGAAAGTGAATACGGGGCCGGGCAGATTCAGGTCCTCGAAGGCTTACAGGCCGTCCGAAAACGCCCGGCGATGTATATCGGTTCTACCGACGCACGAGGATTGCACCACCTCGTTTTCGAAGTCGTTGACAATTCTATCGACGAGGCGCTGGCCGGCTACTGTGACTCGATTGATGTAAACGTTCACGACGACGGCTCGGTCAGCATCGCCGACGACGGCCGCGGCATCCCCGTGGACACCCACGAGGAGTACGACAAGCCCGCGGTCGAGGTCATTCTGACCGTCCTCCACGCCGGCGGCAAGTTCGACAACAAGTCCTACCAGGTCTCCGGCGGTCTCCACGGCGTCGGCGTCTCGGTAGTGAACGCGCTCTCGGCCCGCCTCGAAGTCGAGGTCAAGCGCGACGGCGCGCTCTGGCACCAGGAGTTCGAACAGGGCGAACCGGTCACGCCGCTGGAGCGCGTCCGGGACCTCGAAGCCGACGAGGAGACCGGCACCGAGATTCGGTTCTGGCCCGACGGCGACATCTTCGAGACGACCGAGTTCACCTACTCGACGCTGGAGAGTCGCCTGCGAGAACTCGCCTTCCTCAACTCCGGGGTCGAAATCGCGCTGGCCGACCTGCGCGAGGACGGCAACTCGGACACCTTCGAGTACGAGGGCGGGATTCGAGAGTTCGTGGAGTACCTCAACGAGACGAAGACGCCGCTCCATCGGGAGGTCATCTACTTCGAGGACGAGGACCAGGACATCCAAGTCGAGGTGGCCATGCAGGCCACCGACGAACTGCAGGGGTCCATCCACGCGTTCGCCAACAATATCAACACCCGCGAGGGCGGCACCCACCTCACCGGGTTCAAGACCGCCCTGACGCGGTTCGTCAACGACTACGCCAACGAGAACAACCTCGTGGGCGACTTGGACGAGAATCTCAAGGGCGAGGACGTCCGGGAGGGGCTGACCGCGGTCATCTCGGTCAAGCACCCCGACCCGCAGTTCGAGGGCCAGACCAAGACGAAGCTCGGCAACAGCGAGGTCCGGGGCATCGTGGAGTCGGCGATTCACGAGGGACTCTCGACGTACTTCGAGGAGAACCCCACGACCGCCGAGGCCATCGTCTCGAAGGCCGTCGAGGCCGCGAAGGCCCGGAAGGCCGCCCAGAAGGCGGAGGAGCTGACCCGCCGTAAGAACGCGCTGGCATCGACCGCGCTCCCCGGCAAGTTGGCCGACTGCCAGTCGCGGGACCCGAGCGACTCCGAGCTGTTCGTCGTCGAGGGCGACTCCGCGGGCGGGTCGGCCAAGCAGGGACGCGACCGGGAGAATCAGGCCATCCTCCCCATCAAGGGGAAGATTCTGAACGTCGAGAAACACCGCCTCGACCGCATCCTGGAGAACACCGAGATTCGGTCGCTCATCACCGCCATCGGCACGGGTATCGGCGAGGAGTTCGACATCGAGGACGCCCGATACGAGAAGATAATCGTCATGACGGACGCCGACGTGGACGGCGCGCACATCCGGACGCTGCTGCTCACGCTCCTGTACCGCCACATGAAGCCGCTCATCGAGGCGGGCTACGTCTACGCCGCACAGCCGCCCCTCTACCGGGTTCGCTACCGCGGCGAGACCTACGACGCCATGACCGAAGAGGAGCGCGACCGAATCGTCGAAGAGAAGTGCGACGGCAACCCCACGCAGGTCCAGCGGTTCAAGGGACTCGGCGAGATGAACCCCGACCAGCTCTGGGAGACGACGATGGACCCCGAGAACCGCATCCTCAAGCGCATCACGGTCGAGGACGCCGCGGCCGCGGACAAGATGTTCTCGGTCCTGATGGGCGACGCGGTCGAACCGCGAAAGCAGTTCATCAAGGAACACGCGACGGAGGCCGAATGGGTGGACATCTGACCGTCGGCAGCCGAACACACCACCGACACCAACACGACACATGAGTTCAGACGTACCCGAACCGACAGACGTGGACGCTGCACGTATCGACACCGCTCGCATCGAAGACGAGATGGAGCAGAGCTACATCGACTACGCGATGTCCGTCATCGCGGGTCGAGCCTTGCCGGACGTCCGGGACGGTCTCAAGCCCGTCCACCGGCGCATCCTCTACGCGATGCACGAGGAGGGCGTCACCAGCGGGTCGAGCCACCGGAAGTCCTCGTCCATCGTGGGCGAGACGATGGGTAACTTCCACCCGCACGGCGACAGCCCCATCTACGACGCGATGGTCCGGATGGCTCAGGACTTCTCGATGCGCTACCCCCTCGTGGACGGGCAGGGCAACTTCGGCTCGGTGGACGGCGACCCGCCGGCCGCGATGCGGTACACGGAGGCCCGGATGGCCCCCATCGCCGAGGAGTTGCTCGCCGACATCGACATGGACACGGTGGACTTCTCGGCCAACTACGACGACCGCTTGCAGGAACCCGACGTGCTTCCGGCCGCGTTCCCGAACCTGCTGGTCAACGGCTCGTCGGGCATCGCGGTCGGGATGTCCACGAACATCCCGCCGCACAACCTCGGCGAGATTATCGACGCGACCGTCGAACTCATCGAGAACCCCGACGCGACCGTCGAGGACCTGATGGACCACGTGAAGGGACCGGACTTCCCGACCGGCGCGAACATCGTGGGCCACAACGCGGTCCACGCCGCGTACAAGACCGGCCGCGGGCGCATCCGGGTCCGAGCCGAGTACGAGGTCGAAGAGCGCGAGAACGGGAGCGACCGCATCATCATCACGGAGCTTCCCTACCAGACCAACAAGGCCCGGATGGTCGAGAAGATAGCCGACGCGGTCAACGACGGGTCCATCGAGGGCATCCGGGACCTCCGCGACGAGTCGGACCGCGACGGCATCCGCATCGTGGTCGAGTTGAAGCAGAACGCGATGGCGGAGGTCGTCAAGAACCAACTGCTCGAGAGCTTCTTGGAGAAGACCTTCGGCGTCATCAACCTCGCGCTGGTGGACGGCCAACCGCAGGTCCTCACGCTGAAGGAGACCCTGAGACACTACCTCGACCACCGCAAGGAGGTCGTCCGGCGGCGCAGTCAGTACGAACTCAACGAGAAGGAAGACCGCGCTCACATCCTCGAAGGCCGGCTCACGGCGCTCGAACACGCCGACGACGTGGTGGACATCATCCAAGACGCCGAGGACCGCGACGACGCGAAGGCCGCGCTACAGGAGGCCTACGACTTCTCGGACGACCAAGTCGACCACATCGTCCGGATGCAGTTGGGCAGTCTCACATCGATGGAGGCCGCCGAAATCGAAGACGAGTACGAGGAAGTGCAGGCCCGAATCGAGCGCCTGGAGACGATTCTGGGCGACGAGGACGAACTCCTCGCGGTCATCGAAGAGGAACTGCTGGCCATCAAAGACGAGTACGACGACGACCGCCGGACCTCGTTCATCGAGGACACCGACGAAGTGACCCGCGAGGACCTCATCGCCGAGGAGGACGTGGTCGTGGTCGTCACCGAGCAGGACTACGTCAAGCGGATGCCCGTCTCGCAGTTCGACGCCCAGAACCGCGGCGGCAAGGGCATCATCGGCGGCGACATCAAGGAGGGCGACCGGGTGTCGAAGGTGTTCCGGGCGAACACCCACGACTATCTCCTCTGCTTCACGAATCAGGGGCAGGTCTACCGTCTGAAGACCTACGAGATTCCCGAGATGTCCCGGACTGCGCGGGGCAAGTCGGCTATCAACCTGCTCGACCTGGACGACGGCGAGGAGATAACCGCGGTCGTCAACACCGACGACTTCGAGGACGAGGAGTGTCTGAGCATGGTCACGCGCGACGGCTACGTCAAGCGGACCGCGGCCTCGGAGTTCGACAACATCCTCTCGACGGGCATCATCGCGGCGAAGTTGGAGGACGGCGACGAACTCGTGGACGTGAAGGTGACGAACGGTTCGACCGACCTGCTGGTCGCCACCCGCGACGGGATGTCGATTCGGTTCGACGAGGACGAGGCCCGCGAGATGGGTCGCAACGCCCGCGGCGTCCGAGGAATCGACCTCGAAGGCGACGATACGGTCGCCGGGATGGTCGCGGTCGAGGACGAGACCGAACAGGACCTGCTGACGGTCACGGAGAACGGTTACGGCAAGCGGACGCCCCTCACCGAGTACCGCAAGCAGTCCCGTAACGGGAAGGGACTCGTGGACATCAAGACCGGCGACCGGAACGGAGGGGTCACGTCGGTCAAGGCGGTCGGCCCGACCGACCACCTCATCATCATGAGCGAAGGCGGCCAAATCATGCGGATTCGGGCCGCGGACATCTCCGGGGTCGGCCGGAACACGATGGGCGTGAAAGTGATGGAACTCGAAGGCGACGACGGCGTTGCCACCGTGGACGTGGTGCCGGACGCGAACGGCGACAGGCCGACCGAGACCGTCGAGCGCGAGAAGTAATCGGCCAGCGCACGCCTCTATTTTCGAGCGGGAATCGCCGGGGCAGACGTTTCGTTATCTGATATATTTATTTGAATACCAGTTCGGGCGAACACCTGACGTACACCGTCAGCTCGGGCGAAACGTTCGAGAACTACCTCTTCGACGTTACCGCGTCGGAGTCCGGCGTGACCATCTACGCGGAGGGAGACGGCTGGACGGTTCGTGACATCGGTGTCAAGGGCCGACTCGACCATCCGGAGGCAGAACACGTCCTCCTACCGGAGTGCCCGAACAGCGGGGACACCGGACTCATCGAGAACTGTTACATCGGGGACGGTTCCATCGACGGCGGTACCGCCGCGTGTTACGTCTACCACAACACGCCGGGACGCTCACGATACGGAACCTCTACCTCCGCGGACTGGAGGAGGGAATCTACGCGAGCGACCCCGGAAACAACGGGTTGAACGGAGAGGGCGGCGAAGTCCGCATCGAGAACTGTTACGCCCGCAACAACAACGTCCAGCAGTACCGAATCGGCAGCGACAACTCGTACGTGAAGGACTCGGTCGCTCACGTGGACGACGTTCCCGTCGCGGCGGACAACGGCGGCACCTACGCTCGCGGGATATGGGCGAAGGAAGGTGGCTCCCCGCTGACCGTCGATAACTGCGACGTGCTGTTGGAACACGACCAAGCGGGCAACTGTCTCCACGAAGACGACGACACCGAGTGCGCGACGGTCGACGTCACTGACTCGCAACTGGACGCTTGTTGCGGTGCCGACGGCGTGTACTACACCAACTGCGGCACCATCAACAAGACGAACGTCGGCAGCAGCCCCGACGTGAGCGTCCCCAGCGGAGTGCCGACGACCGCCGAGGGGGCAGCCAACGGGCCTCAGAACGACAAGGGAGGCGGCGGTAGTTCGAGCGACCAACTCGAAATCGTCGCGGCCTCGGGCGCGAGCGACGTGACCTACACGTTCGACGTGTACGGGAACGTCTCGAAGAATCTCTCCAACGGCGACAACTCTGCGGAGGACGGCACCGCCGACACCATCACCGACAACGGCGACGGCACCTACACCGTCGACGGCATCACCGGCAACGGCTACGGCGACACCTACGACTACGACGGGTCGCTCGGCAACTGGTCGTCGGACCACGCCGAGACCGACTACACGCTCTCGGTCAACGGGTCGGAGATTCAGCCGTCGGACATCGGCGGCGGCGGGAGTTCCGCAACCGTCGTGGACGACTTCGAGGACGGCAACCTCTCGGAGTACGGCTTCGACCGCGGAAGTTCCGGCGCGAGCGTGGTCTCGTCGCCCACTCACTCGGGGTCCCACGCCCTCGAATACGCCGGGACGAACACCGAGGCCATCAGCACCTCCGGGCTGAACGCCTACCCCTCGGCGGGCGACACGGTGAGCTTCTGGGTCCGCGGGAGCGGCGGCGCGGCCAAGACGAACCTGAGCTACGGCGTCCAAGACCACACGAATCGCTACTTCGTGCGGGTCAACATCTCCGCCGACAACCTCGCGCTCTACCGGTTGGAGGGCGGGTCGAGTACCGAACTCGCGGCCGACTGGTCCACCCCGGCGCTCTCGCAGGACGCGTGGTACGAACTCGAAGTCCAGTGGGCGACCGACGGCACTCACACCCTCACGCTGTTGGACAGTAGCGGGAGCCAACTCACCCAAGTTTCGACCACCGACACGACGTGGTCCTCGGGCGGGGTCGGCTTCGACGCCTACCTCGGGTCGGGCGAAAGCGCGTACTTCAACGACGTGACCATCGAGTAGTCGAGCGGTAGTCGGAGCGACCGCGCCGGCCCGACGGCGGCGTCACCCGCCGTTCACTATCTTTTCGACGCCCCACAGGTCCGTGACCTCGTAGTCCGGTTCGACCGACAACTCGACACCTCGGCAGTGGTCGCGCCGGACGAACGCCGAGTCGAGACCGGCGCGGTGGGCCGCCACCACGTCGCTCTCGCTGTCGCCAACGTAGAGTGCGGTCTCGGCCCCGAGGTCGGCCATCGCGCGGTCGAGGTAGTGGGGGTTCGGCTTCTTCCTGTCGAGGCTCTCGAGGCCCAACTCGCGGCCGTAGTAGGTGTCGAACAGGTCGCGGAACTCGCAGTGGTCCAGAACGAACTCGATAGTCGCGTGCTGGTTGGAACTCACGACGCCGAAGTCGTGGGATAGCTCCTCGATGGCGGCCACGTCGTCGTAGCGCGCTCGCGTCGCCTCGCGGAACTCGCCGCGCTGGGCCGCCGACGCGTGGCGGTCGCGCGCCGTCCAGAACTCGTCGGGGTCCAAATCGTAGACGCCACAGACCGCATCCAGACTCTCGGGCGTGACGCCGCGGAGTATCTCCGCGACGTGTTCCTCGTCGGGCGACTCGACGCCGACCGCGCGGAAGGCGTCCTCGGCCGCCGTCCGCAGGGTCTCGTCGCTCGGCGGTTCGACCAGCACGCCGTCGTTGTCGAACAGAATCGCGTCGTAGTCGGGCATTAGTCACAGTGGGCTCGCGGGACGGTCTTCACGGTGCCGGTTCGCGGCCGGCGCGGACCGCCGGTGTACGGCGCGAAGCGCCCGTCGGTCGGAGAGAAATCGTCGCTACAGGATGCGCTTTCCGAGCCCGCTCGCGGCCAGTTCGGTCGCCAACTCCGCGGTCTCGTTGTGTTCGTCCAGAATCGCGTTGACCTCCACGACTTCGAGCGACCGGAGGACGCCCTCGTTCTCGTCGCGCTCGGCGACCTTCTCCAAGGCGAGGTGGGCCTCGCGGTAGTTGACGCCGCCGCGGACCGGCGTCCCGACGCCGGGCGCGACCTTCGGGTCGAGCCAGTCCATGTCGAGGCTGACGTGGATGCCGTCGGTGCCGTCGGTCGCCACGTCCAGCGCGTCCTCGACGACCGGGGTGACGCCGCGCTCGTCGATGTCCGACATGGTGTAGGCGGTCACGTCGCTCTCGCGGATGGCCCGCCGTTCGTCGTCGTCCAGACTCCGGAGACCGACCAGTACGACGTTCTCCTCGCGGATGTTCGGCGCGTTGGCCCACTCGGTGTCGGCGAAGTCCCCGATGCCGAGGAGCGCCGCCAGCGGCATCCCGTGGACGTTGCCCGACGGCGAGGTCTTGGGCGTGTTGAAGTCGCCGTGGGCGTCGAACCAGACCACGCCGAGGTCGGCGTCTCGGGCCGCGCCCTTGGCGGTCCCGATGGCGATGGAGTGGTCGCCGCCGAGGACGAGGGGAAACTGGCCCGCGTCGATGGTGTCGGCCACCTCGTCGGCGAGGCGGGTACACACGTCGGCGGTCTCGCGCAGGAACTTCGCCTCGCCTTCGGCGGGTTGCTCGGCCTCGGGGTCGCGCTCCTCGGCGCGGGGGACCGGCAGGTCGCCCGCGTCGGTCACGTCGATACCGAGGGCGTCGAGTTCGTCGGCGAGTCCGGCGTATCGGATGGTAGACGACCCCATGTCCACGCCGCGTCGGTCCGCGCCGAGGTCCATCGGGACGCCGATGATTCGAACCTGTTCGTTCATACGACGGCGTTGGAGGGGCCGGGGTAAAGAAGACGTGATTTCCGCTTCCCGCGAGACTTGCCGAGCGAGCGCGACGCTTCGTCTACTGGTAGTACGAACAGACGCGTTTCAGGCCCTCCTCGAAGCTAATCCGGGGTTCCCATCCGGTCGCCTCGTGCATCTTCGAGGCGTCGGCCATCGTGTCGTGGACGTACACCTTCTCCGGAATCGGGTTCTCGACGTACTCGGGTTCGACGTCGGTACCCAACTCGTCGTTGAGTCGCTCGACCAGCGTGTTCAGACTGTAGGACTCGCCGGTTCCGAGGTTGTAGATGCCGGTGAGTTCGTGGTCGGCGGCGAGTTCGAGGCCGCGGGCGACGTCCGAGACGTGGGTGAAGTCCCGCGTCTGGGTGCCGTCGCCGTAGATGACCGGAGCCTCGCCGTCGGCGATTTCGTCGGCGAACTGCGCAATGAGGTTGGCGTACTCGTCTTTGTGTCCCTCCGCGCCGCCGAAGCCCTCGTAGACGCTGAAAAAGCGCATCCCGGCTACGTTCATGTCGTAGTGGTACGCGAAGTACTCGCCGTAGCGTTCCCGCGCGAGTTTCGAGGCCTCGTAGCCCGTCCGAGCGGTCACCTCCATGTCCTCGGGCGAGGGTTCGGTCCGGTCGCCGTAGATGGAGGACGTCGAGGCGTAGACCACGGTGTCACAGCCGTCTTCCCGGACCTGTTCGACCGCGTTGACGAAGCCCTCGACGTTGACGCGCGCGCCCTTCGTCGGGTCCTCCTCGTGCATGGGGTACGACGACAGCGCCGCGAGGTGGAACAGCACGTCCACGTCCTCGGTCGGCAGGTCGTCGTCCACCACGCTCACGTCGTGGAACTCGACTCCCTCGTCCAGATTATCGGGCGTGCCGAGATAGCAGTCGTCTACCGCGAGAACGTCGTTGTCGTCGGCGAGGTGGTTCGCCAAGTTCGATCCGATGAATCCCGCACCGCCGGTGACGAGGACTCGTTTTCCGTGCATATCTGCTTCCACCTCCGCCACCGTCAAATCGCTGTCGCTCCTCCGTTCGAAAGCAGGCGGACGCGCGCCGGTCCGACTCGCCGAATTTTGGCGTACCGTCCTTCGGTTCGTCGCATTTAAGCCAATCTATCGCCAACGATTTGCTAATGTCTACAATCGAACTGACGGCGAGTCAAAAGAAGATCCTCCGCGCGCTCGTGGACCTCCACCGCGAGACCGAAGACGCGGTCAAGGGCGAAGACATCGCCGACGAAGTCGACCGAAACCCCGGCACCATCCGGAACCAGATGCAGAGTCTCAAGGCCCTCCAACTCGTCGAAGGCGTCCCCGGTCCGAAGGGCGGGTACAAGCCGACCGCCAACGCGTTCGACGCCCTCGGAGTCCAAGACATGGACCAAGAGGCCGAAGTCCCCATCTTCCTCGGCGACGAACCCGTCGAGGACGTCAACGTCGAAGAGATAGACCTCGCCAGCGTCCACCACCCGGAACTCTGTCGCGCCGAGATTCACGTCCGGGGGTCGCTCGGAAAATTCCACGAGGGCGACCACGTCCGCGTCGGTCCCACGCCGCTCTCGAAACTCGTCGTCACCGGGTCGGTGAACGGAAAGGACGACACCAACAACATCGTGATTCTCAAAATCGAGTCGATGGAAGCCCCCGCCGAGGAACCCGACCACTAACGTCGCTCTCTCTTTCGACGCCCCGGTCCCCGACCAGATAGCTGTCTTCCACTTTTTCGTGGGTGGGACTCTCACGCATTCGTTCCGGGGTTTCAAAGCCTTTGTATCCGAGGACTTCGGAGTTCCTGGTATGACTGAGAAGGTCGTCGTACTCGGCGCGGGTTACGCCGGGGCAGGCGCAGTCCAGAGTCTCGAAGCCGAGTTAGAACACGCGGACGCGGAACTGACGTGGATTTCCGAGAACAACTACCACCTCGTTCTCCACGAGGCCCACCGCGTCATCCGCGACCCGAGCGTCGAAGACGACATCAAGATTCCGGTCGGCGAGATCGCCAGCCCGAGTACGGAGTTCGTGCAGGCCCGCGTCGAGAGCGTCGATACCGACGACCAGACCGTCGAGTTGGACGGCGACGACGCCGTCGAGTACGACTACCTGTTGGTCGCGCTCGGGAGCCAGACCGCCTACTACGGCATCCCCGGCATGGAGGAGAACGCCCTCACCCTCAAGGGACTCGACGACGCCCACGAGATTCACCGGCAGGTCGAGGAGGCCGCCTCGCAGGCCTCGCGCAACGACCCCGCTCAGGTCGTCATCGGCGGCGCGGGTCTCTCGGGCATCCAGAGCGCGGGCGAAATCGCGGAGTACCGCGACGAGCACCGCGCGCCCATCGACATCTACCTCGTGGAGGCGCTCGAAGAGATCATGCCCGGACAGGACTCCGAGCTTCAGGGTACGGTCCGACGTCACCTCGAAGAGGCCGACGTCGAGATTCTGACCGACGACCCCATCACCGAGGCCGACGAGGACGCCATCCACTTCGACGAGGGCGACCCGCTCGACTACGACGTGTTCGTCTGGACCGGCGGCATCACCGGACAGGACGCGCTCGACGGCTGTAACCTCGACAACGAACACAACCGCGTCACCTGCGAGTCGGACTTCCAGACCAGCGACGAGAACGTCTTCGCGGTCGGCGACTCGGCCATCGTCGACCAAGGCGAGAACCCGGCACCGCCGACCGCGCAGGCGGCGTGGCAGGCCGCGGAGGTCGTCGGCGAGAACGTCGCCCGCGCCATCAACGACCAGCCGCTCAAGACGTGGACTCACGAGGACAAGGGGACGGTCATCTCCATCGGCGACAAGGCGGTCGCCCACGACGTACAGGCCGGCGGCGTGACGGTTCCGATCCGGACGTTCAACTCCTACCCCGCGAAGTTCCTAAAGAAGGCCATCGCCGCGCGCTGGATCGCCGACGTGGGTTCAGTGCCCACGGCGCTGAAGGCGTGGGACTCGCTGTAGGTTCGGTCGCTCACTTCTCGAACTTCCGTACGATTCCGCTCTCGCTCGCGGCGTAGACGCCGCCGTCGCCGACGACCGGCGCCGACAGCGGTTCGCTCGCCTCGAACGACCACCGGACCGAACCGTCGGCCGCATCGAGCGACCGCACCGCCCGGCCGTCGCCGGCCCGGACCACGACCGTCTCGCCGGTCGGGTGAATCCCCCCGGAGAAACCGGGCACGTCGGCACGCCACCGCTTCGCTCCCGTCTCCGCGTCGAGCGCGTGAATCACGTCGGCCGCGTTACTTCGATACCCGCCGACGAAGACGGTTCCGTCCGCGACCACCGGCGCTCGACGGGTCTCACCGTCGAGGTCGGTCGCCCACCGTTCGCGTCCGTCTCCGACGGTCAGCGCGAAGACGCGACCGTCGTACTCGGTTCCGACGACCGTGTCGCCGGCGAGTGCCGCGCCAGACGGGACGAACGCTCGGCCGCCGCCCTCCGCGTAGGTCCACCGCTGGCTCCCGTCGGCGAGGTCGAGGGCCGCGAGTCGGCCGTCGCCGTCCGGAGGTCCACCGGCCAGCACCGCGTCGTCGGCGACGACGAACGACCCGTCCGACGACCTCACGCCTTCGACCCGTTTCTGCCACTGCCGTTCGCCGGTGGCGGCGTCGTGGCGCGCGACCGCGCGACCGCCGAGGCCGACCAGCAGCGACCCATCGAGGTACCTCCCCCCGAAGGCGTCGCCGGTCTCGACCGACCACCGGGCGTCACCACCCGAGCGGCCAACCGCGAACAGTCGCTGGCCGTCGAGTCCGAGGGCGTCGTCGCAGGTTCCGAGGTAGGCGCGACCGCCGCCGACCGCCAGGAGGTCGAGGAACTGGTCGATTCCGTCGGTCCGCCACCGCTCGGTGCCGTCGGTTCCGAACCGGAGGAGGCGGTGGTCGACGCCGTGGAACCCGTTGCTTCGACCCGCGACGCAGTAGACCTCGCCGTCGCGGACCCGAGGGCGGCGCGCGGGCGCGGCGGGGAGCGCGCTCGTCCATCGGGGCGTCCCGTCGGTCGCGCCGAGTGCGGCGAGCGAACCGCTCGACCGGGCATCGCTCCCGTTCGCGGAGAGACCGGCCTCCCCGACTCCGACGTACACCGCGTCGCCGCCGATGGCCGGTCGTCGCTCGACGGGCGCGTCGAAGGCGACTCGCCAGCGGACCGCTTCGTGTCGGGGCGTCTCTCGCGTCGGTTCGGTCGCCGTACCGGCGTCGGTCGCGGTTCCCCCGCCGGTCGTCGGGGGTCCGTCGGCCGTCAGCCGAGTTCCGTTTCCGTGACCGGTCGCGTCGCTCCCGGTCGAATCGGAGCGTTCGCTGCCGGTGCATCCGGCGAGTCCCGATGCGAGGCCGACGCCGAGGAGGAATCGTCTGCGGGAGGGCATGGGTCCGGCGTCGTCTGGACGTGGTACAAGTCTTCTACTGCGCTCGCGACCGACTCGCGGTGCCAGACCGGGCGCGGAGACGACGGCGTGTCCGCGGTCTTGGTTCTCGACCGCTCTCCGTCGGAGTCCGCGGCTACTCGTGGCGTTCGATCTCCGGGCGACGTCGGACGCAGCGACGTGAGCGGTCGCAGGCCGAGCGGTCAGTCGCCGCGCTCGTCCAGAATCCGGTCGATGATTCGGCCCGTCGAGAGGAGTTCGCCTTCGTATTCCGGCTCTCGCGGACTCGCCCGCCGGACCTCGCACTCGACGCCCCGCCGCGCGAGTTCGTCCTCGATGGCGGCCTCGTCGTGGTGCTGGTCGTGACCCAGCGCGATGACGTCCGGGTCCAACTCCTCGATGGGCGCGAAGATGTCCTCGGGGTGGCCCACGCGGGCGTCGTCCACGGGGTCTAGCGCCGCCACCACGTCGCGGCGTTGGCGGTTCGGCAGAATCGGCGGCTCCTTGTGCGTGACGTTCTCCCGGCGGGCGACGATGACTGTGAGGCGGTCGCCGAACGCCGCGGCGTCCCGGAGGTAGTGAACGTGTCCGGGGTGGAGTAGGTCGAAGGTCCCCTGTGCGACGACGTGAGTCGCGCTCTGCTCGTCGCTCGGTGCTGCGTCCTCGCCGGTCATGCTGTGTCCTCGTCTCTCATTATGGGTCCGCCTCGTCGTCGAAGTCGTAGTCCAGTTCCGCGTCGATGTCCGCCTGTGTGAAGTCGAAGAACGATTCGCCCTCGGGGAGCGACACGTCGAGCACGTCCAGTTCCGTCGGGTCGCCGTTCCGGTCGAACGCCTGCCAGTCCTCGCGCTCGTATGGGTAGCCAATGATGATGTGGACCTTGCCTCTGCCGAAGGTGGCGAGGTCTTCCTTGCTCGGCTTCAGAACGCCGTTCGGGTGGGAGTGGACCGACCCGACCGAGTTGAAGTCGTTGGGAATCTGGCTGGTCTTGACCGTGGCGCTCACGCTGTTGGACTCGGTGCCGGGGATGACCAGCACGTCGGTGATGACCGTCCCGTCGCGTTCGAGTCCGAGCGACCGGGCGTCCTCGCCGCGGAGGAAGCCCATGTACTCGTGAGGGTGGGCGTCTTCCGACGCCGCCAAGGCGAACTGGAGGGCATCCTCGGCGATGCCGAGAATCTCGCTCGACCGGAACAACCGCATGGTGAAATCTCCGTGCGGGCGCGTTCTAAAGGTTGCGAACCACCACCCGCGACCTCGGCACGGAGACGGCGCGCCGCGGGCGGGAGTTCGGACGACACTCGGTCACGTATTTCAGAAAACACTTACTCGGCGCCCTCCGTCTCGTTCGATATGCCTGGACCAGTTTTCCTGGAGGGTGAGAAAGTAACCCTTCGACCCGCCGAAACGTCCGACATCGAGTTCATCCAGCGGAGCATGAACGACCCTCGCGTGTGGCGACCCGCCCTCGACGTCAATCCGACCAACTACGACCAGTGCGAGGAGTTCTTCGAGAACGTCGTCTCGGGCGAGGGCAGCGTCCACTGCCTCGCCTGCGACGGCGACGAGCCGTTGGGAATCGTCACGCTAACCGAGTCGCAGTACGGTCCCAGCGAGACTGCCCGCTCGCGCGACGCCGAACTCGCCTACTGGTTCGCGCCCGAACACCACGGGCAGGGGTACGGCTCCGACGCCGCCGAGACGATGATAGCGTACGCCTTCGAGGACCGTAACCTTCGGCGAATGAACGCGCAGGTCGGCAGTTTCAACGACGCCTCCATCGGCCTGTTGGAGTCGCTCGGATTCGAGCGCGAGGGGACGCTCCGCGAGGCGGCGTGGTTCCGCGGCGAGTATCACGACATGTTCTGCTACGGTCTCCTGCGCGACGAGTGGCGAGCGGAGCGGTAGTCGTCCCGAATCGAGAGCGGTTCCGTGGCTCGCCCGCCGACACGAACCCAGTTGCAAACCCTTAAAATCGGGCGAACCGAAACCACGGA